>JAUSCK010000150.1 GCA_030651035.1 Elusimicrobiota bacterium
TTCTCCGCGGCTTCCTGGCTTAGCCCGCAAGCCCTGCGGACGCGCCTGATGAATCTTTTGCGGACAGCCGTTACAATAGCGGCTAGCTGCCCGTCCGTAGGGCAGGGGACCGGGGTGAAGACAACTTCGTTGCGGCCCAGCACATTCATTTTCAAATTAAAGACCCCGTCCGAAACCACAGCGTGCACATGGATATGCAGATTTAGTGCCCCGCCGAACCTTTGAATGAAATGAAGCTGTGCCGGAGTCCCGGTGGCGTTTTGGCAGAGGAAGCGGTTTATTTCACCGGCGAATATTCTTGAAAGCTCGCCCGCCAGCGCCGGATTGTGGTTCAGGAAATACCGCAGCCGTTTGGGCACCACTAATACCCATTGTCTGTAAGGCACAAAGGCCAGCAGCCGCTCCAGGGCCTGGCCGGTTATAATGGCGGAGCGTTTTGCATCGCAATTCGGGCAGCCCCGGCGCTTACAGGAAAGGGCCACGAAAATATTGCCCCCGCATCCGGGGCAGCGGAAGCGCACCGCGCCATAGCGCATTACGCCGCATTCAATGAATTTTTCGAGCGTGGATATTACAGAGGACTGAGGGCAGGGGGGCCGTAAATCCGGCGGGTTTTTCAGCCATTGCCCGAATTCCTGCAGGTTGTTGAGGACTATACGGGACAGAGGGCTGCCGGGAGCGCGGGCGCGGTAGCCGGGCGTTTCCCGGCCGCCACGGCAATGCCCGGGCTCAGCCGGTTTAAAAGCCGGTATTGGTTTAACAGACAGCCTTTCTTCAGCGCGCATGCCGCCCCCCGGGAATTGCGCCCGCGTAAGACTGTGATAATATAGCAGGTCAACCCGACAACGGCTTGTCGGGTTGAAAAATGTTGTTTTGTGGAAAAAAGCGGCAAGAGTAATTTACTCGGTGTCCAGGTAAAGCCAGCTTACAAACTGTGAAGGGTCACGGGTGGTCATATTTTCGGATATATTGGCGGTGGAAAGGTGCCCCTTTTTACGGAGGGAGCTTAAGGGATTATCTCCAGGTTTTCTCCGCCGTTGTCTGTCCAGCCGGACGCCCTAAAAATGTCCGCGTAGCGCGCCGCCGTATCCCGCCCGCGATGCTCCACGCAATTGACGCCGGTAAAAGCAGCCGGGGCCGCGCTGCCGCGCAGCACCATTGTGCTGGTCCACAGCGCGCCGGTCACGCGTGTTTTAGTGGGTATCACGCTGCGGTTCTCGTTGCCCTGCCGCACCCCGTCCACCACCCTGAACTGGTCTATGGAATTTATGCGCTTGAACGACCGCTTCCCCTGAAAGCCCTTCTGCGCGAAAGTCACGCTGAAACTGCGCTCACCGGCTGAGATGTCCAGTCTGAAATTGTCTCCGCCTGCAAAGCTCACCGCCATCTTTATCTTCTCGCCCGGGTGGAAATACACGTTGTCAGGCGCGCCCACCGTCGGGTTGTGCCAGGAGGGCTCACCCATGCCGGTGGTGCGCCAGAAAGGGCGGAAAGCCAGCTCCGGCTTCAACTTAAGTTCCGCTATCTTCGCCGCCACGGCCTTTCCGCCGGAGGCCAGCTTCGCGCCGTCGCCGCCGTAAAGCGTGTCCTTGTCCTTCGCCAATGTGAAACGTGCGGACTGGCTTGAGATCAGCACCGCCATGCCCGATGAAGTGTAAACCCTGTCCCAGGTGAGGCCGCAGTCCAGCTCGTTCGAGGGCGAGTTGGCCCCCATGTAAACGCTCGGTCTGTCCAGCGGTCCGGTCTGGTAATCCTTCTTCTTTTCTGTCGCCGTGTAGTAGCGGTCCGGGTCGAAGGAGACCAGCGGCAGCGCGCCTTCCGCCTGTATGCCCGTGATCTTCGCGCCTTCGCGCGTGACCAGCTTTCTGAAATAAGCCCCGCCAAAGCGGAACACTTTGGACGTTGAACAGGCGCTGGTAACAACGGCCGCCTTGCCAACCTCGGGCGTGCGCGGCGCCGCTGCGGCCATGGCCGTTATATCCACCGCCGAAAGCCGCTGCAATTCCTCCAGGTCGGTATCCCAGCCTGCCCCGGCCTGTGCGGCGGACAACAGCAGCGCCGCCGCGGCTGCGGTCTTAATAAAGATTGTTTTCGCGCTTTCAAAGTTCATATTGACTAACCATGTATATAGCCTAGCAGGCCGCGCTTTCGGGCAAAAGGGCTATAGGACCTACCCTGCCCTGGGACCCGGCCGGGGGGCTAAACGATACCGATAAGATGCTCCAGTATTTTTACCATGGCCAGCGTGTCCTGGCCGCAGTAGACTTTAAGGTCTTTGCGGAGCTGCTCCGCTTCGTCGGGAGGGAGCTTCCCCGAAAGAATATTGAAATATGCCAGCTGCGCGTCGCCGCCGTTGGCTACGGGGAGGCCCTCGTAAGTCATGTCCGGGATAAGCGCCGGCAGGATCTTCTTCAGCGAGAACCTCCCGTGGCAGGCCGGGTGCACATAAGCCCGCTCCAGGAAAGGCTGCATAAGGTCCTCGAAGCGGCCGATCAGGGCCGATAAGGCCCCGCCCGACGCCGGGAAGTCCCGCGCCAGCTCCTCTATCCTCTTGGCCTCGAAAGACGCGTTGTAAGCCAGCAGCGTGCCTTCCGGGCCTATGTTGGCCAGCAGGAAGCCGATAAGGCCGGGCCGCGGGTCGGTTTTCCCGTCCCCGAGATATTCAAAATGACAGGGCTCGGCGCCCGGCCCCGCCTGCACGTGGAGGGAAACCTGGAACGGGACCTGCTGATACGGCCTTGAGCCGTCGTAAAGCGGCAGCCCCGGCATTATGGTTTCAAAATCTATGTGGTACAGGGGATATTTTATCTTCTTTACGAATTTAGCTATCTCTTTCTTGTTCAATAGAGTCTCGCCGGTCTTCTCCACCTTCAAGGCCAGCTTCTGCCCGTCGCTCAGGTCGAAGCTGTCCGGCACATTCCTGAAGAGCAGTATCCCCATGGCCTTAAGAGTGTTCTTCTTTTCCCAGCTCAGGCGCGGGATATCGTAAATTGAATGTGGCGGTATCCCCTTCCAGCAATGCCCGCGGAATTCGCAGTCATAAGGGTCGGAGCAATGCTGGCCTATGCCGGTCTCCGGCGCTTCGACGGAGCCCAGCGCTTCCATGAACCTTTCAAGGTCCTGCCCTATTTCAGCCGCAATAGCGGCGGTCTCTTTCGTTATATCTCCCAGCGCGAAGAATTTCTTTGCGTCTATCGGCCCGCTTTTCACAAAACTGCCGTCTATGTGCATCAAAAACGTCTTATTGATCTTCAGCCCGGCCCCCGCCAGCACATAGCGCTGCACGGCCACGTCCTGCAGATGCTCGTCCTTCACCGCGGTGGAACCCTTAGCCTCTATCAGGTCCCAGGACCCGTCGCTGTTGCGCTTCAGTATATCGCAGCGCACCAGCACATTGCTGGAAATGAAAGCGCCCTCGAATATAACCTTAGCTTCGCCGGCGACAAGTTCGGCGGTATGCTTGAGGGCCGCGGGGATATGTTTAAAATCTGCATCCACCAGCACGCCGCCGGTAAAATATTCACGGGCCAGCGCGCCGATGGCATGGCCCTGGTCGAAGACCTGCTGCTGAACCGGGCTGACCGGGGGCTTGAGGTCACGCCGGTAATTATAAAGCCAGAGCCTCTTAAGGCACTGCCGCCCCATCATGAACTGCGATTTGGATATCCGTTTGGCGAACATAAACTTTCTCCTGACCATAACAGTATACAACACCACCCCGACAAGGGCGTGTCGGGTTGTATTGAGCGCAAAAACATATAATTACTGTAGTTATGAAAATAATCGTGCACCGCGGTGCTGAGGAGACAGGCGGGAACTGCATAGAGCTTGTTTCCGGGAAATCCAGGATACTGCTGGATTACGGCGCCCTGCCGGGGGCGGCCGACGAAGAAACCATCCTGAACATCCCCGGGCTTTACGACGACAAAGCCTCTCACCCCATCCTCGGCCTCATTATCTCCCACACGCATCTGAGCCACTACGGCGCCCTCCTCGCCAGGCCCATTAATCCCGGCATCAAAGTCTTCATGACCGAGATAATGGAAGACGTTATACGTATAAACGCCAAGATGCCGCGCGACGGAAAAAAGCTTCCCGCCAACATTCACTATTTCCGGAAAGGCCACAAATTCATAGTCGGCCGTTTCGTCATAACCCCTTACCTGATGGACCATACGGCGGCGGAATCCTTCGCTTTCCTGATAGAGTCCGAAGGAAAAAGAGTAATTTATACCGGTGATTTCAGGGCGCACGGCGGCAAAGCCAACGCTTTCAAGCAGTTCCTCGCCGCCAGCATGGGCCCGGTCGACGCGCTGATAACCGAAGGCGTCCGGGCAGGTATCGAGAAAGGCCCCGACGAGCAGGAGGTCATGGACCACCTGGAGCCCATGGTGAAGGACCAGCACGGCGCTGTCTATTTCATGTGCGCGGGGCAGGATATAGGCCTGCTTACAAGCCTGGCCGCTTTAGCCAGGAATACAAAACGCTACCTTGTCGTCGACGGCTACACGGTGCTGGTGCTGGAAAGGCTGAAAGAGTTGGCGCTCAAGCAGGGCGTGGAGCTGAAGATCCCCGGCCTGGACACGGAGTACCTGCGCATCGTCAGGAACGCCGCTACGCAGCGGATCTACCAGCTGACCGAATACGCCGGGATTTTCAGGCGGATGCGCCCCGTGATGTTCGGCTGGGACTGGGTGAACGACAATTTGCGCAAGCTGATAATCCCCGTGCGCGCCAATTCGCAGCTCTGGGTGGACGAGCAGATAAAAGATTTCGGCGGCGCCGCCTTCGTGTATTCCGATTGGGAAAGCTACGGCGACGAGCCCGGCATGCGGGAGACGCTCGAGTGGTTCAAAGCCCAAAGAATGGAGGCCATCGCCATCCCGTCCTCCGGCCACGCGTACTTTTCCACGATAAGGAAACTGGTGGAAAATAAAAGGCCGCGCTATATAATCCCTGTAAACGCCGGAGACCCCGAAAAATTCACGTCCACCTTCGGCAAAAGGGCCAAAGTCCTTAAGAACGGCGAAGAGTTCGCGCTGGATCAGGCGGAAAAAAGCTTTTGATATAATATCGGCAGCTGAATTTTAACGGTATTTATAAGGAAAATCCTGCCATGCGCTACAGTAAAGCGATCGCCGCGCTAGTGATCCTCCTGTCCATAAGTGCCGCTCTGGTACAGATCGAAAAAAGAAGCCAAATATCAGAAACGCTCCATATTTATATTCCGTGCAGCTCCCTTACGAAGGCCCTGGAGCTCACCGTCCTGATAGACGGCAAGGTCGCCGCCGAGAAAACCCTCCGGTACGGGGGCCCGCAGCCCTGCATCGACGAGATCACCGTAAACCCGCCCGCCGGCCCGCACGAGCTCCTGGTCCGTTCCGGGGTGCTGGGGAACTCCGCGGCCAGGAAGTTCTCTATGAACCCGGGCGAGAATTGGATAGTGATCAGCCTGCGGCGCGCGCCCGGCGGCTCCTGGGAATGGGACATAGAGCAGCATACCGCCCGGCCGAAGTTTTCCTGAACATCCCAATAAGCGTATTGCCTCCGCCGCGAGGTTAAGTCCGGGCCTTCACCGGAATTTCAGGAACCGCGGGATTTCTTTTTCAAAGAAGGTTTTGATCTCGCGCCAGGGGGCCGGCTTCAGCATCCTGGGCGCGGGCTCCTTTTCGGCGTCGTCGAAATACACCAGCGCCTTGGCGGCCTGCATGGTGAAATCGGGGTGGTCGGAGAATTTGAGCTCCGCCCAGCCGAAGATGTCGGCGGGTTTAAACAGGCTGAAAATATAAAAAAGGTCGATAAAGTCTTTTTTTGAGCCCCGGCTTACCACGGCGCTCAGCTTCATGGCCGCGATGTCTTCTATTGAAGCGACTTTAAGGCCGTTCCACACGGCGGTGGGCAGGAGCAGTTTGTAGGGGTAATAAAAAAGGCTGGCCGGTGTCTTGTCAAGGCGCAGGTGACAGGTTCCGTCTTTTTCTTCCAGTATCCCCAGCGGCCCGGATGTCTCCAATTTTACCTTCAGCGCCAGCCTGTCGGGCCGGGTTAAGCGGCAGGCGGCGGAAAACAGGTCCAGGTCCAGTGAGATCCTGTGTCCCAGCCTGAGCGCCAGGGCGGTGCCGCCGGCCAGGTAAAAGTCGCCGCCCGCGGCTTCGGCAAGGCGCCGCGCGGAGTCGTGCCCGGATCTGTCCAGAACTTTTTCCTGCCAGTCCATTAAGCCCTCCAAATGCCGGATTTGCGCCACTCCGGGAGCGGACCGGGAACCGCGCCCAGCACCAGCGACCAGAGCCTCAGCGAACGTGCGCCCAGGAGCCTGGAGCCGTCTTCCCTGAGGAAAGAGGCGAGCTCCGCGCGGCCGTAGCGCTTGAACGCCCAGTCAATTTCCGCCCGGCCGCCGCTTTCCAGCACGCGCGCGATAACCAGCGTTCTGTCCCTGCCCGCGTTCAGCGCGGAGATGTCATACTCGGGAAAAAGGTGCGAGAGCTTTTTCGGCAGCGGCTGCGCGGTCCGGGGCCTGAGCGCCGCTTTTTCCACTTCCGCGGCGTCCAGCAGCCACTCGCCGAGCATTTTGGCCTCGGGGCGCAGTACGCCGGTTTCGATATAGCGGTAAACCTGCCTGCGCGTGCGCTTCAGCGCCGCGGCGGCCTGGGCCACCGTGCACACGCGGGCGCTCCGCCCGCCCGCCAGGAGCAGCAGGGTCCCGTCGCTCTTCTGCGTAAGCTGGACTTCAGTATTCATTACATATAGTATGACATGAATATTCTAAAAAGTCAATGCCTTGCGCCTATCGCGACTATCAAAAAGATCTTTACGGTTAAAGCCCCCGGGTTAAGTTGCCAAAGCAAGACCCCCGAAAAGAGCCAGGCTCCTTCCGGGGGTCCATTTTTTATACAGAGATGTTACAGCGGTTGTTTACCGGTCAGTTCCAGCCAGGGTTCAGATAGCTTACGGTAAATGACGTCCAATCGATCTTCTTTTCAAGAACGATCATGCCCCGCGATCTTAAGGTCGTGACGGCTTCGTTCGCCGCCTTTTCTGTGTCGCTCAGGAAAGTGAACTGGCCGCTTTTATACTGTTTTATCCCGGCGTAGTTCGTAGCCAGGAAGACCAGGGTATATGAGTTGACGTTGTCGCGTTTCTCCAGTATGGGGTACCCGGCCCTTTGAAGCTCGGCAATGGCGTTGTTCATTGACTTGCGGGCGTCGCTTGCGAAGGTGAAATCGCCGCTGTCGAAGCTGAACTGGCGGTAGCCGGGGTTCGGGTACGGGGCGGGCGGATAGCAGTTCGTACCGCCAGCCTGGCAGGCGGCAGAGTTGGCGTTCGCATTCGCAGTGGCATTGCCGTTCGCGTTCGCATTAGCTTGGGCATTGCCGTTGGCGTTAGCGTTCGCGTTAGAATTGCCGTTGGCATTGGCATTAGCGTGGGAATTGCCGTTGGCGTTAGCGTTCGCGTTAGAATTGCCGTTGGCGTTCGCATTAGCGTGGCCATTGCCGTTAGCGTTCGCATTAGCGTGGGAATTGCCGTTAGCGTTAGCGTTCGCGTTAGAATTGCCGTTGGCGTTCGCATTAGCGTGGCCATTGCCGTTAGCGTTCGCATTAGCGTGGGAATTGCCGTTAGCGTTGGCGTTCGCCTGGGCATTGCCGTTGGCGTTCGCATTAGCGTGGCCATTGCCGTTAGCGTTGGCGTTAGCGTGGGAATTGCCGTTAGCGTTGGCGTTAGCGTGGGAATTGCCGTTAGCGTTCGCGGTAGCGTGGGCATTACCGTTGGCATTGGCAATTGCAATGCTGCCGCAGGGTTGGGCTGAACCACAAGCCTGCTGAGGCTGTCCCGGCAAAGGGAAGCTTATCTGCTCGCCGTTTATTTGAATAACGAAACCTTGTTTCTGCAGGTCTGAAACTTTAATTTCGTCCGCGCGGCTGGAACTCACACCGGCGGCAAGAAGGAAACCCAACACTATTGCGGTTCTTTTATACATTTTCTACCTCGCTTTATTTTATACCTCTAATCTGCTGTTAATAGGATAGCTCTTCTTAGACGCTCAGCCAACGGCCAAAGGACCCAAGCCGGGTTTGTTATTAGACCTATTGTTTCTGGGCCTTTCGGGATATAGAATGCCGATGATTTTTGATTCAGCAGATCAGAACCGTAATTATCCCGGCAGGATCAGCAGCGAACCGGCGATGGCCAGGATGGTGGCCGCCAGCCGGCGGCGGGTGAAAATTTCCTTTAAGAACACGGTGGCCAGGATCACCACGAACACGGTGCTGGTCTGGTTCAGGACCGCGGCCGAGTTCACCGACGTGTATTTGAAGGCCGCCACCCACAGGGTCATGGCTATCAGGTTGCCCAGGATGCTCCCCCAGAAGGCGTAAAAGCGGCTCCCTTTCTGCCACAGCGGGGCCAGCTGCTGCCGGCGGTCCTTCTGCAGGGCGAACAGCACCGCCAGGGCGGCCAAGGCCGCCAGCAGGCGCAATTCTATCACCCAGAAGACCGGGGCGTGGTCGAGGGCCGGGCGCATCAGCACTACGCTGATGGCCATGAGGGCCATGGACGCGGCCCCGTACAGGATCCCGCCGATTATCCTTTTCGGCGGAAGCGCGCCGCTGCGCCTGAAAGCGGCCAGCAGCACCGCCGTTATCACCAGCGCGCCGCCGCCCAGCTGCTGCGGGCTCGGATTCTCGTACAGGAACAGCCAGGCAGCGGTCATCACGAAAGGCGCGTACAGGCAATCGACTATGGCGCTCATCCCGGCCCCGATGCGGTTGAGGCAGGCGAAGAACAGCGTGTCGGAAACGGCGATGCCCAGGATACCGCTGGCGATGATAGCCAGCCATTGGGAATTAGGGAGCGCGGGCGGGATAAGCGGGGCCCCGGTAAAAACCAGGAACGGCAGCAGTATAGCGGCGGTGAGCGCGGTCTTATAGAGATTCAAGGCCAGCGGCCGCACGCTGTCGCCGGCCAGCTTAAAAAAAATGACCGCCCCGGCCCAGAGGACGGCGCTCAGCAAAGCCATTAATTTTCCCAGCAGGTCCGGCGTCATGGTTTCTCCTTACCCTAATATTCTAGCTCATTCCGTGACAGCGGCCTGTCGCGCTGGGTTAGCCGGGGGGAAAAGATGTAGAATCTGAGCATAGTCAACAATGTCCCTTATGTCTATACACGGCGTCCGCGTTACCGGCGGCATACACGAACTTACCGAAGACGTCTCCGGCTCCCCCTACTGGAACCGCGACATAGCGCCGTCGCTGCTTAAGGACCGGCGCTGGGGGCTGAAGGACATCGCCGCGCTGTGGATCTCCATGTCCGCCTGCATCCCCACCTACATGCTGGCCTCCTCGCTTATCGCCGAGGGCATGAACTGGTACCAGGCGGTGCTCACCATCTTCCTCGGCAACGCCATAGTGCTGGTGCCGATGCTCCTGAACGCCCACGCCGGCACCAAGTACGGCATCCCGTTCCCCGTCTACTGCCGGCCGTCCTTCGGCGTGCTCGGCGCCAACATCCCCGCGCTGCTGCGCGCGCTGGTCGCCTGCGGCTGGTTCGGCATCCAGACGTGGATAGGCGGCTGGGCCATCTTCAAGATCCTGGCCATCTACTACCCCGCGTGGGAGACCGCCGCGCCGCTAGTGGCGGGCATTTCCGCGCCCCAGCTCGCCTGCTTCCTCTTCTTCTGGTCCATCAACATGTTCGTCATCTACAAAGGCATCGAGTCCATCCGCATCCTTTTAGACATCAAGGCGCCGCTCCTGATCATCCTGGGCCTGGCGCTGCTGGCGTGGGCGCACCGGCAGGCGGGGGGCTTCGGCCCCATGCTCAGCCAGCCGTCGCAGTTCGTGGCGGGGGGGCCCAAAGCGGGACAGTTCTGGCTGGTCTTCTTCCCGTCGCTCACCGGCATGATCGGCTTCTGGGCCACGCTCTCGCTCAATATTCCCGACTTCACCCGCTTCGCCCGCAGCCAGCGCGACCAGCTTCTAGGCCAGACCATAGGCCTGCCGGCCACTATGGCGCTCTACTCCTTCATAGGCGTAGCGGTCACCTCGGCCACGATAGTGATCTACGGCGCCCCGGTGTGGGACCCGGTGGTGCTGATCACCAAGTTCAAGAACCCGCTGGTGCTCGCCGTCTCGCTGTTCGCCCTGTGCCTGGCCACGCTGGCCACCAACCTGGCCGCCAACGTGGTCAGCCCCGCCAACGATTTCGCCAACCTCTGGCCCAAGCACATCAACTTCCGCAGAGGGGGGTTCATCACCGGCGTCATCGGCATCCTCATCCAGCCGTGGAAGCTGGTGGCCGATCCGTCGGGCTACATCTTCACCTGGCTGGTGGGCTACTCGGCGCTGCTGGGCTCCGTCGGCGGCGTCCTCATAGCCGACTACTGCTTCATCCGCCGCGCGAACCTGGACCTGCCCGGCCTTTACCGGCGCGAGGGGCCGTACTGGTATACCGGCGGCTTCAACCGCGCCGCGGTGATCGCGCTGGTGCTGGGCATCCTGCCGTGCGTCCCCGGGTTCCTGGACGTCGTCAAACTCGCCGCCGCCCCCGCTTTCTTCAAGTCGCTCTATCACTACGCCTGGTTCGTCAGCTTCGGCGTCTCGGCCGGGGTCTACTACGCCCTGATGCGCGGGGCCCGGCAGCCGCGGTCCGCCGCCGGCGCCGCCGGCTAGCCGGCGGCAGCTGCACCGTACAGGAAAAGTTACCGGGATCTTTTGTTCGGATAAAGCGGTTGATGCGGGCGGCCGGGGCCTGCTCCCGGTGCCGGGTTCGCGCTTGTGTATAATATTGATTATGGAGAGGCCCCGCACAAAAAAACTTTGGGTTGTTCAAACCCTGCTTGGCCTGTGCCTTGCCGCCGGCAGGCTCTCGGCCCAGGACTTCACGGCCGGGGCCGACGCTATCCTTTCCACCGGGCCCTTTGCCGGCGCCCAGGTGGCGGTAATCTTCGCTTCGGCGGAGGACGGCGCCGTCCAGTATTCCCGCAATCCCGACCTGCCGCTGGTCCCGGCCTCCACAGCCAAACTGGCCACCACCGCCGCCGCGCTTACGCGCCTGACCCCGGATTTCCGCTTCACCACCACGTTCCTTATGGACAAGAACGAGCTCGGCCGGAAGAAACTCTCGGTGCTGGTCTGGCGCGGGACCGGCGACCCCTCCGTCTCCGGCCGCGGGCGCGCCAGCCTCGACGAGATATTTGAGGCCTGGGCCGGGTCCCTGGCCGCCCTGGGCGTGACCGGGGTCGGGCGCCTGGTCCTGGACGGGCGCTACTTCGAGGGCCCCGCGGTGCACCCGTCCTGGCCGGAAGGGGAGCTTTCCTACTGGTACCAGGCCGAGAACTCGGCCATAGCGTTCAACGATAATTGCGTTGACCTGGAGTTCCGGCCCGCGGTCAAGCCGGGGCGGCGCCCGAAAATAGTGCTGACTCCGGATTTCGGCTACTTAAAGGTAAAGAACCAGGCAGTGACCGGTGCGCCGGGGAGCGCGTTCACCCTGGATTACATCCGCGAACCCGGAACCAACACGGTCACCTTCTTCGGCTTCATCCCGGCCGGGAGGAGCCGCAAAGATTATGTTTCGGTGCACGATCCCGCCCGCTTCGCGGCGGAGGCTTTAAAGCGCGCCTGGAAGAAAAAAGGCATCAAGGTCTCCGGCATAGTCTCCTGGGAAAGAGCCGGCCTGCGGGACGAGGGCCTGGTCCCGGCCTTCGCCTGGAATTCGGCGCCCCTGGCGGAGCTCGTCAAGATCGTCAACACGAACAGCCAGAACCTGTACGCCGAGCACCTGCTTAAAGCCCTGGGGAAAGAGGCGGCGGGGAGCGGCAGCTTCGCCGGCGGCGTCGGCCCGGTATATAATTTCCTGGGCGGGATCGGGCTTGGCAGCGAGCAGTTCCGCCTTGTGGACGGCAGCGGCCTTTCCCAGGACAACCGTTTCACGGCGGCCGGCCTGGTGAAACTCCTGCTGCACATGCACGGCACGCCGCTGTTCCCGGTCTATTACGAGTCCCTGGCTACGGCCAAGGGCCGGATGAAGGGCGATCCCATCGCCGAGGGGATGCGCCTCAAGAGCGGCACCGTGGGGCCGGCGCGCAACCTGGCGGGGTACCTGCATTCCGCCAGCGGCAAGCTCTATGCTTTCGCCGTGCTGGTAAACGCCCCGGGGCTGGACCGCCGCGCCGTGGACGAAGGCGTAGATGAACTCTGCCTGCGGGCGGCCCGCCAGCTTCCCTGAAAAGATAAAAGCGGCGGAGGGAGTCGGGAAGCGCGCGGTCGCCATAGGGAAAGGTGCCGGCACTTTTTATATGGTTTAATTTTAAAAGACAGAAGTTTCCGTGTCTTAGGAGGAGAAATTGATTTACGGCACTATAGTCTTTAATGTCTGCGTCGGAGTCGGCTTAAGCGCGGCCTGCGGGTTCCGCGTGTTCGCGCCTTTGCTGGTCGTAAGCGTTGCCGGGTTGACCGGGCATCTTCCTTTGAGCCCGGGGTTTCAGTGGCTTGCGTCATCCCAGGCTGTTATAGTTCTTTCTATCGCTACCCTGTTCGAAGTGCTGGGTTATTTCATCCCCTGGGTGGACCATGCTTTGGATGCTATCGCCACCCCGCTCGCTGTCCTGGCCGGCGTTCTGGCGGCCGCCTCCGTGATCCCCGACATGAACCCTGTTCTGAAGTGGTCTTTAATAGTTATCGCCGGCGGCGGCTCGGCCGGGGCCGTGCAGGCATCTACGGTAGTTCTGAGAGCTATGTCTACTGCCATGACCGGCGGTCTGGCCAACCCGGTTTTTGCCATCGGGGAATTTGCCGCCGCGGTGCTGGTCTCGATAGCGGCTATGCTTATCCCGGTCGTTGTGGTAGCGGCGTTGTTCTTAACCTTCGTGGTTTTTGGTAAAAAGCTCTACCGTAAATTCGCGAATAAGCGGACAGCAACTCGGGATCGGACCGATAAAGGGGAATATAAAATGACTTCAGTTATTCTGGCAGGTTTCTTTTTGGCGCAGGCAGCCGGCGCGCAGACCGTTTCTACTAACCCGGAGAAGAAAATGGAGATACAGGAAACGGCGGGGAATGTTAATACCATGCTTAAGGCTATGATGACCGGCATGGAGAAGGACGGTAAGGAGGAGCTGGCTAAAAAGATGGAAGTTGTCAAAGCGGTGCGCAAGGCTATGGGGGAGGAGAACCTTTTGCGCCTGGAATTGGCCACGGAGCTGCAAAAAATGCAGATGGCGATACAGTATCTGGGCTACAGGTCGCCCCAGGATGACGCTGCCGGCGATGCCAACAGGCTGGAGACGCTTAAAAAGATCGAGAAGGCGCTGGAAGGCAGTGTTGACCAGAAGCAGCTCAGGCTGATGAAGGAAAAGGCGGAATCCGGCCGGGTAAAAGGCGCTTTAAGCAGCATACGCTCTGCCATCCAGATCTTTTACGGGGACACGGAGGGGACTTTCCCTAAAGACTTTGCCGAACTTACGCAGGGGGCAAAGTACCTGCAAATGGTCCCTTCCGTGATGCCTCCCGGGCACAGCAAAAGCTCGAACACCGTTAAACTGGTTTCGGGGGTCAGGGAGATGGCTGACCTGGATAAAAAAGTGGACGATTCCGGGGGCTGGATTTACGTGAACGACATGGACTCGAAACTGTTGGGCACGGTCATAATAAACTGCAGCCACCCGGATGTGAATAATCCGAAAACGTATATGTATAGTTATTAATCGGGCCCGGCGACCTCATATTTATATGCCAAATAGGGGCGCGCCACGCCCGGCTCTTGCTGGCGGGGGAAATAGGCCGAATGGCCCAGACACACCCGGGCTATTGGGCCTATATTTTTCTATTGACATTAGTCAGTTTTTTTGAGAAACTGAAGGGGTAGTCAACACTAACCTGATTAGGAGATATACTGAATGAAAAACCTGGCACTCGTAATCGCCCTGGCCATGACCCCGGGCATCAGCAATGCGGCTAACACCGTTGATTTCGACAATCCCGTCGCTATCGACCTTCCCTCTATCATAAGGACCATCGAGGTCCCCGTAACCAACGTGCCGGACCAGGAATTCACCGCGTCCGCCGCCTTCCCGAAGATAGTCGGCGGCGTGGAAGCCGCCAAGGGCGAATTCGCCTTCATAGTTTCTCTCCAGAGCTCCTACGGCAGCCATGTCTGCGGCGGCTCCCTCATAAAGAAGAACTGGGTGCTCACCGCTGCCCACTGCGTCGGCTACTTCAAAAACGTCGTTGTCGGTCTCCATACCCAGGGCCTGACTACCGGCACCGAGAAGTTCACCGTCCTGGAGGTAATAAAGAATCCCGGCTGGGACAGCAACCTCCTGAATAACGATTACGCCCTTGTAAAGCTCAGCGGCGACTCCAAATTCGCGCCTATAGCCCTGAACACCAAGGAACTCTCCGGCAAAGTGGACTTCGTCACCGCCGGCTGGGGCACCACCAGCGAAAGCGGCGGCCTCTCCAAGAACCTCCTTAAAGTCACCGTTCCGCTGGTTTCCAAGGAGATCTGCAGCGCGGCCTACCCCGACGGGATATTCGATTCCATGATCTGCGCGGGCTTCGCCGAGGGAGGCAAGGATTCCTGCCAGGGCGACAGCGGCGGCCCCCTGGTAACCGGCACCGGCGCCAACAGGACCCTGGCCGGCATAGTGAGCTGGGGCGAAGGCTGCGCCCGCCCCAACAAGTACGGCGTCTACTCCAAAGTGAACGCCGCCCTTGCCTGGATAAACGCCACCGCAAAATAAGTCCTTTGCCCTGCAATAAAAAGGCCCGGTCTTCCGACCGGGCCTTTTTTTGGAGGCAGGGGACGCTGATGCCTAAATGACTAACCTGGTAATATGAAAAGGGTGGCTTCCTTCCGAGAGGCTTAGTGGCGCACAAGGCGCAAAGCCTTTTTGGATATCAGATATCCTACGATATCCATATCAGTTGTGAACTCGGAAAGGAGGCCACCAGGAAAAGTATATCGGAATGGACGCACACTCGTCAATCTGCGTTTTATTCAGCGTAGTCCGGCATTGTAGTCCGTATAAGGCCTGTTTTTGTTAGTTCTTCCTTAATTTTGCTCTTTCCGCTGCTTAAAAATTTTTCGGAAAAAGCTCCCCTTCCTGCTATTTCGTAATAATACAAAAAAATCGGCGAATTTCTTTAAATTAAAAAAAGCCCTCTGCGCCCGGTTGTCGCCGGGAGTTCGGGGTGGGGGTGAGCGTTTGCCTTAATCGTCGGCCGGTGCGGGTTCTATGGCTTCGGCCGTCTGGGGGGCATAGCTCTTGATACGGCACCGGCATAGCCTTGGGCGGCGGCATCAGCAGCGTCCAGCGCCGCAGGAACTCGACGGGCGTCAGCACCAGCACTTCCGACTTCCCCGCCTTCGGCTCGGTGCGGTAAAGCACCGTATTCGCCTTCTGTTCTCGACCAAGGTCATCATGGGGAAGTCCGGCCAGAAGAAGCAGTTAACGCTGGCGGTGGCTAACGCCAACCCCGCGACGGTCATTAAGCTGAAGTTCGACAAGAACATAGAGCTGGGCGAGAACTTCACTCTGACAGCCGCACAGTTAGGGCAGAACTTCGACCTGACCGGGAACCTGGTCACGAAAGTTGAAAGATCACCTGAGCAGTCCGGAAGGGAATCCTGCACTTACCAGTATCCCCAGACGGTTTGCCGCTCTATCGCCAAGAGCGTGGAGCCCGCCCTTGAAACCACTCAGGCGACTATCGCCAAGTTAGACCAGACCACTGACTTCTCGAACCTCGCCTCCGTGCCTTCAGTGCCCAGCGCCGAGGTCAGCAAGAACCACGGCCAGCACCCCGGCCAGTATAACACACCCAACTGCCATACCGTTTGGGTGAGCCGCCCCGGCACGATGTTCGTCTGCTACTTCATTGAAACCACCTTAAGGGACATCAACGCCAGGTTCGTGCAGGGCGAGAAAACCCTTGCCGACTACCAGGGCAAGGCTTCCAGCTCGGAAAGGATCTACACGTATCAGGGAACTTGCAACTAACGGCAGAAGTCGCCGCGCGGTTAAAATAAAAGACCGGGTCCTCCAAAGGACCCGGTTTTTTTCAGAGGCATATTGCAAATAAGCAAGAAAGTCAGCCGCGTCCCTATCCCCCCCTATTCCCTTAGCGCGCGGGTTTCACGGCCAGTTTCTCGTCGTAAGCGTCCACGCTGAAAATATTTTCCAGCGGCAGCCGCTGCGGCCGGCTCTTCTCGGTCTCCGCCTGCTGGGGCGTAAGCGCGGCCAGGTCCTCCGTTTTTTCCCCTACGATCACCAGCGTAAGAACCAGGTTCCCTGCCGGGATGCCCAACTCCACCCGCGCTTTTTCGCTGTCGAACCCGGCGATGGGGTGCGCCGCCAGCCCCATTTCCACGGCGCGCAGCTGCAGGGCGGAGACCGCCATCCCTAGGTCGAAAAGGTAATACTCCCTCTCTTTTATCACGCAGTCGTTATCTTTCCCGGCGAAAGCGGCTATAATCAGGGGGGCGTTCTTCGCCCAGTCGTTGTGCCTGCTCAGGCATCCGTGCATTTTTTCCAGGGCGGCCTTACTCCGGACAAAGATGAATTTCCACGGCTGGTTATTGAAGCACGAGGCGGTCAGCTGCGCCGCGGCGGCCAGCTCGCGCAGCCCGGAGTCGGTTATCTCAACCGGGCCCAGAGCCCTGTAGGCGCGTCTTTTCTCTATAGCTTCTTTTACTTCCATATTCCCCTCCCTGGCCGGAACCGGCCCGCGCTGCTTTTTAATAAAAGTGCCCTTAAGGCGCCCGCTTACGTTTATTTTATCTATAATATCAAAAACCGGGACAGTTTTCTGGAATTTTTAAATAACTCCGCCTCGCCCGGAGGTTGCCGGCGTACCGGGAATTCCTGAGAGGTTTTATTCAGTCGTCAGCCGGTGCAGGTTCTATTTCGGCGCCGCCGGGTACGGGAGCTTACAATGAACAGCGAGATCAACATAAGGATAACCGGTGAGGCCGGCCAGGGGATCGTGGCCGCCGGCATGATGCTCTGCCGCATGTACAAGGACAGCGGCCGCCATGTTTTCGCCATCCAGGATTACATGTCCCGCATACGCGGCGGCACTAATTTCTTCCAGGTGCGCGCGGCGGCCGGCCCGGTTTACGCGCCCAGGGAAAAAGCCGATATTGTCATAGCCCTCGATAAGGAAGCGGTGGAAGCCAATATGGCCGCGCTGGCGCCGGGCGGCCTGTTAGTGCTGGACGCGGAGAAGTTCGGGATAAAAGGACTGAAGGAGGGCTGGCTTGACGCGCCCGTCTACGCCCTGGCGCAGGAAACCGGCGGGCCCATCTACGCCAACTCAGTAGCGCTGGGTATAATAGCCGCGCTTACCTGCGAGAGCTTTGACGATGCGGGCAGAGCCGTGGACAGGGAGTTCTCGGCTAAGGGCGGCGAGGTGGCGGCAAAGAACAGGCAGGCCGCCCGCAAGGGCTATGAACATGCCGCGAAGAACATGAAGGACTGCGCCTTCCGGCTGGCCGGGGCGCCGCACAAAAGCGATCTCCTGCTGGCCGGGAACGAAGCCCTGGCGCTGGGGGCAATCTCGGCGGGCTGCAAGTTCTACTCCGCTTACCCCATGTCGCCTTCTACCGGGATCATGAACACCGTGGCGGACTATGCCGCCAGGTACGGCATCATAGTGGAGCAGGCCGAAGACGAGATAGCCGCCGTGAACATGGCCGTCGGGGCCTCTTTCGCCGGCGTAAGGGCGATGACATCCAGTTCCGGGGGGGGCTTCGCGCTGATGTGCGAAGGCCTGAGCCTGGCCGCGATGACGGAAACCCCGCTGGTGATAGCCGTGGTAATGCGCCCGGGACCGGCCACGGGCTTCCCTACGCGCACGGCCCAGGAAGACCTCGAGTTCGCCCTTCACGCGGGCCACGGCGAATTCGCCCGCGCCGTGTACACCCCGGGCTCCCCGGAGGAATGTTTTCTAGCTGCCAAACGCGCGTTCAATACCGCAGAGCGCTTCCAGGTGCCGGCGCTGATACTCTCCGACCAGCACCTGGCGGAGTCGCTTATCAATATAGAATTCCCCGACGCCTCGGCCGAACCGCCGGACAGGGGAAGGATCTTCATACCCGGCTCCGGCCCGGAGCCGGACCGGTACGCTTATTCCGCGGACGGCGTGTCCGCACGCGCCTTCCCCGGAAAACCCGGCCCGCTGGCCGTGGCGGACAGCGACGAACACGGCCCCGAAGGGCACATAACCGAATCGGCGGAAGTCCGCACCAGGATGACACAGAAACGGCTGCACCTTAAACTGGCGGGCCTGGCGAAGGAAACCCTGCCGCCGACCGTAGTGAATCCCGGCGCGGCCACCATGCTCTGCGGCTTCGGCTCTACGCTGGGCGTAATGCGGGAGACCTGCGCCGCGGCGAAGGACGCCGGGTTTATACATTTTTCCCAGGTCTGGCCTTTCCCGGCCGAAGCCGCGCTGGCCGCGCTGAAGGGGGCGGGACGCGTCCTTACGGTGGAGAACAACGCCTCCGGCCAATTGGCCAGGCTTATGCTGCGCGAAACCGGGCTGAAGCCCGCCGGGTCCATACTACGGTACGACGGGCGCCCCTTCACGCTTGAATGGGTTTCGGCCGCGCTGGAGAAGGAGGCGCCGGTATGGAGATAAAGGATTTTCATTCCGCCGACCCCGTAGCCTGGTGCCCGGGCTGCGGCAACTTCGGCATACAGGCGGCGCTTAAAACCGCGCTGGCAAAACTCGGCAAAGAGCCGCGCGACCTGCTGCTGGTCTCGGGCATCGGCCAGGCGGCCAAGATGCCGCATTACATCAAGGCCAATTTCTTCAACGGGCTGCACGGCCGGTCCCTGCCGGCGGCCGCGGCGGCAAAGATAGCCGACCGGGAACTGACCGTGATAGTGACTACCGGCGACGGCGACTGCTACGGCGAGGGTGGGAACCACTTCATCCACAACATCAGGCGCAACGTCGACCTGACCGTGATAGTGCACGACAACCAGATCTACGGGCTGACCAAGGGGCAGGCCTCTCCCACGTCGGAGCCCGGCCTGAAGACCAAGATACAGCCCGGCGGCGTGATACTGGCGCCGTTCCCTCCCCTGGAAACCGCGCTGGCGCTGGGCTGCGGCTTCGTGGCGCGCGGTTACGCCGCCGAGCGTGAACACCTGTCCGAACTTATACTGGCCGGGATAAAACACAAGGGCTTTTCGCTTATAGACGTTTTCCAGCCCTGCGTGTCGTTCAATAAGCTAAATACCTACGAATGGTACGCCAAACGCGTCTACAAGGTCGGAACGGAACACGACGTTGCGGACAAAGCCGCGGCCATGGCGCTGGCGGCGCAGCGCGAACGCCTGCCGCTGGGCGTGATCTACTGCAAGGCGAAGCCTTCTTACGAGGAGCTGAGCGGCCTGGACGGTATGCAGCCGCTGGTCGACGCCAACCTCGACAATATAGATATAGGCCCGGCGCTGGCGGATTTCCGCTGAAGCGTCAGCCGCGGCGCACGGCGGTGAAAAAGAGAACGGCAGGAATGGACCTGGAAACAAAACAGAAGCAATTCAATTCGGCGATGGAATTATATGAAGGCCGGAGGATCTATAAGGTCTTCGGCTGGTTCGTAGCGGCCGCGAATATTTCATTGCAGGTTTTCCTGTTGTTTCGCGTGCTGGAACTTTCTATCGGGCCGGCCCGGCAGCTGGCCGCCCTGGCCGCCGCTTACCTGCTGACGGACTTTCTCAACGGCCTGGTCCATTTGCACATGGACAACAACGACAATTACGGGTGGCTGGGCGGCCCCTTGATCGCCAACTTCCACCTGCACCACAAAACGCCAAGGTATCTCGACCGCGGTCTTGCGGCGGTGTATTTTCTCGAGACCGGGTCCAAGGTCTGGCTGGTCCCTTTTCTTGGCGCTATAGTTTGGTTATCTTATCTGCCGGCGCTCAACCCCGTATTGCTGTATACGCTCGTCTATACGGGGATATTGTCGTCCGTGGCGGAAGTGTCGCATTACCTGGCCCACAACTCACTGTCGCCGGCAGCGGCTTTCCTGGCACGCGCCGGCTTGTTGTTGCCGAAGCGGCGCCACGCCCGGCACCATATTGAGGATAATGCAGGCTATACCTTCCTCAACGGCTTCACCGACCCGCTGGTGGACCTCATCGCGAGAAAATACTATACCGGGTATAAGAACGGTACTGACCTGCACTATTCCAGGTATATAACCCCCGCGGCCCGCTGAGGTTCAGCAGCCGGCGCTTCGCCTGGGTTTTGCAGGCCGGGAGCCGGAGCTGGCACTGGCGCCTACTGCCAGGCTTCCTTGCGGCTGGTCGTGCTTTTGGTGAGTTTATTGTCCGCCAGGTATTTATAGGCGGAAAGGGCCGCCTGGGCGCCCTGCCCCGCGGCTATGGAGATCTGCTTCTCTTCGGTGTCGGTCACGTCGCCGGCCGCGAACAGGCCCTTCTCTGCCGTGTTCTGCTCCCGGTCCACCGGCACCTCTCCGACCTGATTAAGCTCTATAAGGTCTTTTAGCGGCGCGCTGTTGGGGATAAGGCCTATTTCCAGGAAGACCCCGTCCACCGCCAGGTCCAGCTTCTTTTTGCCGTCCGGTGATTCAAGGCCCAGCCCTGTAAGCTTTTCCGCGCCCAGGTATTCACGCACTTCCATGGGGGTATGGAAGATGACGTTCGGCGCTTTGCTCACTTCCTGCACCAGCGCGGCGTCCGCCCTGAAATCGGGCCTGCGGTGCACCAGGTGTATCTCCGAGGCGAAACCCAGCAGGTCCCTGGCCGCGGTGAACGCCGAATTCCCGCCGCCCACCACCGCCACCCGCCTGCCCTTGTAGAGCGGCGCGTCGCAGGTGGCGCAGAAAGCTATGCCTTTCCCCATGAAACGCTCTTCGCCGGGCACTTCGAGTTTCCGGTATTCCTTCCCCGCGCAATAGATAACCGACAGCGCCCTGAACCGCCGGCCGTCCTCTGCGGATAAAACGAATTCGGGGCCGCTCTTCTCAATTTTTGTTATGCGCGAACCCACGGCCTCCGCTATGGGGTGGCGCTCCATGTGCCCGCGGAACGCTTCGGTCATCTCGGCGCCGCTGACCTTGGGCAGGCCCAGGTAATTTTCTATGCCGGCGGTATATGTCAGCTGGCCGCCGAGCTTCTTGGCTACCAGGGCCACGTCCAGACCCTTGCGCGCCGCGTAAACCGCCGCGGACATGGCCGCGGGGCCGCCGCCCACTATGAAGAGCTCATAGGTATGGTTCTCTTCGGCTTTATTGATCTTGGCGGCCCCCTGAGCCGTGCGCACCGCTTGCATAAGGGCGTTGTACTGCTCCGGGGCTACGGCTTTTATGATCTCGAGGTAGGCCGCCGGCGCCGGCAGCGCCCCGTCGAAGGAATGGGTCCCGTTGATGATAGTCTTGGGCACGCCGGTCACCTGGTGCTGCCGCGCGAGCTGCGGGAACTCTTCGGCCTCCACCATATCCGCGCGGATCTTGTCGTTGATGAAAGCGAACTGGTGCGCCACGTGCACCATTTCCGGGCAATACGGGCAGGTCGGCGTGACCATGACCTGGAGATGCACCGGCTCCTTTATTTGTTTCACCATTTCTTCCAGTTCCGGCCCCAGGTTCGTCTGCCCTTTGGAGACCATGAGGATGGCTTCGAGCAGGGAGGTGAATTCGTAGCCCCCGGTCAGGCCGTAGAACCGTATGCCGTGGTCCCGCGCGCCGACCACAGCGGTGGCCGGCGCCTTGTCTATTTTGTAGTTCAGGGCGGCATCGCCGTCGAGCACCAGGTCATGGACCTCCAGCTTCAGCATGCCGGTGAGCGAGCACAGCTCGCGAAGGAGCCCCTCCTGCCGGGCGCAGGTCTGGCAGGCGCTCTTCTGCGTAAAGAGCAGCAAGCGCACTTCGGACTTAAGGTCCGCGAAGATCAGTTTCAGTTCAATCCTTGTTTTTTCGTCTATCATGTTCGCCATATCGGATAGCTCCGGGGCCCTCGTTCGTAAAGCTGTCTAAGACTCACTACACTAGTATTTTAGCCCGGAAAGGTCAAACCCGCCGCGCGGGAGTCAGGGATGAAGACCGGGCTCTGGCCAGGCCCGGTCTTCATCCCTGGCTAACAATAGAAGCTCTTATGCTGCCTGCAAATAAATGGCATAATAATGCCGTCGGCGGCCAGGGCCTGCCGAGATAGCCGGAAAGTTAAGGGGGAGGGAAATATGAAATCAGCATATAAAAGCATGCTGCTGGCGGTCGCGGCCGGCCTGTTCTGCGCCGGTTCCGTCCAGTGCGCGGACAAATACATGATAGACGCCGACCACTCGAGCGTAGGGTTTTCCATAAAGCACCTGGGCATCAGCAAGGTCAACGGGAAATTTAAAGAATTTTCCGGGACCATCATGGTAGACGAGAAGAACCTCGCCGCCTGTTCGGTGGAGGTGGAGATCAAGACCGCCAGCGTGGATACGGCCAATGAAAAGCGCGACACGCATCTGAAGGCCGCGGATTTCTTCGACGCCGAGAAAAACCCGCTGATCACTTTTAAAGGCACGAAGGTAAAGAAAACCAAATCCGGCTATACGGTGTCCGGCGCTTTTTCCCTGCACGGCGTGACGAAGGAAATAAACATTCCTTTTACCATCGTAAAGGGGAGCGACCCCTGGGGGAAGACGCGTGTCGGCATAGAAGGCGCGCTGACCATCAACCGCCAGGATTACGGCATAAAGTGGAACAAGGTCATGGATAACGGCGGCGTCCTGATCTCCAACGACGTAAAGATCGAGCTCGCGGTAGAAGCCGTCAAGGAATAACCCTGCCCGCCGGCGCTCCCGCCGCGGCCCCGGTCCCCACCTTTTCCAACATTAACGGAGGAAAAAGGTAGCAGCACCCTTTTATAGCTACCAGAAGAAGCTGAACAGCACTCCGGCGCTGAAGGCGAAGACCACCCACCAGGCGGCGTAAACCATCAGGCCGCGGCGGCCTATGAGTTTTTGCGACATTATCATCGTCGGGATACAGGTTCCGACCGAGCCCAGCAGGAAGGCGAAAGCCGGCCCCGGGCCAAGGCCCAGCTTCATCAGCGACAAGGTCAGCGGGATCTCCTCCCCCTCGCAGACATAAAGCGGCACGCCCAGCAGCGGGGGGCAGGGGACGCTGATGCCTAAATGACTAACTGCCGGCAATTATGACCGGAAGTATGTAAATGGTGCCGGGCCGCGGCATCAGCCGTGAAGAGTAAGTGATTTTTCGCACCTAATCCCCTCTGTAGCCAGCTTTCCTGTAAAAATATTCTTCGCACCTTTGCTTTCCGGCCTCTTGACACCCCATACTGACATTATGTATAATGCCAGTATATGGATA
>JAUSCK010000168.1 GCA_030651035.1 Elusimicrobiota bacterium
AGAGTTTTCCGGCGGCTTGGAAGGCGGCTTCTATGGCGGCGGCTTTGGTTAGGTCGTAGTCCTGCTCTTTGGGGATGAAGATGTCTTTACAGCCGCGGGCTTTGGCCGCTTGATGCGCATAGCGCTTGTGCGGCACTGGCATAGCCTTGAGCTTTTCGGTGACGAAGGAGCCCAGGAACCCGGCGCCGCCGGTCAGCATGATGCGTTTTGAGGAGAGGATCATTTTAATATCTATATTATAGCAATTAGGGAGGAGAGTTCACCGCTGAGGCGCAGAGGTCGCAGAGTTCGGAGAGAGAAAAAAATAGGTTATGTAGGAGAAAGAAGAGTTTAATGCGGGGGTGCAGAGGAGGAATCTTTATAATTGAGAACAACACGTCTTATTCCATTTTTTAAGAGCTGCACGTTGAAATTGATTAATAGGCCGATGGGCCAGGAACCGAGTTTTAAATACGTCAGGAGTTGTGCTTCATGAATGGGGTGAAGGGTGTCGACGGCTTTTAGTTCGACGACTATGGTGTTTTCGACCAGGAAATCCAGGCGGTAGCCGCAGTCGAGTTTAGCGTTTTTATAGACCACAGGCAGAGGCGCCTGGCGGGCGAATTTCAGGTTTTGGAGGTGGAGTTCGTGGGCGAGGCATTCCTCGTAGGCGGATTCCAGCAGGCCGGGGCCTACGGTGCGGTGGACTTCGATGGCGGCGCCGATTATTTTTTCGGTTAGCTCGTTCATGCAAATAGCATAGCAGACGAACCCGTCAAGGGGGTGTCGGGTTGGGGAAGCAGGGGGATTCACCACAGAGACACAGAGAGGGAGGAGGTAAGAGGAGAAAAGAGAAAGAAATTCACCGCTGAGGCGCGGAGGTCGCGGAGGTCGGAAGGAGAGAGAAATTGGGTGGGAATAAAGGTGCGGAAATTATGATTATTGCGGTGGGACGCGGAGAATTTTGTGAATTATTTTGATTCCAGGGAGGCTAGGCGGGTTTCGTGGTTCAGGAGTTTTGCTTCCCCTAATTTTTCCCTCCATTGTGGCTGTTAGGGCTTTTCAGGCGGCTGACGGGTTAAGCGCTTTAAATCTTTTCGATCCTGTTCCCGGTCCGCGTATTGTTTTAAAATTATAAGGTCTTCGCGGGATACAAAATGAACGTTTACTTCCCAATATCTATCATCCTTTCGCTTTTCCCAGGCTTTTTCAAAATCAACCGGGCCTTGTTCATTGAAAATATCTATTCTGTTTGGCACAACCCCTATATAACAAATCGCGCCCTTTTCCAACAAGTCTTCTTCTTTAAATTCCATGCCGCAGAATTCCTTAATTGCCTCACTGCATTTTTCGGCATTTTCCTTTGTGGGGCGTATCCAGAAGTCAATATCTTTTGTTTCGCGCGGGATTAAGGTGTGGAACATCACGGCATACCCGCCTACAACAAGGTAATCCACCTTATACTTATTTAAGAGGTTAACGAATTCTGTGTAATCTTTTTCAGATTGTTTTTCGTTTTCCATAAATACTCCTATCAACCCTTATTGATTCGATTGTCTGGAAAAAGTGCTGCCGCATTTTCCTTATGGACTGCAACACGTTTAATGTAGTGTTAAAGTCTTTTTCTATATTAAGTTGATCCACTTCGTCGGCGGTTCCTTTTCCGCAAATCCATTCCCGGCCGTTTTTGTCTTTAAATCGTTTTGTTTCCATAATTGCCTTTTTACAAGGAGAATATTAGATTTTTTAAATAGGGGACAGCGACCTATTTATAATCTGGGGCGTCCCGCCTATAATACCCACAGCTTCCGGCCGAATTCCCGCCCCAATACATTCGCGGCCGAGTTCACCGCTGAGGCGCAGAGGTCGCGGAGTTCGGAGTGAGAGATAAATTGGTTGGGGGTTGGGGATGGTGGAAAAGAGTGGTGTTAAGCAGGGGGTAAGGCTCAGCCTCGGGGCAGCGAGGGTGGGACCTAGGGGAAAGGATGAAGGATGAGGGATGAGGGATGAAGGGCGGAGGTTAAGTATGTTCATTGGGATACCACCTCCCAATGGCCGCCGAAGTCAGGGCCAACGCGCTTAATACTTCCTTGATTTATCAGCACTTTGATATGGTTTTTAATAGCGCGTGTACTTATGTGTAAATTCTCGGCTAATTCTTTTATAGTAACGGATGAATTTCCACTCATCATAATAACAATTTTCTGGGAACTTGTCTGGGAACCCCTCTGGGAACCTGTCTGGGAACCCCTCCGGGAACCTGTCTGGGAACCTTTAGCTGGATCTCCGACCTTTTCTCCGACCCTTTTCCCCGACCTTTCCGGTGAGCCCTCATGGGGAGAGCCTTTAAACACAGTTACCAGGAATCCTTCCCCTGTTTCTCTGAATTTCGGTGCCGGTAGACCATACCTGCGGAATGATTCTATGATTCTTCTGATCCCGGACCCGTATTTCTCAATAATGTTTGCTTCTTTAAAGATCTGGGCTATCTGCTTGTTCCGTATTGTAGAGATGTAATCACCTTTAAGCAGCTTAGGAACTGTAAGACTGCCCAGCAGCCGGCCGGGATTAAAAAATTCTATTTTGTCATCAAAGATCTTTATCACGGAATCGGATGAATTGGAATAATCACGGTGAACTATCGCATTGATTATAATTTCCCTCAGCGCGTCCAGAGGGTAATCCCAACGCTCCTCGCGCTGCGGGTTACCGGTGATTATGTATCTCTTATTCAAATGCTTCACCAGGAATTGAAGGGTGGAGTCTATCTCGGAAAAGATATCCGTTTTGATCGTTTTGGCGTCTTTAATTAAGGTTTCCGTCTGGAAGCGCCCTATTTCCATGGTTGTCAGCAACGATTCCCCCTGCATAAACAGAAGGAGGCAGGCTTTTGATATGCCGTCTGCTCTTAACAACTCAAGCTTCTTAAGGGTGGCGACAGGAGAATCACTAAGCGGTATTTCACGGGTTTTATTAGCGAGGGTTAAAAAGCGTTCAACTTTTTCAAGAGAGATATCTTGCAGGCCGTGCTCGTTGGCGATGGTATAGTCCCAACTGGTGTTGTAGGTCTGATAATGATAACGTGCTACTTCCTCTGCGCTCATCAGGTGGTTGGCGCTGCCCACTCTTTTATAATAGCGGCCTTTAAATGCTACCGGTTTTATGGGGTATTCTGTTACCCGGAGGGCGGCGATCGCTTTGCCGTTTAGAGTGAGAATCTCGGCTTCCGGCAGGATGGAAGGGGTGGTTTTGGTTTTTACTTCGTTTACCCATTGCTGAAGTTTTTCGGCGGTTAAGTTGAGGCCTGGGATCTGGCCGTTGTCGGCAACGCCTAACAGCACCGTTCCGCCGTTAGTGTTTGAAAAAGCGGCAATAGATTCAACGGCCTCGTTGGAAAAAGAGGCCTTGAATTCCAGCTTTTGCGATTCTCCGGCTGCTATTAGTTTTTTAAGTTCCTGGGGCGTCATAAAGAACTGAGTTTTTCCTTACAAATAGAACTGTCCTAACATACGGCGGGCTGGCGGTAGGCCTGGGACTGCACCAGCAGCATCTTTTTGGCCAGG
>JAUSCK010000174.1 GCA_030651035.1 Elusimicrobiota bacterium
GTCTATATGGAAAAGGTCGCTCATGGAGTTGACGAAGATAATTTGCGGCTTTTTCCATTTGAGGGGCAGTTCCAAGGAATCCCGGTGGACAGCCAATTTAAAGCCGTTCTTATAATGGGCCGAGCCCATAGCTTTTAAGCGCTTTGTCATGCGTTCTGCGTAGCAATGTTGGCACCCGTCGCTGATCTTTGTGCAACCGGTTACGGGGTTCCAAGTGGACTCAGTCCACTCTATGGCGGAGTTTTGTGACATAATATAGTTATCTATTATATTTTATGATACTTTTGGCCTTATCCCAATTGTTTTCGGCTATATAGTAACCCTTTTTGCCATCCCCAATATGTGTGACCGCAATTCTCCCGGTTTTTTTAAGATCATCAAGAATCTTTTTCGTGTGTTCTGCGAGAAATCCATGCGTTGCGGTGTGCTCGATAATCTGCTGGTTTGTCATGCTCCCTTGTGACTTAAGGGTGTCTTCAAAGGAAACGGTATATTGCCGGAAGTCCTCGCTGCATGTGCCAGTGTTGAAGAGGTGCTGCTCCCCTATCCCGTCTCTAATCCCTAACCCATCCGGGGATTTGTCCCAGAAAATCTTATTCGCAAGCATCATGCCCCGGATATGCCGTGTAAGCAAAAACAATGTGTGTTTGCGCTGTCCTCCATCAAGTAATATCGGGCGGACAAATTTTAAACCAAATGCTTCGCGGAATTTCTGGCAGATGGATTCGTTGAAATCTTCAATTCCCTCGTAGTCGTATATCCCTTTTGTGGTGAAGTTGGTTAAAAAATTTCTGGTGCCTGGAGGAATGTTTTCCGTAGCTGCGAATCTGTAAACATCCTGGGCGGGTAGAAACAATAAAACCTCTGTGTAATGGGATTCAATTATTAGTTTGATGTCTTCCAGCTTGATGGTGCTGTATGTAAATGGGTCAAGAAAGAAAAACTTTGGGCTCTTTGCGCTTAAGACGGGGAGCAACTGCTTAAGAACCTCTGTGAATGGCTTATTCACTATACCCACAATTGCAACGTGTGGGACCGGGCCGAATGCGGTTAATTCCTTTTTAAGATTTTCGGTGTGAGTTGGTTCAATATCATTAAAAAATATTTTTACTTCAGGGTTGGGGTGGGCGCGCAAAAGAATAGGGGTTGTCCCAAATTTAGTTGAAAGGTGTCTGAGGCGGGCTGATTCATTGTAGCCTCTTTTACGCTTTCACTTCAACCAAGTTTTTGTTCCTCTCCAGCGCAACCCGCAGTTCCGGCATATTTATCCATCCTCTCACCCTGTGCCAGCGCTCTTCCGCAAAAAGCAGCGCCGACGCTGCCCATCGTTGTGTCTGCGCGCCGTTGCGCCACCGCTTGACCCGGTCGGTTCGGTAGCCCACCGAGGAAAACGCGGACTCTATACAGTTGGTCGTCCGCAAGCTTTCGCGCAGTTTTTCGCTTACGCCCAGCCGGTGCAGCGTCAGCGTTTCCTCCAAGCCCTCTTCAAGACTGCGAGCCGCTGACGGGTTTATCCGCTCCAGCTCGCTCACGCAGGCGTAAAGCGCGTTTTTCGCACCCCCATATTCCGTCATAGCATACGCCGCGTTTAACTTGCCGCGGAACTCCGGCTGAAGGCTGTCCGGCAGATGCTCTAGGACGTTGCGCTTCTTATGCTCCTGGCAGCGCTGGGTAAGTGCAAGCCCGCCGAACACTTTCCCTATCGCTTTTTTTAGCGCCTTCGCCCCATCGATGATGAACAGATAACGCTTTTGCGGATCCAGCCCGCGCTTAATAAGATCGTTCAACAGCCCTTCGCAAACAGCCGCATTCTCCGTGGCGCCCTGCCATAACCCAAGAGTATGCTTTCTGCCGTGTACGTCAATGCCTATCGCCACGATCAGCAGGATATCGCCGAAACCTTTGCCGTCTATCAGGATGGCCACCGGGTCTATCGCGTCTATCCGCCGCTCCATAAGCTCCTGAAGACGCTCCTGGGCCGCGAGTATGAAATTACGGCTTACTGACGACCTGCTGACACCGTAACCGCGCATAAAGCCGGTAACGCCGGCTTCATAATCCCTGGTGGACACGTTGCGTATCATGTCGCCGAAGGCGCGCCGGGGCAACTCGCCTTCGCCCTGGAACGCTCTATACGTCTCAAGCGGCACTTCACGCCCTTTGCGGTTTCTAACGCGCAGGCTGTCCGCCGTGACCTTTCGCCCGTTCAAGCAGATGTAGCCTGGCTGACTGCCGTGCCGGTAGCCGTGTCCCGCTTCCAGCAAGCGCTGGCGCTCGCCTTCCATAAGCGAGGTAACTACGGCCAGCCCAGCTTCCTCCGAGACACGTTTCAAACCTTCAGCTGCGTCAGTCATTATATCTTCGATAGATATATTGACCGCGATATTCCTGACCACGCCGGTATATTTGCCTCCGGCACTGAACTTTTTGTACTGTTTCATTGGCGGCGCCTCCCAGTATTTACTTACTGCGTTCAACCTTGATTGTATCAAGGTCGGAGGCCCGCCTCAAATTCTTTCAACTATTTTCGGGAAACGCCCGGAGATCTTCTCCAATCCCTTTTATTAGCAGTTGGGGTTATGAAAAGCATTATCAGGGCAAAAGCCACTTCATGGGCAGAGGCTGATGATATCCTTCAAGATGGGTTAGGCTTTTATGATGTGGACTTTTTTAAATTGGAACTAAATAAATACGAGGGGATTCATCGCCAAGAAGATATCGCGGAATTGGCCGCACTGATAAAAGTTCTTTCACAAAAAATATTTAATAAAGATGCCGCTCCCATAAGTATCAAGGATGTTTATAAGCAAACCATAAACTCGTTGCCAGA
>JAUSCK010000196.1 GCA_030651035.1 Elusimicrobiota bacterium
GGTCGTCTATGAGCGCCTGACTGCGGAAGGCTAGGATTTCCGCGTTTCTATGTCCATCACGCCGCCGCTGTGCAATATGATGGCGGACGAACTCCTGCGCGAGCGCTTCCGCCGCTACTACAGCCTGCGGCTGGAGCTGGCCGAGAAGGAAGTGGTGCGCAACCGCAACACCAAGTTCTACGACGTCGCCAAGATGTACGAGACCAAGTTCCGCCGCATCCGGGAACTTTACGAGGACTATTACCACGGCAGGGTCCTGGACGGCTTTAAGAAGTTTCAGGATATGGGCAAGCTGGAGATCATAACCTGCGGCGCCACGCACGGCTTCCTTCCGCTGGAGCTGCGTAAAGAGGCCGTCCACGCCCAGATAAAGCTGGCCGCCGACGATTACCGCAAGCATTTCGGCCGCGGCCCCAGGGGCATCTGGCTGGCCGAGTGCGCCTATAACCCCGGCGACGACGTCTTCCTGAAGGCCCAGGGCATACGCTTTTTCTTTCTTGAGACGCACGGCATCATTTACGGCAGCCCGCGGCCCCGCTACGGCGTTTACGCCCCCGTGTACTGCCCTTCCGGCGTGGCCGCCTTCGGCCGCGACATGGAGAGCGCCCAGCAGGTGTGGAGCGCCGAGACCGGCTACCCGGGCGACCACCGCTACCGCGAGTTCTACCGCGACCTGGGCTACGACCTGGAATACGATTACGTGAAGCCCTACCTGCACCAGGACGGCGTGCGCCGCAATATAGGCATGAAGTACTGCAAGATAACCGGCAAGGTGCAGCTGCACGAGAAGGCGCCGTATAACCCGGCGGAGGCGCGCGAGATGGCCGCCAGCCACGCGGGCAACTTCATGTTCAACCGCGAGCGGCAGATTGAGCACCTTAACCACTTCCTGGGGCGCAAGCCCGTGGTGGTGTCTATGTACGACGCCGAGCTTTACGGCCACTGGTGGTACGAGGGTATAGATTTTCTCGAGTTCCTTTTTAAGAAGATCCATCACGACCAGAAATCCATAAAGATGGTCACGCCCAGCGAGTACCTCGGCATCCACCCGGACAACCAGGTGGTGCAGCCCTGCATGTCGACCTGGGGAGATAAAGGTTATAACGAGGTATGGCTGAACGGGACCAACGACTGGATGTACCGCCACCTGCACAAGCAGGTGGAGCGCATGGTCGAGCTGGCCAACAAGTTCCCGAACGCCGACGGCACGCTGCTCCGGGCGCTGAACCAGTGCGCGCGGGAGGTGGTGCTGGGGATGTCTTCCGACTGGGCCTTCCTTATGACCGTCGGTACGGCCAAGAGCTACTCCACCAAGCGCTTCGTGGCGCACACGCACCGCTTCAACGGCCTTTACGAGCAGATAATGGGCAACCGGCTGGAGGAGAACTATCTGAAGGACATAGAGTGGCGCGACAACATCTTCCCCGGGTTGAACTACCGGGTTTTCTCGACCGAAGAAATGGAGAAAGCGGCGAAAGGTTAGCAGCCGGGAGCAATGCCGCCCCATGAAAAAACCGCGGTCCCAAAAGGGCCGCGGTTTTAATTTATCCCCTCTCCCCGATCCCGACCCCCCGATCTCCCGATTCCCGATTTTCGATCTTCGACTATCTTTTTCCGGCCATTTCCTCCAGCCGGCTGTTAAACCTTTCAATTATTATCCCGGACAGGGAATAGATCTCCCGCACGGCCCCGGCCGTTTCAGGGGGGAGGCCGGTTTTTTCAGCCTCCGCAAAAAGGTCCATCAGGTAGTTCTGCAGGTGGAACAGCAGGTCCTGGGCGCCCAGGTCCCGCGCGGCCTTCAGCAGGTCGCGCAGCGGGGTCAGCGTTTGCGGGGAGGGGGCGGCCAGCGCGGGCCCGGCGGCTTTGGCCGCCAGCGCCGCGGAGGCTTCCGGGGAAGGGTCAAACCCGGGCTCAAGCCCGGCCGCCTTCAGGCGCGCGGCCAGCGCGGCGAAATTTCCTATTTCTTCGGGTGAGGCGGAGGTCAGGGCGCGGCTGAAAACGATTTCAGCCGCCTGCCTGGCGTAGGCTGCCGCCTGGGCGCGCAGGGGGGCCCAGGAGGACAGCGCCCTGCCCGGCAGGCGGGCCAGCAGGTAAAGGTAGTCTTCCAGTATCTTGAAGATAGCCGCGGAGTGGCTGTACCTGGCCGCGTCGGCCAGCATCCAGGCGTAGAGGGTTTTCTCCTCCCAGGAAAAATCTTCAAAAGTTATCCGGGCGAACGCCGGCTCTTTTTCAAGGGCCGCCAGGATGTCCGCCGGCCCGCCCAGGGTGAAAATTTCCTTCAGGCGGGCTTCCAGGCCCCTCGCGGGAAAAAACATCAGGGGGAACTCCTCGTCGCGGCGCAGGTAGCAGAAAGCTATGGGGGAGGGGCCGTCGGGCCCCGGGGCCATGACTTTGCCGCGGAGGGCCAGCACCCCGTCCCTGTTTATGCGCTCCTCGGCCTGCAGGGTGGCGCAGCCGTCGCCGTCGCCGCGGGACTCGTCCGAGCCCAGCATGGTCTCCGATACTATAAGCGCGGCCGCTTTCTGCCTGGCCAGCGAGTTCTCGGCCATTATCCTGTGGAAAATCTTTAGCCCGTTCTCAACCTCGGGATGGTTCGAATGGGCCATCTCAAGGACGGAGAGGAAGGTCCGGTCAGCGTTTTCAAAGCCCAGGCGGCGCATCGTCTCGGCGGCGCGGGCCGCGTAGCGCAGGTTCTGCATGGCCTCTATGCGGGAGATGTCGGAGAAGAACCAGCCGCAGCTGGTGAACATCAGCATGGCGTGTTTCTGCATCTCCAGGAGCTCGAGCGCCCGGGCTTTTTCGGCCTTGCTCAGCGGGCGGGAGGCGTATTTTGAGAAAAAGGCTTCCTCGGCCTCCGGGGAGCGGTCAAGAAAGATATCCGCGTAGGCGTTCCGCGCTTCCCAGGGGGCGCGGAAGAATTTTGACCCCTCGGCCGTGTAGACGTCCGCGGCGGCGTCGCGCAGGCTGTTCAGCGCGGCGCGGAAAGGCAGGCGCCAGTTAAGGCTGAAGCTCCCTTCGCCGCCGCAGTCGCAGCCGCCCTTCCAGCGGCGGACGCCGTGCGCGCAGCTCCAGGCCGTGCCTTCACCGTCGGGGCCGGGCTTGATCCTGACCTCCTGCTTCGGCGGGTTGGCCTCCAGGTACTGGCCGAAGTTGACCGTCTCTATGCCCCTTTTCTTTAATTCGTGCCGGAAGGCGTGGGCCAGCGTCATGTCCCCGAACTTGTGGTGGTGGCCGAAGGTTTCTCCGTCCACGGCCATGCTTACCAGCTGGGGACCGTGCCTGCCCTGCCTGTAGGCCGAGTCCACCCTGTCGGCGAAGGCCGCCGAGTCCTTGGTGAGGCCGTCGAAGGCGGCGGCTTTTGAAAGCGGGCCGTCGTAAAAGAAGACGGCGAGGCTGCGGCCTTTCACGCGGCTTCCGTCGGGCAGCGCGTCGTGCCAGGAGTAGGGGAGGGTCGTGTCGAAATTCCCCGAGGAAACGTCGGTCCATTCCCCGCCGCCCGGCTCCGTTATTTTTTCAGCCTGGTAGGGGGAAAGTATCACGTATTTCATCCCGAGGTCCACCAGCAAGCGGAGCGTGTCGTCGGAGGCGGCGGTTTCAGGGAGCCACATGGCCTCCGGCATGAAGCCGAAGCGCTGTTCGAAATCCTTTATGCCCCACAGGGCCTGCGTGAGCTGGTCCTGGAAGGAGGCCAGCGGCATTATTATGTGGTTATAGGACTGGGCTATGGCGTTGGAGTGGCCGGTTTCCGCCCGGGAGTCGCGGGCTGCCTGTATTATTTTTTTGTAATAGAACGGGTAGTGCTTCTCCAGCCAGGAGAAAAGGGTGGGGCCGAAGTTGAAATTCATGCGCAGGTAGTTGTTCGACAGCTCGAGCACGCGGCCGGAGGCGTCGTTGATGCGGGCGCAGGAGTTGGGGAGGTAGCATTCGCGGGCTATGCGGGAGTTCCAGTCGTGGAAGGGCCAGGCGGAGGGCTGCGGGTCTATTTTGCCGGTCCAGGGGTTCTCGCGGGGGGGCTGGTAGAAATGCGCGTGCAGCGCGAAAAATTTATTATGGCCGATGTGGTGTTTTTCCATTATTTGTTAATTATAGGTAACTACTCAGCTCAATCGCAAAGGGCGCAAAGGGCTGCGCTAAGAACGCAAAGAATTATAAACATGGATAGACAGGATATACAGGATTTTATATTTTCTTTTTTTATCCTGTCCATCCTGTTCATCCATGTGATTAATTCTCATCGCTA
>JAUSCK010000215.1 GCA_030651035.1 Elusimicrobiota bacterium
ATATGGATTTGTCTTCAAAACGCATAATGCTGACCGGCGGCGCAGGCTTCCACAGCGACACAAGCCTTAAAGCGCAGGAGTTCCTTATCTCCCGGCTGCGCGCCACTCCGCCCTGGCTAAAGCTCCAGCAGGCCTCTGAAATGACCAATTCCTGCGCCGCTTTCTGCCTGGCAGGCATACGGACCCGCAACCCCCGCATATCCGAAGAAGAGGCCAGGCTGGAATTCGCCCGTCTGCATCTTGGCGACACACTGGCAGCGAAGGCATACGGCAGAAAAAATTCTTTATGACCATGAATCCCACCGAAGTCCTGGGCCTGGTGACAAAAGCCCTCAACGCGCTTGGCGTGTCGCACATGATCTGCGGCTCCCTTGCAAGTTCCGTGCACGGCCTGCCCCGCGCCACCATGGATGCCGACCTGATAGCCGAAATTAAGTCTGAACAGGTAGAGCTGCTGGTCAAAGCTTTAGAAAAAGACTTTTATATCGACAAAGAATCCGTACTGGACGCAATTTCCAACAGCTCTTCATTTAACATCATTCACCTCGCTTCCTCTTTTAAAGTGGATATCTTTTTATTGCGCAATAACTCATACTCCCTTAACGAATTCGCGCGCAGAATGCCCCAGGCGGTTTCAGGGAATTCCGAGCCGCCTTTTTTTGTGGCCACGCCGGAGGATGTAATACTAAGCAAACTGCGCTGGTATCGCCAGGGCGGGGAAGTCTCAGAGCGCCAGTGGAATGATATCATCGGGGTAATTAAGGTGCAGGGGGAACGGCTGGACAGGAAATACCTGGAACTTTGGGCCAAAGAGCTTGGCCTGTCCGATATTCTTGCAAAAGCTCTTTCCGGAAATATATGAATTTAGCCTCAAAACGCATCATGTTAACCGGCGGCGCCGGGTTCCTGGGCTCCTTCGTCACCGAAAAGCTCAAGGCTATGCCAGTGCCGTATCAGGCGCTATGCGCATCAGACGGCCAAAGCCCGCGGCTGTAAAAACGTATTTTTGCTCTGGAAGTCTTGCTTTTAGTGGTGTGATAATATACACTTATAGGTGTAGGGAAATACACTTATGATACTTTTTAAATCTGAAATTGCGCAAAAAGTTCTCGGGTATTTTTTTCTCAATCCCCAGGAGCAGCTTTATACCAATGAGATAGCCAAGAATCTCAAGCTTGATAAGCGCAACCTGGTTAAGAAGCTGAAGGAATTTGAAAAGGACGGACTGCTTAAGAAAACCGCCCGGGGCAACATGCAGCTGTATTCAATAAACGACAAATACCCGCTTTATAAAGAATATAGAAAAATCGTATTAACAACCGTCGGCGTAGAGGGCTCACTTAGAAAAATTCTTGCCGGCTTTCCCGGTATTTCAGAGGCCTATATCTACGGCTCCTACGCGCTTGACGCTATGGACGCCTACAGCGATATAGATCTCTTAGTGGTCGGCAGCCATAGCGCTCTGGCTTTGCAGCGCAAACTGACCGAATTACAGAAAACTCTGGGCAGAGAGGTCAATGCGGTTAATATGGATGCCGAAGAATTTGAAATGAAGAAGAAAAATAATGACCCGTTCATAACCGGTGTCCTGAACGGGAAAAAGTTGAGAGTATCCCCTTGAGCGATAAGTTCTTTGCGGATTTCTCCTTCACCCCGGCAGCATCCCCGGGCATCACATCAAACTGATAGAAAAGCTGACTGAGATCCTGGGCGACCAGGCTATTTCCGATTTAGGAAATGCAATGCGCCAAAGGCGCAATGTGGATCTTTATGCCGGCGGCACGGATGTAACCGCAAAAGAGTGCGCTGAATACCTGGATTTCGTGGAAGGTGTATTTTTAAAAGTCAGCGAGAAAATATCTCAATGATCTTTTTTTCAACCTAATCCTGTCTAATTTCCTCTTACCTCCTCCCTCCTGTTAGATACAGTTGAATTGTGTCGCTTCGCTCCACCCTGTGTCTCTGTGGTGAAATCTCCCTCTCTTCTTTCCCCTAATTGCTATAATATAGATATAAATATGGATTTGTCTTCAAAACGCATCATGCTAACCGGCGGCGCCGGCTTCCTGGGCTCCTTTGTCGCCGAAAAACTCAAAGCCCGCGGCTGCAAACACATCTTCATCCCCAAAGAGCAGGACTACGACCTAACCAAGTCCGACCGCATCGCCGCCGCCTTCCAAGACGCTGGAAAACTCTTCTCTTCTTCCCCCGATTTTCGACCTTCGACTTTCGATTCTCGACCTCCCCTAGAT
>JAUSCK010000221.1 GCA_030651035.1 Elusimicrobiota bacterium
AGGCGGGAAAAAAATAAAAGTAAATTTTAATTTCCCGGCGGCAGAAACGCAGAAACTGCGGGAGCGGGCGGGGCTCAATCCTGCCGGACTGCGGACTTCAAAAATTTGGCGGCCCCTACGGGATTCGAACCCGTGATCTCCGCCTTGAGAGGGCGGCGTCCTAACCGCTAGACGAAGGGGCCGTAAGTACATATTTTAGCAAATAGCCCGCGGCACGGGTAAAAATTTAGCCGACTATCGGATTTGAACCGATGACCTGCTGTTTACAAAACAGCTGCTCTACCAGCTGAGCTAAGTCGGCGACTTCATGGCTATTATAGGATTTTTTAACGGTGCGGTGGTATGAGGGGTCGTTTAAAGCAACATGCTAATTTTGCGTTAGATAATTCTACCCCCTTGTGGGGGGCGTCCGTAGTATTTTATTATAACTCTATGAGAAACATTACTGGCTGCAGCGAGCGGGGCATGATGGTCCTGTGCCTGGCCGCTGCCGCGGCGCTTGGTTGCTGCCCGCTGTCCGCCCAGGATTTAACGCTGTCTACCGAGCCTGTTGTGCTGCAGCCGGCCGAGAGGTCTAATGCCATGGGCTTCAGGTTCAGCGCCAAGGCCGGTGAAGCCAAGGGCAATGTGCTGCTCTCGCCGTACGGCCTCTATTCCGCTTTTTCAATGGCCTATGACGGCGCGCGCGGGAACACCGCGGCCGAAATGCGCGGCGTTTTCGGTTTTCCCGAGGACCTGCATACCCTTCGCCGCGAAGCGGTGCGGCTGCGCCGGGGTCTGACCAAGTCCGTCAAAGGCGCGGAGTTCAGGCGGGTCAACGCGTACTGGTATCAGACCGGCTATGAATTCCTGCCCGAATATGAAGCGGTGCTTAAGTCCTCCTATTCGGCGTCGGGAAAAACAGCGGATTTCAGGACCGTGCCGGAAAAGGCGCGGGCCGCCGTCAACGACTGGACGGCAAAGCAGACCGGCGGCCGGATCAGTGATATTTTCGAGCAGGGCTCGCTCACGCAGCTTACCAGGCTGACGATGCTGAGCGGCGTATATTTCAAGGGCAAATGGAAAAATTCTTTTAGCAGCGACGGCACGTCCGAACAGGATTTCTTCCTGGCAAGCAGCGAAACGGTGAAAGCGCAGCTGATGTCCTCGGTCAAGCCGGTAAAAATTAATTACTACGAGGATGAAGAGGTCCAGGTGGCGGGGCTGGACTATCTCGGCGGCGGGCTGCGAATGCTGGCGATACTGCCGGCACCCGGGAAGAGCGCCGCCGACCTGGGCAGATCCCTTTCGCTCGAGAAGCTGGCGGGCCTGAGGGAAGCCCTTTCATCCAGGATAGAGCCGGTCATCCTCTACCTGCCGCGCTTTAAGTTTTCCAGCACCTGGGACCTGGCTGCCGGGCTGTCCGCGCTTGGCATGCCGCTGGCTTTCACGGAAAACGCGGATCTTTCCGGGATGACGGGCCGCAAGGGCCTTTTTCTGCAGAAGGCGGTGCAGAAAGTTTTCGTGGAAGTCGACGAGGAGGGGGCTGTCCCCGCCAAGGACGCTAAGGCCGGCCGGGCGAAGCGCGGAAAAAAGCCGCCGGTCTTCAGAGCCGACAGGCCCTTCGTTTTCCTGATAGAGGAAAAGCGGACGGGCCTGATACTTTTTATGGGCAGGCTTGAAGACCCGGGCTCCTAGCCGCGGGAAACATAAGAAAGAATTTTATTCCAGCGGCAGCTTTATTGAAATCGGTTTGTAAATACGGGTTTAAGCAGTAAAACCGGGAGCAACGTTTTTTTAATGCGGATTTCCCGCGGATGCCTGGCGCCCGGCCTGTCAGCCGGGCGCTTTGAACAGTACAGGTCGCTAGTTCATTTTTTCAGTACAGGCATCCAGTTTATACAGTTCCTCTCTGCTGAGTTTGGCGTTTTCCTGTTTAAGCTTTTCCCCAACCGCGGCGATTAATTTCTTTTTTGCGTCCGAGTTGAGGCCCCACTTAGGCATGCGTTCAAGTATTTCTTTCTCGCCGTCCTGCACGCGCTTTGCCCAGTAGCGTGCCTTAAGTTCTATACAGTAGTCCAGGGAAAGCTCGGAGATAAGTTTTTTATCCTGGCTGCCCGGAGCCAGCAGGGCGCGGACCTTCTGTTTGCTTTCGTCGAACTTGTTCATTTCCGCCGCCGTAAGAGCTCTGGCGCTGCCGCTGTCGAGGATTTTCCTGATTCCGGCCATCAGCCGGTCCCGGGTTCCGGGTTTCATTATCCATTTTTTGGAATATCCAAGCAGCTCTTCATAAGTTGTGTCCTTGACCTCCGTAACCCGCCAGGCCCAGTAGTTCGCCTCTATGTCCAGGTTTTCCTTGTCTATGGCGTCCATCAGGTCCATAACAGACGACAGCCCGGCTTCCCCGGGTTTTTCCGGCTGCGCTGCCGAAGTTTTAACGGAAGCCGCTCCTGCGGCCGGCCTCTCGGCGGCGAAAGCGGCCGCGGCGGTCATTGTCACAAACACTGCCAGTAGTATTTTAGTTTTCATAAGTCCTCCTGTAACACTACTATGCTCCGGGGCCGGAAGTATCACATTACCGCCCCTGAAAATCCGCGCCGCCGGGGAAATTGTAAGAGGCCCTCCAGTCAGGCTGTATATCCATAAGATACAGCCGGGCTTCATCGGCATATGAGGGGTAGTTATCATAAGAGCGCCAGTCCGGTGAAAGCTCGGCGACCCGCCGGTGCGGAGAATGCAGGGAAACAGCCAGTATCAACGCGGCGGCGCACGCGGCCAGCGCCGGCGCTGCTTTTTTCCAGAATGACCTTGGCGCGGGCTCCCGTTGGGCGCCCAGCAGCGCGCGTATACGGTTCTTTACCGCAGCTGGGGCGTTTAATTCCGCTTTTTTAAAGCGGGAAATGACCTCTTCGTTGGCCGCGGATCTTTTTGCGTCCCCGGCCGAGATTTCAGTTATGAACCTGCTCAACTCTTCAGATTTTTCAGGGCGCGTCATAATTCTCCCCCGTTAATTGTTTCCTTAATTTTGCCATGCACCTGTAAAGGATAGTTCCTACATTGCTTTCACTCAGTCCCGTAACCGCCGCTATCTCGCGGTTCGTCATTTCCGAATAGAACTTCAGGGTTATCATGTCACGCTCCCGCGGCTCAAGCATTCCAAGGGCTGAAACAAGTTCGGCTATATCACCGCCGGTATCACCTGTCCCCGGATCACGGCCGGATTCTCCGGGAAAGATGTCGCCGAAAAGATCGAGAGGAAAGAATTTTAATATGGCAGCTTTTCTCAGGCAAGAATTAACTTCGTTGCGGGCTATGCCGAAAAGCCACTGGGCCATATTGCCCCTGGCCGGGTTGTATTGCTCAAAACGGGCCAGGGCTTTTTGGAAAACAGCGGAGGATATATCCTCAGCCGCGGCGTCCGCGCCGATACGGCAGCGTATGTAGGAGTAGATCCGCGCGAAGAATTCTTCGTATACCTCGGGAAATTCCATAACCACCTCTATAATACAATATGCTCAAAAGCGAAAAGTATCACACTTTGCCTGAGAACTTCACTGAAAAAGGTTAATCCGGGCCGTTGAATTGTTATAATTTCGGCTGGGGGATTTATGAAAAAAATAGCGATGTTTATAGCTTTCCAGGGCTTCCGGGATGAGGAGTACACCGAGCCTAAAAAAATTCTCGAGGCTGCGGGGCACAAGGTAGTTACCGTTTCCACCGCGAAGGGCGAGGCCAGGGGGAAGTTCAGGGCTACCGCGCAGGTTGACAAGACGGTGGGGGAGGTAAACCCCGCCGATTACGACGCGCTCGCGCTGGTGGGCGGGCCGGGGGCACTGGAGCACCTGGACACGCCCCAGGTCCACGCCATTTTTAAAAAGGCGGCCGAGCTTGGCAAGGTGATAGGCTCTATCTGCATCTCCCCGGTAGCGCTCGCCCACGCCGGGCTGCTGAAAGGCAGGACGGTCACCTGCTGGCCCGACGGCGCGGCCGAGGTGGAGAAGGGCGGCGGGAAATATACCGGCGCCGACCTTGAGATAGACGGCAAGCTGATAACCGCCAGCGGCCCGGTTCCGGCTAAAAAATACGGGGCCGCGCTGGTAGAGGCTTTAAAATGACCCCGCACTTTTCCCGAAGGACGGCCAAAGCGCGGGGCAGGGAAACAGGAGGAAAAATGAAAATATTGACCGCGTTATTGCTGACGGCGCTGCTTTCCGGCGGCGCGGCCGCGGAGGAACAAAAAAAAGCGGCGGATGGAGACGCCTGGAAAGCCCGGGTATTCACTTCCGAGGAGCTGAAAAAATACAACGGTAAAGACGGCATGCCCGCTTACGCGGCGGTGGACGGGATAGTCTACGACCTTTCAAAGTCCAAGTACTGGAAGGCCGGCGGGCACATGAAGATGCACGAAGCCGGCGCGGACCTGAGCTCAGCCATGCATAACCAGGCCCCTAAGGGCACACACAAGGACGGGAAGATACTTGAGAAAATGCCGAAGGTGGGGGTGCTGGAAGGCTACGGCAAAGAAAGGACGGCCGCCGCGCCGCCGGCCGCGAAATCAACTCCGGAGGCAGCGCCGCAGGAGGCCGCGAAATCTCCGCTGGCCGCCCTGCACAAGGTGACAAAGGAGGAAATAGGGCTCGACACCTCCTGCCCGGTCACCGGTGAAAAAATAAAAGTATCGGAGAAGACTCCCGCCCTGGATTTTAAGGGGAAAACCTATTATTTTTCCGGCCTGGACAGTATGGCGAAGTTCGGCAAAGACCCGGGGAAGGCGTTGACGGAAAAGGTCAAGGGGCTGTTCAAGAAAAAGAAAAGCTGAAGACTCTTTTAAAGTCTTTCCAGAAACCCGGGTATGATTTGTTCACGCAGCCCGGGTTTTTTATTTCCAGCCCGGGGCAGATAAGGGCGGCCGCGGCCGCCGCCATGGCTATCCGGTGGTCGCCGAATGTTTCCACCGGCTTTACCGCCGAAAAAGAGGGCCGGCCGGTTATCTTCAGCGCGCCGTTCTTATAGGCGGCCTTAACGCCCAGCGAAGCCAGCAGCGCCAGGGTGCTTTTTATCCTGTCGGATTCCTTGGCGCGCAGCCCCGCTATGCCGCCGATAACGGTAATGCCGCGCGCGCGGGCCGCGAGCAGGGCCAGCAGCGGAACCTCGTCTATCATTGCCGGGATCTCCGCCGCCTTCACGGAGCGGGCTATAAGGGCCGACGGCAGGACTTCTATTTCGCCGTAAGGTTCAGGGAAGGCATGCATGGCCTTCAGGTTTATGACGGCGCCCATTTTTTTCAGCGCCGCTATGAAACCCAGCCGGGCGGGGTTCAGGCCGCAGGAATTTATTTTAAGCGCCTTTCCGGAAAGCAGCGCGGCGGTTATGAACGGCGCGGCCGAAGAAATATCCCCGGGTATCGTCAAAGGCCGAGGGGTGAGCGGGCCCGGCTCCAGTTTTATGCTAGCGCCGCGATGCGTAAGCCGGGCTCCCATCAGGGTGAAAAGCCGCTCGGTATGGTCCCGGCTCGGTGTCTTCTCTTTTATTTCCAGCGGGCCTTTAGCGTAAAGCCCGGCCAGCAGCAACGCTGATTTTATCTGGGCGCTTTCGACTCCGGAAATTTTACACCCCTTCAGCGCTGCCGGTTTTATCGAAAGCGGCAGCCGCCCTTTATCCGCCACGATGCGGGCGCCCAGTTTCTTAAGCGCGCCAGCCAGCCCTTCCATCGGTCTTTTTAAAAGCGAGCCGCGCCCCGTTATCACGGAGGGGAAATCCTGCCCGGCCAGTATGCCGGCCAGCAGGCGCGCGAGCGCCCCGGACTCGCCGGCGTCAAGAGCCTCTCCCGGAGCTTTAAGGCCCTTCAGTCCCCGCCCCGCCACTATAAAGGCGCTCCCGTCGCGGTGAAGCTTTACGCCCAGCGCCTGCAGGCAGCGGGCGGCGGCCTCCGTATCTTCGCAGCGCAGCGGGTGGTCTATGCGCGCGCTGCCGCCGGCTACGGCGGCCAGCAGCAGGGCCCTTATGGTTATGGATTTGTCCGGCGGGGGAGAGTAAGACTTCATTGCTTTTTCAGCGCGGCGCAGAAATCCAGCGCCTTGAAATACGAGAGCTGACCTTCGCCCTTGAACTGCGCGCGGCAGACCGGCTTTATCACGGAAATTTTGCGGAAGGGTTCCCGCTTCGAGATATCGCTCAGGTGGACTTCCACCGCCGGGAGCTCAAGCGCCTCTATGGCGTCGCGGATGGCGCAGCTGTAATGGGTGTAGGCCGCGGGGTTTATCACCAGCGCGTCAGCCCAGGCGGCGTTGGCGGTCAGCAGGTCTATTATTTCACCTTCGCAGTTGCTCTGGAAGGCCCGGACCTTAGCGCCCAGCCCGGCGGCGTGTTTTTTTATCCCGGAGTTCAGCTGCGCCAGCGTGGCCTTGCCGTAAATTTCCGGCTTGCGCTTGCCCAGCAGGTGCAGGTTCGGCCCGTGTATCACAAGTATGTTCATTTCAGAGCTCCGTCGAAGGCTTTTTTCAGCAGCGCCGGCTTTATCTTCTCTACCGCGCGCAGGCGCCCGGGACCCGCGATAAGCATGAAGCGGTTATCCGCGCCCCGCGCTTTCTTGTCCCTTGAAACCAGGCCCAGGAATTTCCGGAAGTCCCGGCGCACGGCCGGGGCCGGCGGGAGGCGCAGGGCGTCCACCAGGGCGTTCAGCCGGGCGAAGGCCTCGCGGCCCAGCAGGCCGGCCTCGCGTGAGGCGATCAGGGCGAAGCGTATGCCGCGCGCCACGGCCTCGCCGTGCGGCAGGCGGCCGCCGGACAGGGCTTCGAAGGCGTGCCCCGCGGTATGGCCGAAGTTAAGCGCCTCCCTCTGGCCGGTTTCGTCGCGCTCGTCTTTCGCCACCAGCTTAAGCTTATAGGCGGCGCACGCGCTTACGCAGGCGGTAAGCGCCGACTTGTCGCCGGCAAGGGTTTTTGAAAGATTCTTTTTCACCGTCCGCCCCAGGCTGCCGGGGCCTATCATGGCGTATTTTATAAGCTCGCCTCCGCCGGAGCGCAGCTCGGCGTGCGGCAGCGAATCCAGGAAGGCCGTGTCGCAGACGGCCAGGGCCGGCTGGTGGAAAGTGCCGGCGATGTTCTTCGCGCCGCCCAGGTTAACGGCGGTCTTGCCGCCCAGGCCCGCGTCTATCTGCGCCAGGAAGGTGGTGGGGACGCTGATCCAGTTTATGCCGCGCATGTAGATCGAGGCCGCGAAACCCGCAAGGTCCGTTACGGCCCCGCCGCCGGCCGCGATTATCAGCGAATTGCGGGAAAAGCCCTTATCAAAAAGGAAAGTGCAGAGCTTGCCCGCCTGCTCCAGTGTTTTTGCTTTTTCGGAGGGGGGGAGCCAGAAATAAAAATGCGGGGTTTTTCCCTCGGGGAACAGGGCCAGCGCCCTGGCCCGCAGGCTGGGCGGGGCGTCGGTGCCGGTGACCAGGCAGATCTTGTCCGCTCCCTTGAACAGGGCCGGGAATTCCGCCGGTATGTCCGCCATCCCGCGCCCCAGCGCCGCCTTTATAAATCGTGAACTCCTGATGGTAAAATTAAATGTTTTCATAAATCAATAACTAGTAAATTGCAGGCACAACTGATTTTCACCGCAGAGGCGCAGAGGTCGCGGAGGAGGAATGTTTTTTAAATAACTGCTTACTGCGGTGTCGCTTCGCTACACCCCACTCTGCGACCTCTGCGTCTCAGCGGTGAATTCGGCAATCTTATTTAATGCTTTTTTTGTCTTTTCTGCCGTCTGCGCGGGGGTGAGCCCGGCGGTGTTTATCGTTATGTCCGCGCGGCGGTAGAACCTGAGGCGCGCCGAATAAAGTTTTTTCGCGCGCGGGGCGGCTTTTTTCCATGACCCGGACAGCAGCGGCCGCGGCGCGCGCGCCGCCTCAAGCCTTACCTCCAGCTCCGGCCAGGGGCAGTAAAGAAAAACGGCGACGCCGGTTCTTTTAAGCAGGCTTTCCCACCTGCGGGACGGATAAACCCCGCCGCCCAGCGCTATGACCTGCCCGCTGCGCGCGGCCAGGTGTCTTACCAGCTCCGCCTCAAGCCGCCTGAAGCCGCCCAGCCCCCTGGCTTTTATCAATGCGGATAAAGACGCTCCGGTTTTCTTTTCCAGCAGGGCGTCGCTGTCGCAAAAGGGCAGCCGCAGCGCGCGCGCGAGCGCCCTGCCGGCCAGGGTTTTCCCGGCGCACATGAAGCCGGTGAGATAAATATTCTTCACAGGCGGTTCAGTGTTTTTCCGGTTTTTTTGCGCCATACGTTCACACGCCCTTCTATTTCGGAAAATGAATCGCCGCCGAATTTTTCCAGCAGGGCCCCGGCCAGTTCCAGCGCGGCCGCATGCTCTCCGACCACGGCCGCCGCGAACACAGCCGTGGTGTCCGAGGTCTTTGAAACTGAAAGCCGTTTATGGAAATTCCTGAGGTCGGTGGAGAGCGTCCCGCCGGGCAGGCCGGGCACCGGCTTAACAGCGCAGCGCAGCGTGAGGGCGCGGCCGTTGGTCATGCCACCGTCGAGCCCGCCGGAAAGTTCCGGGGCCTTCGAGACTTCTATGCCTCCTGCGGCGGCCAGGCAGAAGCCGCCGCCCACTTCAAAGCCTTTAACGCCGTTTATCCCCATGAGCGCCGCGCCAAGGCGGGAGCCAAGGCGCTGGTCCCACTGGCTGAACCCGCCCAGCCCGGCAGGCAGGTTTTCTACGGTAACTTCAAAAACGCCGCCAAGCGTATCGCCAGCGCGGCGGGCCCGCAGCAGTTCGGCCGCGGCGCTTTCCGCTGTTACTGTCCGCAGGCCGCCCAGGCGGAGCACCCTTGAATTGATATTAATATGCAGCAGCTCATGGAGCCGCATTGCAAAAGTGCCCAGGGCGGTGCGCATGGCTGTTTCACGCCCGCTGGCTCTCTCGCGTATCAGGACGGCGTTAAGCAGCCCGTATTTGAGCATGCCCGGCAGGTCCGCATGGCCGGGCCGGGGTAGGCTCGACGGGAGGGGCAAGTCCCGGCTTGCGTTCGGTATGAGCACGCTTATCGGCGCGCCGGTGGTGATATTCCCGCTAAGGCCGGAGACTATTTCAAAAGCGTCGGTTTCGCGGGCCTGGCGGGCGCTGCGTCCCGGGGCCTGTCGCCGCCGGCGGAGCTGGGCCGTGATGTATTCACGCGTAATTTTTACGCCGGCCGGAAAGCCTTCAAGTATGCCTGACAGGTATTTGCCGTGCGATTCGCCGGCTGTAAGGTATCTGAGCATCAGTCCCCCCGTTGGAGTTTTTCCCTGAGAAGCCTTAGCGCTTCCCTGTTAAATTCTACAATATCGCCGCCGGGCAGGCCCGCCCAGAATTTAAGGGAAAGGGCCGCCTGCCTGACCAGGACCTCAAGGCCGTCTATTGTTATGGCGCCGGCCAGGGCGGAGGTTTTAATGAATTCGGTGCCCTCCGGGGCATAGGCCAGGTCCAGGCAGACGTCGCCGGGCTTCGGGTTTGCCGGCGGCTTCCCCGGCGCGTACATTCCCAGGGGGGTGGCGTTCACAAAAATCCCGGCGGGGCTGCCGGGCACGGCGAAGGGAGCCGCCGAAAAAACGGTTCCGGGGAAAACCTCCGCCAGGTTCCCGGCTGTTTCCAGCGCCGCGCCGCCGTTGCGGGCGCAGAAGGTCACTGAGGCCGCGCGGGCGCGGCCCAGCGCCCAGCCCGCCGCCGCGGCCGAGCCGCCCGCGCCGAAGATGACGGCGTTTTTTCCGGCCGGGCTTATCCCGTTCTCTTGCAGGGCGCTCACTATTCCCGCCGCATCGGTGTTAAGGCCCTCAAGGCCCTTCCTGCCGAAGCGCACGGCGTTGACCGCCTTTATTCCGCGCGAGGCGGGGTCCGGCAGGTCGAGCATCTTGAAAACGGCCCGCTTGTGCGGGATGGTGACGTTGAAGCCGGACCAGACTTCGGACTTGACGGTATGTATGACCGAGGCCAGCTCAGCCGCGCCGCACTCGCGGAGCTCGTATTTTATTTCGCACCCGGAGAGGCTGGAAAATATCCGGAATATCGCGGGGGAAAGGGAGCTGGAAAGCGGGAGCCCCAGCAGGCCGGCTTTTATCGGTTTTATGTACACGTTATTTCCCGGCTATAGCGCGGAAAGTTTCTATGGTTATTGTCTGCCTGCCGTCCACCAGGGCGCCGCCGGGGGAAACGCTGGCTTCAATAAGCAGGCCGCCGGCGCCGGCGCGCAGCGCCCTGAGGGCCAGTTTCCGGGCTATTTCGCGGTTCCTTGCGGCGTGGCTGGGGTCGGCTATGACCGGGAAACCGGTGATCTTTTTAGCTTCGCGCAGGAGACTGAAATCCAGCCCGGGGCTGTCCGAGGAAAAAACCGAGTCGCCGCGCTCGCAGAGGATGAGCTTCTTCGCGCCGTGCTTCAGCAGGTATTCGGCCGAAAGCAGCCATTCCCGCAGGGTCGCGCGCATCCCCCGCTTCAGCAGCACCGCGCGGCCGCTGCTGCCGGCTTCTTTGAGAAGCTCGTAATTGCGCATGTTGCGCGCGCCTATCTGCAGTATATCGCAGACGGCCGAGAGGCGTTCCACCTGGCGGGTATCCGTGGCTTCGGTCACCAGCGGCAGGCCGGTTATTTTTTTAGCCTTGGCGATAATTCCCAGGCCGGCCCAGCCTATGCCCTGGAAGGCGTAGGGCGAGGAGCGGGGCTTGAAGAGCGCGGCGCGCAGCGCGTGCGCGCCGGCGGCCTTGAGCGCGCGGGCCGAGGCCAGGTAAGAGGCCTCTTCCTCCACGGCGCAGGGCCCGGCTATGAAGACGGGCCCGCGGCTGAAGTCCAGCGGCCGCGAAAAAGGTTTTTTTATCCCGGCGCAGGCCAGCGGGCAAAGCTCGGTGTCGGAAAGGGAGACGCCGGACACCCCGGCCAGGTTCTCGATGCGCGGCACGGCGTCCGCCGCCTCCGCGGGGTTGGGAATGGTTATGTGCAGCCCCGCCGGATCGCGGCGCATCAGGCAGCCGGGCAGCAGGAAAGACAGGGCCAGCAGGACGTCCCGGCGGCTGCCGGCGCCGAGGTTTTTTTGCAGTGTAATTACCATTTTTGCAGCTTTTTGGATTGCCTTATTATCTCGGTAAAAACGGCCTTTGTGGCCGGCGCGTAAATTTTTTTTCCGGCGGCGGCCGCGTTGGCCAGCACCTGCCTCTCCCGCGGGCGGTCGGTGATCTTATCCTTCAGCTCTTTAAGCGGGATGACCAGCGCGAAGCGGCGCGCCAGCAGGGCGGCTATGCGCCGGTCCAGCACGTTAATTTTTAACCGCGCGCTTCTAAGTTTTTCCGGCATCATAGAAGTCTCTCCGCCATTCGCTAGAATTCTATTCTATTAAAATACAGATAAAAATAAAATTGTAAAATAGTATTCATGGCTGAAACGCTGGAACTCAAGGATATCGATAACAAGCTGGCGGAGCTGGAGGCGGCCCTGGCTGACTCGGCCAAGCTTTACGGCCTTGATGCCAAGCGCGCCACCCTGCGCGAGAGCGAAGCCGTCTCCGGCGCGGGCGATTTCTGGGACGACGCGCACAAGGCGCAGGCCCACCTGAAGGACCTGAACGACCTGAAGAAGGGCGTGGAGCTGCTGGACTCCGCCAAGCGCGAGATAGAGGATTTCAAGGTCCACTTCGAGCTGGCGCGCGACGCCGGCGACGCCGCCGAGCTGCCCGTCATAATGGAAGGCCTGCGCGGGATAGAGAAAAAGCTTTCAGTGCTGGATTTCGAGCTGAAGCTGTCCGACCCGGTGGACAAGATGGACGCCATCATAAGCCTGCACGCCGGCGCCGGCGGTACCGAGGCCTGCGACTGGGCCCAGATGCTGCAGCGGATGTACAGCCGCTGGGCGCAGAGCAAGGGTTTTATTTTCGCCATAACCGACATGCTGCAGGGTGAGGAAGCCGGGGTGCGCAGCGTGACGGCCTTCATAAAAGGCAATTACGCCTACGGCTACCTTAAAAGCGAGATAGGCGTGCACCGCCTGGTCCGCATTTCGCCTTTCGACGCCAACAAGCGGCGGCACACTTCGTTCGCGTCCCTCGACGTGCTGGCCGACATCGAGGACAAGATCGAGATCAAGGTGGAGGACAAGGACATAAGACTGGACACCTTCCGTTCCGGCGGGGCCGGGGGGCAGAACGTCAACAAGGTGGAAACCGCGGTGCGCCTCACGCATATCCCGTCGGGCATCGTGGTGGCCTGCCAGATAGAGCGCAGCCAGCACCAGAACCGCGAGACCGCCATGAAGATGCTGAAGGCCAGGCTCTACGAAGTGGAGATGGACAAGAAGCGCTCCGAGATGGAGCGCCGCTACGACGCCAAGGGCGACATCGGCTGGGGCCACCAGATCCGCTCCTACGTTTTCATGCCCTACCAGCTGGTGAAAGACATGCGCACCGGCCATGAAACCTCCCAGATAGAAAAGGTCATGGACGGCGACCTGGACCCCTTCATGCACTCCTACCTCGCCTGGGCCGCGGCTAATAAGAAGAAGTAGCCCCCATAAATTCCGGGAGATGAAACCCCACCCGAAAATCCTTTCCGCGGAAAAGATGTTTCCTTGAGAAAGTTGCCGGTAATTCAAGTGGCAACGAAGACGTTGGGATATTGCCCCCTGTGGCCGCTTTAAGCGGAAAACGAAGCCTGGGCGCAGTCGGGGTCTTCAAAAGAGTCGCGGCTTGACAGGATGGGGTTTGTGCTGTATCCTATTAGTAAGATAAGTAAGACGGAGGAGTTATGCAAAATCTTGATGTAACGCGGATGTCTGTGAAGGGGCAGGTGGTTATTCCAGGCGATATCCGGCAGGCCCTGGGCCTGGTGGCCGGAACGAAGTTTGTTGTTGCCGGCGAAGGGGATACGGTCATTCTAAGGAAAATAGGCCGGCCTGCGCTGGAAGAAGCAGACAGGCTCTTTGGTGTAAGCCGGAAGTTTGCGAAGCGGGCTGGCCTGAAAAAGTCAGATATTAAAAAGACCATTAAGAAATCCCGCGCTGACAAATGAGGATCGTCCTTGATGCTAATGTGGTAATTTCCGGGATCTTCTGGGGCGGCCCGCCGCAGGAGATACTAAAACGATGGCTAGAGGGAAAGCTAACGCTCGTGATGTCTGCCCCTATCCTGGCCGAGTACCAGGACGTTCTCCGCAGGATGACAGGGGGCCAAGGCGGAGACATCTTCGCGAAGTGGAATCATTATCTGACTGAGCTTAGCGAGTTTGTCGAACCGCTGCCGGTTGCTGTAGTCTGCCGCGATTCCGGGGATCAGAAGTATCTGGAAGCGGCCGCCGGCGGCCGGGTCCAGGCGCTTGTCTCCGGAGACAAAGACCTGGTGGTTCTAAAAGTGATCGAAGGAATTCCGATCCTGACCCCGACGGCGTTTCTTCTGGGCCACAAAATCCAGTAGCTATATAAAAACCTTAGAATTTAAGGGTCTTATATAGCATGACATATTGCCGCTTCCAGCCTGCAGGACGGGAGCGATTGTGAGCGCTATAAGGATGGGCTGGGATTTGGAGCCTTAACAGCGATGGTTCCCCGGCGGCTTTGGGAAATGGTTTAATATGTGCATGGTTTTCGTGGAAACACATGCGCATCTTAACGACCCGGCTTTTAACGCTGACCGCAACGAGGTTATCGGGCGGGCCGCTGGCCTGGGCGTCTCTAAGATGATAGAAATAGCCTGCGCGCCCTCCGAATGGGCGCAGGGGGAGCGATTGGCCGCCGCTTTCCCGGAGATGGTCCGCTGCGCTTTCGGCGTACACCCCGAATATATCAAGGAATTTTCTCCCGCCGTAATGCCGGAGCTGGAAAATTATCTACAGAAGGCCTGCGCCGTAGCCGTGGGCGAAATTGGCCTGGACTACTGGTGGGAGGCCGGCCGTAAGGCGGAGCAGCTGGCCCTGCTTGAAAGCCAGCTGCCGCTGTGCGCGAAATTCTCGAAGCCGGTGGTTTTCCACGCCCGGAACGGTAAGACGCCGGAGTTGAACGCCTACGCGGACCTGCTGGAAGCCCTTAAAAGCTGGGAGTACCGTCCGGCGAAAAGATTCCGCGGCGTGCTGCACTGCTTCTGCGGGAGCTGGGCGGACGCGAAGATCGGGCTGGATATGGGCCTGGCGCTGGGAGTGAATGGCACTTTTACTTATAAAAAGAACGACGGCTTGCGTGAAACGATAAGAAAGGCGGGGCTGGATAATATAATCCTCGAAACGGACTGCCCGTACCTGCCGCCGCAGAGTTCCCGGGGCAAAAGGAACGACCCGTCGTTCATCCCTGAAATAGCCGCCGCGGTGGCCGCGCACCTGGGAGTCGGCAACGAGGCACTGGCCGACAAAACCACCGCCAACTCCTTTGAGCTTTTCGGTGAATTTTAAGAGCAACGGCAAAGAGTTTCACCACAGAGACACAGAGAGGGAGAAGGTAAGAGGAGAAGAAGGAATAAAAAGGGAAGCAAATATTTTTATTCTGTTCTCTGTGTTAAACTCCTCCCTCTCTGTGTCCTGTTAGATACAGTTGAATTGTGTCGCTTCGCTCCACCCTGTGGTGAATATATTAGGAATAAATATGATCTCAAATGATGAAATTAAAAAAATTTTTTTGGAGCGGATTCCGGTGTTCGACGGGGCTATGGGGAGCTATCTGCAGGGGTTCGACCTTAAAGAGGCTGATTTTGCCGGGCACGAGGGGCTTAATGAGATACTTTCCGTCTCTAAGCCCGAAGTAATAACCAAGGTGCACGAGGATTACCTCGCCGCCGGGGCAGACTTTATTGAGACCAACACTTTCGGCGCCAATGCGGCTGTCCTGGCTGAATACGGCCTGACCGCCCGAGTGCGCGAATTCAATATAGCCTCGGCCCGCCTCGCGAAAGCCGCGGCCGATAAGTTCTCCAAGGACGGCAGGCAGCGCTTCGTGGCGGCCTCCGTCGGTCCCACCAATAAGGCCCTGTTCGTCACCGGCGGGCTCAGTTTTGACGATATGCGCGCTATCTACCTTGAGCAGCTCACCGCCCTGATGGAGGGCGGCGTGGACCTGCTGCTGCTGGAAACAGCCCACGACATTTTAAACCTTAAGGCCGGGCTTGCCGCCGTAAGGCTCGCCTTCAAGGCAGCCGGCAGGGAACTGCCCGTCATAGTTTCCGCCACCATGGACGCGCGCAACAAGATGCTCTCCGGCCACGATTCCGAGGCTTTCTACGCCGCCGTGGAGCATTTCCCGCTGGCGGCTCTGGGCTTTAACTGCTCAACAGGCCCCGAGGGGCTGGGTCTGCGCCTTGAGCGCCTGGCCGCCCGCGCGCAGTACCCGGTGTTTGCCATGCCCAACGCCGGTATGCCCGACGAGAACGGCCGCTACCTGCAGACACCGGAGACATTCTCCGCCGTCATGGCCGACTACGCCAAAAAAGGCCTGCTCAACGCGGCCGGCGGCTGCTGCGGCACCACGCCGGCGCATATAAAAGCCCTGGCGGAAGCCGTGGAAGGCGTTAAACCCCGCGCCCCGCGCGCCGCCGTCCCCTGGGTGGTGTCGGGCGTTGAAGCCCTTTTTTACGACGAGATAGAGCCGCCGGCCATGGTGGGCGAGCGCAATAATTCCATAGGCTCCAAGAAATTCCGGGATATGGTGGCCGCCGGGGACTGGGACGGGGCTGTGGCGCTGGCCAAAGCCCAGGTGGCCGCCGGGGCGCACATATTGGACATCTGCCTGGCCAACCCCGAGCGCAACGAGCTTGCGGACGTGAAAACCTTCATGCCTAAACTTGCCCGCGCGGTGCGCCTGCCTATAATGACAGATACCACCGACCTCGCCGTGATGGAGGAGGTCCTGAAGACAGTGCCCGGCAAGGCCCTGCTGAACTCCGTGAACTTCGAGTTCGGCACTGATAAGCCGCGCGCTGCCGCCGAGCTGGTCAAGACCTACGGCGCGAAGCTGGTGTTCGGCTGCATAGACGGGGATAAAGTGCACGGCCTGCCGCTGGATGCGAAGCGGAAGTTGACCATAGCCCGCCGGGCTTACGCCTTCCTGACAGAGGAATGCGGGCTGAAAGCCGGGGATATAATTTTCGACACGCTGGTTTTCCCGGTGGGCGTGGGCGGAGAGCACGCCAAAACCGCGCACGAGACCATAAAGGCTATAGAGCGGATAAAAAAAGAATTCCCCGGCGTGAAAACCGTGCTGGGCGTCAGCAATGTCTCGTTCGGCCTGCCGCCGGCGTCGCGCGAAGTCCTGAACTCGGTTTTCCTGCACCACGCGGTCAAGGCCGGGCTGGACCTGGCTATAGTAAACATCGAAAAGCTGAAGCGCTACGCTTCCCTCTCAGCAGAAGAGCGCGGGCTCGCCGAAGACCTTATCTTTGCCCGGAGGCCCGACGCCGCGCAGGCCTTCGCCGCCCGCTACCGCGACGCTAAAAAGACCTCATCAGCCCCGGCCGTGCCGGACGCCCCGCCGGCCGAGAGACTGCGCCTGGCCGTCCTCAACGGCGTAAAGGCCGGCATAGAAGAGGCCGTGGCCGCCCTGCTGGAGAAAGAATCCCCGCTGGACATAATAAACGGGCCCGTGATGCAGGCCATGGCCGAGGTGGGCAGGCAGTTTTCCGCCGGGGACCTGATAGTGACCGAGGTTCTCCAGAGCGCCGAGGCCGCCAAGACCGCCGTGACCGCGCTTGAGGCGGCGCTTAAGGCGCAGAAAGCACCGAAGCGCGGCCGCGTGCTGCTGGCCACCGTAAAGGGCGACGTGCACGACATAGGCAAGAACCTGGTGGGCATAATTTTCGAGAGCAACGGTTTCGAGGTGGAGGACCTGGGCGTGAAAGTAGCCCCGGAGGACATAGCCGCCGCCGCCGTTAAATCCCGGCCGGACTTCATAGGCCTGTCCGGGCTGCTGGTGCGCTCCTGCGAACAGATGACTATAACCGCGCGCGAACTGGTCAAGGCCGGCATAAACGCCCCGCTGCTGGTAGGCGGCGCGGCCCTTACCGGAAAATTCACCGAAGCGAATATCACTCCCAATTACGGCGGCCCTGTTTTCTACGCACAGGACGCCATGGAGGGCTTGAACTACGTGCTGGCGCGCGTTAGCGGCAAGCCGCAGGCATGAGTTCCAACCCCACTGAAAATGCGGGACAAATGATCAGGGATGCTTCCCAGCCCTCCTCCTTCGTCTTCCGTCCGGTCAATTATTATCCTGACGAGATACCGCTCCCCATCGACCTGCTCCGGCATTTCACCGGCGAGCAGGCGCTCGGCGAGCTGTTCGACAACCTCGACGAGGACCTTTTTAACCTGCGCTTCCTGAAGCTGAAGAAGGAGCAGGAGGAGAAAAGCCGCGAAGCCAGGGAACTGCTGGCCGGGATAAAAGAAGAGATAATAGAAAAGAAACTGATCAAGGCGCGCGGTGTTTATCAATTCTTCCAAGTCAACAGTTTTTGCGAAGAACTGTATTTTTACAACGGCCTGGGCGCCAAGCTGGCCGCTTTTACTTTCCCGCGCCAGCCCGGCGGCGAGCGGCTCTGCCTGGCGGATTTTGCCGCGCCCGAGGCGCGCGGCAAAAAAGACTACGCCGCGCTACTGGCCGTCACCTGCGGCGAGGGCGTGCTGGAGCTTGCCAGGCGCGAGCGCGAGGCCGGCAATTACGTCAGGTCTTACCTGGTGGAGGCCCTGGCCCTGGCCCTGGCCGAGGCTTTCGCCGACGTGCTGCATTACCGCGTCCGCCTGGAATGGGGCATAGCAGAGGCCTGCCCGGCCAAGCCGCTGCTGCGGAGCAAATACCAGGGGAAAAGGTATTCTTTCGGCTACCCGGTCTGCCCTGACCTGGCCAACCAGAAAATCCTTTTTGACCTGCTCAAGCCGGAGCCGGACGCGGGCCTGCGGCTGACCGAGGATTTTATGATGGACCCCGAGGCCTCGGTATCGGCGTTAGTCTTTCATAACCCGAAAGCGGTGTATTTTGATATAAACAAATAGGATTTCCGGGCCCGGGAAATGTCTGAAAGGCGGAGTTTCCGGGATTTATTATGCGCGAAGATATAATATCCAGCATCTCGGTTTGCGCCAACCGGCTGGCCGCCGGCGGCAGGCAGCTGCAGGCGGAAAAGCTGGCGCTGGACGCTATTAAAAAGGCGCCGGGCAGCCAGGAGCTCGCCAAGCTGCTGGAAAAGATCCTGAGCCAGTCCGCGGATCCCGCGAGGGCGGAAGAAGCCTACGCCGGGATACTCGGCCTGCCCGGCCTCTGCCCCGATAATTACTACCACCTGGCCATGTTCCACAAGCGCCGCGGCGATTATCCCGGCATGCGGCGCGCCCTCGGGCGGCTGCTGGCCGCAGGCGCCGGGGCCGATCCCGTGAACAGGTACATAGCCTGCTGCACGCTGGACCGGTTCAGCCAGGCCTTCGAGACGGCCGAAAGCTTTATCGGCTCCGGCAGGAGGGAGCCGGTCCTTTCCAGGCTCTGGCACCCCTGGGGCGACCGGTCAGACACGCTGCCGCCCGGCTTCCTGGCGGACAGGCTGGCCGCTCTGGAGCGCGCGCGCCTGGGTAAAAAACTGGAACCTTACCGCTCATTTTTCCGGGGAGCGCTGCTGCTCCTGCTCGGCAGGAACGCGGAATCGGCCGCCGAGTTCGGGCGGCTGGCGGCGCGGCCGGACCTGCCGGACCCGCGCTACGGCTGGATGTTTTTCCCCGCGGGCTGGGCCTCTCTTTACGCCTGCGACTACGGCAGCGCGCTGCGGATGTTCAGCCGCAGCGCCCGCTCGCCTGTTTCCAGGTCCACCTCGCTGGGAAGGATAGCCGAGATCTATATCTGCACCGGCAGGGCGGGGAAGGGTTTCCAGCAGCTTAAAAAGGCTTTCAGCACGGCGGCCTTCGGCGAGCTGCCGGGCCTGCATTCCTGGGAGGGCCAGATGCGGCTCTTCACCGGGGCTTATAAGGCGGCGCTGAAAGCCCTTACCAAAGGCCTCGCCCTCGGTGACGACGTGGCCTTCTGCTGGCGCGGCGCCGCCCTCACGCTGCTGGGCAGGCGCAAGGAAGCCCTGCGCGACCTGGACAGGGCCGTGGAACTTTTTCCTACCGACGCCGAGGCCGGGGTCTGGCGGGCAGAAACCCTCAGGCTGGAGGGCAGGCTCGCCGAAGCCCTGCGGGACCTGGACGGCATCATAGCCTCCAAAGGCAGCCGCACGTGGGCCCGCGTCAACCGGGCCCTTGTCCGCGAAGCCCTGGGCGACAAGGCCGGCATGACGGAAGACTTCAACGCGCTGAGCCCCGAAGTCAGGAAATTCCTGCAGAGCCGGACAGCCGGCTCACGGCGCACGGTGAAGCGCATGCTGGAAGAGGCCTGCCGCCGGGCAATGGGGAACCGCAGGGACGATAAATATTTTTTCCCCGTCTGGATGAAATGATTTAATTAGGTCTTTTTTGGGTCTTGACAATCGGAATATTTCTGCTAAAATATCAACGAGTCCGCAACCCCTTTTAGTGGGTTAATGCGGACTCTTCCTTTTGGGCTCAGCCTCTTGTTTTCTGTATTCGAAGCCTTTTGCGTCTATGTAGAAGGAGCGTCCGCCGCGGGTCACCTTGGCCAGCCCGCCGCGGAAGCCCGCCGCCTGGCTGTAATTGAAATCTATCGCTACCTTGCCTGTTTTGTCTATATAGCCCCACCCGCCCTTGAAGTCCTTGAGGACCGGGGCGAGGCCCCCGTCGAAAGAGGCGCACATGGCGAAGCCGGCCGGTATGAGCTCGTTGCCTTCCTGGTCTATGTAGCCGCAGCGGCCTTCCGCTTGCAGGTGCTGGGCGTGGGCCAGGCCCTCGCTGTAGGGCCCGATAGAGACATAGGGCCGCTCCTTGAAGATAAGCGTCTGGCGGCTGATAAAGCCGTATTTATCTACCAGTTTAGCTGTGGCAAAGCCGCCGCTGAAGGGGAAAGCCTCGGCGTAAACCGGCGGCAGGGCTTCCTTCCCGGAGAGCTCGATGTAGCCGTACTTGCCGTTCAGCTTGACGCGGGCCAAACCCTCGCTGGGCGGGTAAATTTCCTCATAGATGCCGCCGCGGAATTCGCGCGCGTCTTTAAGCAGCAGGCCCCAGCGGCCGCCCTTCTTTGCCGGGGCGGCGCCTTCCCTGAACGGCAGCAGCTCCTCGTATTCGAAGGGGACGGCGGTTTTTTCGGACCTGTCCACGCAGCCCCACAGGCCGCGGGCCTTTACGGGCGCGCAGCCCTCGCTGAAGGAGCCGGCGGACTGGTATTTGAACGGAATGACCTTTTTGCCGTTCTTGTCTATAAAGCCGTATTGCGCGCCGGAGCGCACCAGCGCCAGCCCCTCGCTGAAAGGCTCGGCGTAGTCGTAGCGGGCCGGGATCTCCAGCTTTCCGCCGGGCGCCGCGTAACCCCATTTGCCGCCGGAGGCGTAGGGGACAAGCTCCTGCGCTGCGGCCGGGGCCGGGATCAACGGCAGTATTAAAGCTGAAATCAAAAATATTTTTTTCATATCGGGTCCTTCGTGCAACCGCCCTGATAAAGATTGTATATAATAGTTGGCTGGAGATAATTATGAAAAAGAGAATAGCGGTTTACCCGGGCAGCTTTGACCCGGTTACCTTCGGGCACCTGGACATCATAGACAGGGCGGCGAAAATTTTTGACCACCTCATCGTGAGCGTCTTCGTGCACAGTTCCAAAAAGCACATGTTTTCCGTTGAGGAGCGGGCGGAGATGCTTAAGGCCGCCCTTAAGGGCAAGAAGAACGTTACGGTGGACTGTTTCGAGGGGCTGCTGGTCGACTATGTGAAGAAGAAAAAGACCTGCGTGGTGATCAGGGGCCTGCGCGCTATTTCGGACCTGGAATACGAGTTCCAGATAGCGGCCATAAACCGCACGCTCTACCCCGACATAGAAACCGTTTTCTTCATGCCGCGCCAGCGCTACACCTACCTCTCGTCCAGCGTGGTGCGCGACATAGCCCATTTCAAGGGCGACGTTTCAAAACTGGTCCCGCCGCATGTGGCCAAAGCCATAGCCGCCCGGAAAGGCTAGGGGCTTGTATCCAAAGTTTCATAGTGCGGGGCGGCATAATTTGATATATTATTCAATAATTGATCGTAAGGGCCGGTGAACACGCATAAAAGTCATCGGGCTAGTGTGGTATCTTTAAAACAGAAGGGGTAACTAATGAAAAAATTAATACTTGCGGCCGGATTGATCTGCGGTGTGTTCCTGGCGGCGGATTCCGCTTTAGCCTGGGATTATAATTATAGCGGGCAGCAGCATGGGAATGTTTTTGGAACATACATGGTTGACATAAACATTGACGACTACCTGCCCTTGAATTCCGGCGGCTCTGCAAAGGCCCTGGGCATGGGCGGCGCGTTTACCGCCGTCGCCAATGACCTGGGCGCGGTGGAATACAACCCGGCCGGCCTGGCGCAGATAGACCATATCAACTTCGCGGCACTGGCCACAGCCAGCCGCACCTCGAAGATCGGCCCGAATGGCGATAAGAAATCAGAGTGGACCTTCGTCCCCAGCTACGGCGGAGCGGCCATTAAGGTGGGCCCCCTCGCCCTCGGTGTCAGCCGCAAGGTTGCGGAGTCTAAAAATATATTCCAAAAGTTCACCAAAACGCAAAATAACATCTTCGCGCCGGACGGCTGGCGGATGTACTACGATACGTTGAGCGATAAAATAGACATGAGCGGCCTTGATACTTATGTGCTGACCGGGGCCCTGAAAATCGGGCGGTTATCTGTTGGCGCAAACTATAATGCTATCGACGGAGAGATCGAGCGTGAATTCAGCGGAAGACGCACCACCCCCCTGAAGCGCCCCTGGTGGTATCCCGGTGGTTACAACATGAATGACCAGTTCCAGGCCACCAACAAGGTGGGGCTTAAGGGTTATACCATGGACTTCGGCGCGCTGATGAACATGGGGCCCCTTCGCCTTGGAGTTGCGGCCAAGAACGCAATAGGCAAGGTTGACGTTACACAGAAGCTGTATTGGAAGGACAACTTTGACATGGGTGGGAGTAGTAATTGGTTCGTCTATAACCCCCTCGAGACCAAGAAAACCCTGACCAAGTTCGCTCCGACCTACGTGGCGGGCGCGGCGCTGGTGCTGGGGAAAATACTGATGGTGGACCTGGATTATGTCACCGTGAACCTGGAAGACACCAAGAAAGCGCAGGGCCGGCTCGGCGCTGAGCTTGCCGTTGTCCCCGGCTTCCTGTTCGCCCGCGGCGGCGTGCGGTCGGACTTTAAGAACATCGTCCAGAACCGGGACCAGAAGACCATGGCGTATTTTGTGGGCGCCGGCCTTAAGATGCTGGTCCTTACCGTTGACGCCTCGGCTTCCCTTGAGCAGGCTAAGGCCGGCTCGGACGGCGCGAATATGACCGGCGCTGTCAGCGCGCAGTTGAAGTTCTAAAGCAGCAAGGCGGGAATCCCTGCCGCACGATCCCCTTTTTTCCGCAAGGAAAGGAGGGGATCGTTTTTTAAGCAAAGAATTTCACCACAGAGACGCAGAGAAAGATGAGGTAAGAGGAGATAAGATTAGGTTGGGGAAAGAGTTCACCGCGGAGGCGCAGAGGTCGCGGAGTTCAGAAGAGAAAATATTAAATATTCGACTCCCCGCTCACTCCGTTCTCTGCGACCTCTGCGCCTCCGCGGTGAATATCCGGAATCCCCCTCGAAGTTAGTTTATTTGTCGAATTCGGTGAGGTTTTTGCGGTATTTCAGGGGGACGTTCTGGCGCTGGAGTTTAGGGTTTACCCTTTCCGCTATCGCGGCTGTCTTGAAGAAGTGCTTCCAGAGCTTCCGCACCTCCGCCTCTTTGGCGTCCTCCAGGATAAGCGCGGCGGCCAGCGGGGCGTAAACCAGTTTCCCGTTAAAATACAGCGCGGCGTTATTGCGCCGGGCGTCGTGGATTACCCAGTTGAAGGTCCCCAGCCGCGCGCGGAAATGCGGAACTAACAGGGCAAGTATATTATGGTCGGGCTCTATTTTTGAGTAAAGGGTTTTGTCCGCCAGCTCCTTGAACCTTACGAAGCCCTTGAAGCGGTGCGCCTCGCCGCCCACCTTGGCTGAAAGGCCGTGGACTTTCTTTACCCGGTCGTCAGCCAGCATATTGTCGGCTGCCGGGCCTTTCTCCAGCAGCAGTTTCACATATTCAAATATGGCCGTTTCCGCGCCCGGGACTTCCGAGAGGAAGGCGAAGCGGATATGCTGCCAGGATTCCGCGGAGCCTCGGCGCTCTATCAGGTCCCGGGCAGTGGCCGCGCGCTGCTGGTCCGTGCCGGCATTTATAAATTCAGAGAACAGCCCCGCTTCCTCCGCGTTCTCTTTTGAAATGGCGCAGGCGTCCCCGCTGTCCAGCGCCAGCGAGAGCGCCGTCAGGAAGCCTTCAAAACAGCCGTCGTAAAGGAAAGTCTTCATAGCTGGCCGGTCACGGTCCCGGCCAGGCCCTCCTTCACCAGCTCCTTTTCGCCGAACAGGTCCAGCTGGCCGTTGGGGTTCTTGTGCTCCAGGAGTTTGATCTTTATGGCCTCCCCGGTTTCTTTTTTTAAGCCGCCGTATTTGCCGCCTGCCGTCACAAAATAGACCGCGCGCTTCATCACCACGCCCAGCTTTTTAAGGTCGTCCAGGCTTAAGGGGGCCGTGCGCCGCGCGCGCAGTATCCTTTTTGCGGAGGTCACGCCTATGCCCGGCGCCCGCAATATCTCTTCATAGGAGGCTTTGTTGACCTCAAGCGGGAAGAGATGCAGATTGTTCAGCGCCCAGACCGTCTTGGGGTCGAAAGACAGGTCCAGCGTCGGGTGTTTTTCATCCAGCAGTTCGTCCGCTTTGAAACCGTAGAAGCGCAGCAGCCAGTCGGCCTGGTAAAGGCGGTGCTCGCGCAGCAGCGGCGGGCTGAGAAGGGCGGGCAGGCGGCTGTCCTTGGTGACCGGCACAAAGGCGGAATAGTAGACCCGCTTGAGGCACATTTTGCCGTATAGGGCCTCGCTGAGCTTTATGATCTCGCGGTCGGTCTCGGGCGTGGCGCCTATTATAAGCTGGGTGCTCTGCCCGGCAGGGGCGAAGGCGGGGGAACTTTTGATAGAGCGCCGCTCGTCCTTCGAGGCGGAAATTTTCTGCGCCAGGCGGCTCATGGGCCCCAGCACGGTCTCTTTCGTCTTGCCCGGGGCCAGCAGGCGCAGGCTCTTGTCGGTGGGCAGCTCTATGTTCACGCTCACCCGGTCCGCCCAGAGGCCGGCCTGGTCAATAAGGGCCTGGTCCGCGCCCGGTATCACCTTCATGTGCACGTAGCCGTTGAAGCGGAAGACCTGCCGGAGCTTTCGCACCGCCTCCAGCATAAGTTCCATGGTGCGGTCCGGGGATACTGTTATTCCTGAGCTGAGGAACAGCCCCTCAATATAATTCCTTTTATAAAATTCGAAGGTGAGGCCGGCTATCTCGTCCGGGGTAAGTATGGCTTTGGGGGTGTCGTTCGTCCGGCGGTTCACGCAATAAGCGCAGTCGTAGACGCACTCGTTGGTCATCAGTATCTTTAAAAGTGAGATGCAGCGGCCGTCGGCGGTCCAGCTGTGGCAGACGCCGCTCAGGTGGGCCGCCCCGGTGCCGCCGGCGCCGCCGCGGTCCGAGCCGCTTGAGGCGCAGGAGGCGTCGTACTTGGCGGAATCCGCCAGTATCTCCAGTTTTTTCTCTAAATCCATATAAATATTCTAGCAAACGAACCCGTCAAGGGCGTGTCGCGTTGGAAAACGGCGAAATTACAAGAATAGTGCCAGGACTTACGATATTATACGGCAGGAAGCGCGGTTTGGCAACCCTTTTGCACCAGCGAACAAGATAGCAGAAGCCCGCGAATGAACTTTTTTCCGGGTTCCGGCACTAACGGGATACAAGACTTTTCCAGAGAGGTGCCTGATTATGTCCAGAAAAGCGTTTTATGCGGTGTTGGCGGCGGCATTATGTTTATCTGTCCCGGCGGTAGTTTGGGCCGTGTATCAGGATAATACCAATGCGATATATTGCGATGACCCCGCGAACCCGGTCTGCGGGCTTTACCGGGTGTGCCGGCCGATACTGGACCAGTACCCGGAATCCGAGATCACCGAGAAAGGAAAGGACTGCACGCTGACGATAGAGTCGCGCCAGATAATTATCCGCAGGAAAAGGGTGGGCGATGTTGCGGGGTATTTCTTTTACGCGCACCAGGTGCCGGTAGTGAAAAAAGCCTCGTGACAGAGAAAAGTTTGCGGCCGCGGGGTAATAACCATATAATTATTGTTTGGCCAGCTTAATGGAACACCCGGACAGAAAAGAACTAATAGAACTGGAAAACAGCCTGATCTCGCGCTTTATTGGCGGTGACGCAGAGGCCTTCGCCGGCTTGGTGGATATCTACAAGGACAGGGTACACCAGTTCATACTCTGCATCCTGGGCCCCGACAGGGAGGCTGAGGATATCGCGCAGGAAGTTTTTATTCAGATCTACAAGTCGCTGGGCGCCTTCCGGCGCGAGTCGTCGTTCGGCACCTGGGCCTACTCCTTAACGCGCAATGTCTGCCGGCGCAGGCTGCGGGACAGGGGCCGCGAAGCCGGCTTGTTCAGCGGCGATGACGGCGAGAGCGGCGGCGAGCCGCGGGACGCGGCGCCTTCCGTCGAGATAAAGTTCGAGAACGAGGAAACGGGGAAGATCATCCGCGCAGCGGTGGACGGGTTATCGCCCCTGCACCGCTCCGTGATCTTCCTGAGCTGCTGGGAGCATCTTTCGTACAAGGAGATAGCCGCCGCGCTCGATATTCCCATAGGCACCGTGCGTTCCCGCATACATAATGCCCTGGCGGCCCTTTCCACGCGGCTCAAACCGGTTCTGGCGGAGGAGAAACAGCCATGAAACATCTTGCTGATGAAGAGTTTACGGACCATCTTTTGGGTGAGACGGCGCCCGGGAGAAGAAAAGAGACGGCGGCTCATCTCCACGCCTGTCCCGCCTGCCGGAGCCGGCTGGCTGCGCTGCGCGCCGCCGCCTCCGCCGTTGCCGCTGTTCCCCCGGCGCCGGTTTCGGCGGATTTTACAGCAAAGCTCATGGCAAGGATCGGGGAGGGGGAAAAGGCCGCTCCCGCCGAACATATCGGCATCTTTTCCTGGCCGGCCCCATGGAAATTGGTTTTTGCGGCCTGCGCGCTAATGTTGTTCGCTGCCGCTTTCTTCCGCCCGGGAGGTGCCCCGGTCCCAGCCACATCTAGAATTCTTTACCTGGCGGACGGGCCGGCTACGCCGGTAAGGCTCGCCGGCCTGGTTTCGCCCGCCCAGCCAGGTGTCGAAGCGAAGTCCGGCGGAATATATTTCTCGGATTCCTGCAGAACAGCCGGATGCGGGCTTTGAAAATGAACTTTTACGGCTTTCCCGGCACTGACTGTACGACAACCGTTAGTCAAAAGGAGAATTGATATGAAAAAGATGCTGACCATTATGTTCCTTATCCAAAGCGCGGCGATTACCGCTTTGACGCCGGTCCTTGCCGCCGAGCCGCTCTCCGCCTTCCCGGGCGTTCCGGAGGTTACCGGGGCCGCGGCGGAGAAGAAAGTTAATGTGCGATTCAGGAATATTTCCCTTCCGGAATTCTTTAAATACGTTTCAAGGGAAACCGGGCTGACCTTCAGACTGGCCGACCCGGAGCTTAACACCGTGCATACTACGATCTATATGAAAGATTCATCTATTTCTGCGTTGATGGAGATATTCGTCAAGTCTAAGAGTTTGGAATTTCAGCGCGACCCGCAGGACGGCGCCTACTTGGTAAAAAGAGCGAAGAAGCCGGCGGTTTTTCCGCCGTTAACCAGGAAAGAACTGGAAGACCCGCTCCTCCAAAGAGTGGTAAATAAAAAAGTCCGGCTGAAAGAAGTCGCTCTTGCCAACTTCCTGGACACGGTTTCAGAGCAGACTAAAATAAATTTTATTATTACCGGGGACACTCCCGATATCAGGGTAACTACCGAGTTGAATAACACCACGGTGGTAGACATCTTACAGTTCCTAAAAAGCCGGGGGCTCGAGTATTCCAGGATCACGGACACCAGTCTCTTTATCGTCCGGCCAGCCGGGGACGGCGCCGAGAGGTTCTCTAAAGCCGAGACAGCGTTCAATGAAAAGAAATATGAGGATTCCGCCGCTCTTTACAGGGAGATCGCCGGCAAGAATCCTGACTCCGACATGGCCGATTACGCGCTGCTTATGAGCGCGGTCAGCTATGACTGGCTGGCGGCCCGGGATAATTCCCCGGCGGCCCTCAAATCGGAAGAGGAGGCTTTGCGGGCCCTTATAATGGATTATCCGGCAAGTTCCCGCCTGGGAGACGCCTACCTGTACCTGGGTCAGATATATTCCGGCCATGCCGGAGCGGCCATAAAAGACATTGACTGTAAAAAAGCCCTCGGATTCTACGCGCTGGCTATTGAGAAAACTTACCGGGACTGGGTGAAGGCGCAGGCCGAGGTCAGGATGGGGCAGTGCTACGAACGGGCCGGTGACAGGCTTAAGGCGCTGGTTGTTTACAAGGAAGCCGCAAGGAAGTACCCGGACGAAGAGATCGTTAAATCCATACAGCCGCTCATCGATGGACAGAAAACGCTTCTGAACGCCGGGATCGAACTGGAAAACAGCGGCGAATATGAGCTGGCCGTCAGAATTTATGAAACGGTTTTAAAGAAAGACCCCGGCTCGGATACGGCAAGGGAGGCGGCGCGCCGTATTGAGATCTGCAAGAGCGGCCGCCATTAGATTCCCGCATTACATAGGCCGCTTGGTATTTTCATGTTATAACTGAGCAACATAGAATCTGCACCCAGGGAAAAAGTTTATATTTACGCGCTGGCCGCCGTCTCCGGCATCGCTATCACGGGCACGCTGTTCGCCTCTGTTTATTAATGCTGCTGGACAGGAAGCCCCCTTCCGCCTACCTGCTGGTCTCTTTCGCCTTTTTCCTGGCCGGGATGAGCTTTTATTCTGAATTTGCGAGTAATGCCGCTCCCGTACTGCAGAATTCAGGCTAATAATTTTGTTTAATAAGAGTCAGAGGTGGCTACAATGGAAAATCCCGGTTTTGCAAGCTCTGCCGATAAACTCGTGCTGATAGTCGACGACGAGAAAGGCATCAGGGAATTATTGGAGATCGTAGTGCGGAGAGAGGGCTTCCGGGCCGAGCTGTCCGAGGACGGCGAAGACGCCCTGAACAAGGCCCGCACGCTCTCGCCGGACATAATTATTCTGGACCTTATGCTCCCGAAATCGGGGGGGTTTGAGGTATTGCACGAACTCCAGGCGGAGGAAACCGCCAATATCCCTATTATCGTCATTACGGGCCGCAACATGGACCGCTCTACCGCCGACATGATCAGGCGGGAGGCCAATGTCCGGGAATACATAGAAAAGCCTCTCAAAACAGAGGTGCTGGCGGCCCGGCTGCATCAACTCCTTAAAACCCGGCCGCCGGCCAGGAAGCCCGGCAAATAGCGCGCGGATACTACACTTAGGAGGGGCAATACAATGGAACAGTACTGGAAATGGTTCGTTGAGGTAGTCACAACAAAGTATACTCAGTTCGACGGCCGCGCGCACCGCGAGGAATACTGGGGGTTTTTCCTGGTGTATTTCGTGATCTATCTTGTGCTGCTGCTCCTGGGAAAGACGACCGGCCTGAGTTTTATCGGCCTGCTTTTTTCGCTGGGGACGCTGCTGCCTTCGCTCGCGGCGGGGGCCAGGCGCCTGCACGACACCGACCGCACGGGGTGGTGGCAATTGATCTGTATTATTCCGATCCTTGGCGTGATAGTGCTGCTGGTGCTGCTGGCGCAGGAAGGCCAGGCCGGCGAGAACCAGTACGGCGCCGACCCCAGGCAGCCTGCCGCTTAGGCGCGCTGATAAACCTGTGCCGCACGAGCGGGGCGACGCCCCCAAAATCAGGTGCCGCGGTAAAGGAAACGCCCGCATGCTCCTGAGCGCCGCAATATTCGCCATGCTCGGCGCCGCGGCCGCGGCGCAGGAGGCTCCCGCCGTTTCCTCAGCCGCCGTGCAGCGGCAGGCCGCGGGAATTAAAGTCACCCGCGACAAGGACCTCGTTTCCGTAGACAATTTCCCCTCAGAAGCGCTGGGCAACCTGCGCACCCTGCGCATCCTGCTCCCCCCGGGCTACGACGGCTCCGGAGAGGCCTATCCCGTAGTTTATATGCACGACCGGCAGAACCTGTTCTCGAAAAAGACCGCGGCCCACGGCATGGAGTGGGAAGCCGACGAAACCGCCGGCCGCCTGATCGGCGGGAAGAAAACCCGGCCGTTCATTATTGTGGGCATCGATAACACGCCCGCGCGGGTGAGCGAATACACCCAGACGCGCGACGAAAAAAGCGGCGAAGGCGGCGCCGCGGAAGAGTACGCGCGGTTCCTCGAGCGCGAGGTGGTGCCCTACGTGGACGGGCTTTACCGCACGATCCCGCGCAGGCAGGGGCGCGCCGTCATGGGCTCCTCCCTGGGCGGCCTGGTATCGCTTTACATACTGGCGACGCGGCCGCAGACCTTCTCCATGGCCGGGGTCATGTCCCCGTCGCTGTGGTGGGGGCAGCGCTCCATCTTCGGCCTTGTGGAGCGCTCCACCATCCCCGCCGACGCGAAGATCTGGCTGGATATGGGGATGCGCGAGAGCAGCGAAGAAACGGTGCCCGACGCCATCGATATGGAGCGGCTCCTGCAGGCCCGCGGCCTGCGCTACGGCGAGAACCTGCTGTTCATGCTGGATGGCCCCGCGGCGCACAACGAGGCCGCCTGGGCGCGGCGCCTGCATAACCCGCTCCAGTGGTTCTTCGGGCCGGCCGCGGGCGAGGTCGTGGAGGCGCGCGGCGTCGTTTCCGAAGATAAACTCGCGCTGAACGGCGAGCCGGCAAGCGCCCGGTTCTGGGGGCGGCTGCGCTTCTCCTCCGGTATTTCCTGCGACTATATACCGGACGCCGTCGCCGCTTCCCCGCCGCTTCTGTCCTGGAAGGACGCGAAGCTCAGCGTCGTCAGCGGCGCGGAACCGCGGGCCGTGAAGCTGACGGGGCGCTTCGGGAGCCGCCCGTTCTCCGCCGCGCTCCGTATCGTGAAATACCTTTCACCGTGGACGGACCTGGCGCTTACCGTCGCGCTGCCGAAGGGAACGCCTGCCGGCGCAGAAATATACATCGCCGGCAGCCAGGACGAACTCGGCGGCTGGGACCCGGGAAAGATCAAGCTCTCGCCGGTGCCGGGCAAGCCCCTTGAACGGGTATTCAGGGCCCGCTTCAGGCGCGGCGCGGCGGTCTCTTTCAAATTCACGCGCGGCTCCTGGAAAACCGTGGAAAAAGACCGCGACGGCGGCGAAGTCCCGGACCATACCCTCGTCTTCGGGGAAGCGGCCATGACCGCGCGCGTGCGAGTGGCGCGCTGGGCCGACGCCGCGGCGGCAAAGTGATATTGCGCAACGGATAATCAAGGCGGGGCTTCAGGAAAAGCTTCCCTGGCGGCCCTGGGCCTTTAGTCCCACTTTTGTCCTTCCCCTTTGCCTCTATTGCGGACGGCTTTAAATTCTCTATAATCAAGGTTGAGGGTTTTGCGGAACGAGGATACGGATAATGATTAAAACCGCGTGCATAGTATTCTTTTCGGCGTTTTCAGCCAACCTTTGCGCGTTCGAGCTTGAAGGGGTGAAGGTTGCCGGGATAAAAGAACTGCCGCAGCCGGCCATCACCGCGCCCGAACCGGCGGCGGCCGAAAAGGTTTCCTCCCAGTATATCTGGCTGCGCATCAATAATTACACCGCCGGGGGAATTCAGGCCTACGATTATTCCCTCAAGCTGGACGTGGTTGTGAGAAAAACGTCCGCCGGTTATTTTTACGTCGATTCCGGGGCGGGCGCGGGCGAGTCTTACGGTCGCGGCGTCATCCGCGTCTACGGGAAGGATTACCAGCTGACCGGCGACGGGATGTCCCTTGACCTGAAGAGAGCCGGCGGCGGCTACGCCGTCTCGGGCAATGTGAGGGGGGACAATAATCAGTACCAGTTCATCAGCCTGACTTTTTCCGACAGGTCCGACGCCTTTTCCTACGATATCAGCGGCTACGGCATGTACCTCAGCTCCGACCGCGGCGGCATAAGCGGTACTTTCGACGCCGGGCGCTATTCAAAAAAAGCGCTGTCCGCCGTCGCCTCTCTCCTGCTCGCCCTCCAGCTCGACGCGCAGCAGCCCCAGGTAAATCCCTGAAAATAGGCGCCAGCGCTTTACCTGAGCTCCTCAACGAGATGGAGCGCCACGGCTTCGGTTCGGCCATGATAACCGGGATAGTAACCTCGGGTGATAAAGCCGCGGGCTGCTAATTATGAGGAGTAAATGACTAGAAAGGCGCTGAGAACAATTGGCCGTATAATATCCGGGTGCTCCTGTCGCGGGATCAGCGCATATCTCGCTTTAGCGGCGGTCCTTCCTTTAGCTTCAAGCCCCATATTCGCCCTGGATTATTACTGGGACTCGAACACTCCGCGCCCCGGCGCCCTTGTGCAGACGATGCGCCTTAATGTCGACGCCTATCTGCCGTGGAGTTCGGGCGGTTCGGCCAAGGCCATGGGCATGGGCGGCGCTTTTACGGCTATTGCGGACGATATTGGCGGCGCAGTGGAATACAACCCCGCCGGCCTTACCCGGCTGGGCCGCGCTGATATAGGGGCGCTGGTCACCGCCAACCACAACACAAAACTTAACGCCCAGGGCAGGAAAACCAATGAGTGGACAATAGCGCCCACCTATGCCGGCGCCGCTTTCAGGGTAGGCCGGCTTGTCTGCGCCCTCAGCCGCAAACAGCCGCAAGCCTCCTCCACCTACCTCAAGTTCTCCGGAGTCCGGAATAATCTCTACGCGCCGGACGGCGCGGCAATGTCTTATGACACCCTGAGCGACACCCTGGACACGAAGGACCTTAACACTTATGTCCTTACCGCCGCCATGAGTGTGGATAAATTATCCGTTGGCGCGAATTATAACAGCATCAAGGGTGAGGTCACGCGCGCTGAGCGCGGAAGGATAAGCTCTCAGAGCGCATTTTGGTTCACCGGCAAAAACAACCGGTTTGACGCAACAGAAAAAGTTAACTTTTACGGCTATACCATGGACTTTGGCGCTTTGCTGGACCTTGGGACCGTCCGCATCGGCGCCACCGCCAGGAACTTCATGGGAGGCGTTGCGATAAAGCGGAATATCATGTGGCAGGACAACTTCGGCCCGGCTAGCGGCGACACCTGGAACTGGATCTCCCCGGCCCATAAGGAAACCATTGCCAGGTTCGCACCGACCTATACCGCGGGCGCCGCTTTTAACATCGGAAATCGTCTGGCCGTTGACCTGGATTATGTCAACGTGCGCCTGGATGACGTCACGAAGGCCCTCGGACGGCTTGGCGCCGAGGTCGGAGTTATCCCCGGTTTCCTGGCTGTACGCGGCGGCCTCAAGTGCGACTTCAATAGTCTAATTGAAGATCAGAATATCAGGACCAACGAATACTTTCTCGGAGCCGGGCTAAAGATGCCGGCTTTAACCGCGGACGCTTCCGTCTCGTTCGCGCAGTCCCGGGCCGGCTCAAGCGGCGGCAATGTAACCGGTTCCGTGAGCGCGATGTTGAAGTTCTGAACTCATGGCCCGCTGTCCTTGATCTTTTTTGGATCCCATTTCTCCGTAAAAAGAGGAGGGGGATCCAGCCGGGAAACAAGCGGGTAAAAATATTCCCCGACTTTTTGTATTATAGCGGTAGCGGCTTATTCCGGAATTTCCAGGGGCGCCCGGAAGTTTACAGGGAGGAGCTAACGCCGGCGGGGCTCATGTTTTCCGGGGATTCAATATCGCCGCACACTTATGATCAAACTTGTTTTAGCTTGTTTTTTATTATTGCCGGCCGCCGCGCCGGCTTTCGCCAAGGACGAGGTATTTAATCCGGAGTCTTTGGCGCCTTCCTATATCCCGCCGGGCCGGCCGGCCCTGGCCGAGCTGACGGCCGGGTTGCGCGCTAAAGTTAAAAAGCTCCCCCTTAACGGGCTGCCGGGGCCTAAGGGCGGCAAGGTATCAAAAGCCCTGCTGCTGCTGCCGCGCGACCGCGGCGGGGCGGGGGTATTGAGCTTCGAGATAGAGGGCGGCAAACAGCCCGGGGTTTACCAGTGCGAGGCGCTGGGCCGCGGCCTGACTTCCAGCGAGCCGAAACCCCGCTGGCCGGTCGGCCATATAGGCGTCAACGCCGTTTATTACGCGCCGAAAGAAATTGCCGACGGGGCCACGGTGGCCGGAGTCTACGACCTGCGGAATATTTCCCCGGAGCGCTACGAGATAGTTCTACTCGGCAAGCCCGAGGCCCTGGCGGGGGAAGAGGGTGTTGTGGCCAGGACCAAACCCAAAAAAGCCGGGGCGAGACCGTTTTTTTCAGGCGTGTGGACGCACTGGTACTCCACAGCCTCCGCCGCTATGCCGGTGGATATGGTCTGGGCTGAAGATTCCCAGGCCGGGTCGCAGGGGGAGAGGGTGCCGGTATTCGAGACGCGGTCCCCGGCGTCAACCCCTGAAGCGGTTTCCCGGCGGGCAAAGCAGCTCTCGCACAACCCGCGCTACTATTACGGGCCTTACGGCCGCTCTGGCTTTGCCGTGCATACGGACCGCTGGGAGGACCCGGAGAGGGCGGCGGACCTGAAGTACTCCGGGCGGCAGGAGCTCTCGGATTTTCGCTACCGGGACACTAACGGGTGCGTGAAGCTGCGCCCGGCCTGCCTTGAACTTTTGAACGAATTCATAGCCGGGCAGGAGAAGCTTAAGCGGCGCGTGCAGCTTGAGATCTTTGAAACCCCGGTGCTGGACGGCCCGCCTGAGGCGCCGCCGGCAAAGTAAGGGCGCTACCCGAAAACGGCGTAAGCCCGGGGCGCCAGCGCCGCGGTAAAGTTCTCTCCGGCCGGTTTCAATGCTACACCGCTGTTGATAAGAGCGCGCGGGTTTTTGCCCAGCGCGCTTTTGCTTATCGGCAGGTCCCTGGGCGCTGCGCTGTTGTTCATCAGGCACGCCAGGGCTTTCCCGCCCGGGAGGAAGCGCCTGAAAGCCAGCGCTTCCCCGTCGCAGCATCCTTTTATAAATTCAAACTTTCCGCTCTTTATTACCGGGTTATCCCTGCGCAGCGCGGCCAGCGCTTTGTAGAGTTTCAGCAGCCCGGCGTCCCAAAGCTCTTTGTTGTTCCAGGGCATGCCGCTCCGGGTGCCGGCGTTGAAGACGCCTTCAAGCCCCAGCTCCTCGCCGTAATACACGTTTATCGCGCCGGGGAAGAGGAACGAGAATACCACCGCCAGCTTCATCCGGCCCTTGTCGCCGCCGTAGGTGTCGAGCATGCGGTCGGTGTCGTGGCTGGACATCATGTTCATCTGCGCAAGGGTGGTTTCCGGCCTGTACTGCCGGAGCAGGCGTTCGATATCGGCGATGAAGGCGGCCTGGCCGCGCGGCTTAAGGATTTTCCCGGCGTAGGATTGGCTCAGCTTCAATTTATCGCCGCCGAAATGCGAGATGCAGGCGGCGCTCAGCTGGTAGTTCATCACCGCGTCGAACTGGTCGCCTTTCAGCCAGCGCCGGGCCTCGCTCCAGATCTCCCCTATGATATAGCAGCCGGGGTTGACGGCCTTGCAGGTGCGCCTGAATTCACGCCAGAAGGAGTCGTCGTTTATCTCGTGCGGCACGTCCAGCCGCCAGCCGTCGATGCCCTGCTCCAGCCAGTAGCGGGCCACGCCGAGGATGAACCTGCGCACCTCGGGGTTTTTCGTGTTGAATTTGGGCAGGGCGGGGAGGCCCCACCAGCAGGCGTAGTTGGGTTTTTCGCCCGGGCCCAGGTTGTAGGCTTTCAGCGGGTAGCCGCGCGGGTGGAACCAGCCCCGGTAGGGCGAGGCCGCGCCGTTCTCCAGCAGGTGGTTGAACTGGAAGAACCCGCGGCTGGCGTGGTTGAAGACGCCGTCGAGTATGACCTTTATGCCGCGCCTGTGCGCCGCTTCCAGGAAAGACCTGAAGGCCGCGTTGCCGCCCAGGACGGGGTCCACCGAGTAGTAGTCGAAGGTGTGGTAGCGGTGATTGGCGGCGGAGGAAAATATCGGGGTGAAGTATACCGCGTTCACGCCGAGGCCGCGCAGGTAGTCCAGCTTTTCCTCCGCGCCCTTCAGATTGCCGCCCTTGAAGCCCTCCGGGGTTTCCGGGGAGTCCCATTTCTCGAAAACCCCGTCCACCTTCGCCGACGCCGACTTCGCGAAGCGGTCGGGGAAGACCTGGTAGATCACAGCGCCCTTAACCCAGTCGAGATGGTCCATTGTTTCCTTGTTAAAAAAAGTCCCCCCGGGTTTTCCGGAGGGACTTTTGAACCGCTGGCCGCTCCGCCTGTCCCGCACTTTGGCCGGCTGCGGAAAAAGTGCGGGGTTTATTTGTCTATTTTATTTTTCTGCTCCATCTGGCGCTTAAGCTGCTCGCCCATGGAGCCCATCGCGGGCTCCTCGGAAGCGGGGGTCTCCTGCTGCTGGTACTTCTGCATCGTGGCCGCGGTCTCGTCTTCCTCGCGGCTGATCTCGGCCGGCACCAGGGAGATGCGCTTGCTCGCCAGGTCCAGGGCCTCGACGCGCACTTCGATGGACTGGCCGTTCTTTAAAACGTCCTCGGGGTGGTTTATCCGCTTCTCGCCGCCCAGGCGGGAGACGTGTATGAGCCCGTCCACGCCGGGGCCCAGCGTCACGAAAGCGCCGAACGGCGCCAGGCGCGACACCGTGCCGGTATGGTAGGAGCCCGCCGGCCATTTCTGCGCGGCCGTGTCCCAGGGGTTGGGCAGGGTATCCTTGAGGCTCAGCGAGATCCTGCGGTTCGCCCAGTCCAGGCTCTTTATTATCACTTCCACCGGCTGGCCGGGGGAAAGCAGGTCGCTCACTTTCTCGGTGCGGCCCCAGGCCAGCTCGGAAACGGGCAGCAGGCCTTCCACGCCGCCGATGTCCACGAAAGCCCCGAAATTCTGTATGGAGGTCACCACGCCGCGCACCTTGTCGCCCTCCTTCAGCGTCTCTTTCAGCACAACTATCTTCTCCTGCCTCTCCTTCTCCACTATTTCCTTGCGGGAGAGCACTATGTCGCGGCGGTCGCATTCTATGATGTAGAAGATCATAGAGACGCCTATATAGACCTCTTTGCTCTCGTCGCGGCGTATGCCCATCTGCGAGAAGGGGCAGAAGGCGCGCATGCCGCCGGAGATCGTGATCTCGAAGCCGCCCTTCTGCTCTTTCGAGACGGTTCCCTCGACGGGGATATGGTTCTTGAAAGCGTCCATGAGCTGGGCGCGGGCCGCGGGGCCGGTGCCTATCTTGGTGGTGAAGCGCATCTCGCCTTCCTCGGTATGCAGGAAGTAGGCGCGCACGCTGTCGCCCTCCTTGACCAGCAGTTTCCCGTCGGCGTCCTTCAGCTCGTTAATGTCGATATAGCCTTCGCCCTTGCCGCCCACTTCGATCAGGGCCCACTCGGGGGTGAGCTTCACGATGGCGGCCTCCACCTTCTGGCCTGGCTCCATCCTTGAGGGCTCCTTGTAGTTCTGTTCAAACATCTCGGCGAAATTTTCTTCGTTTTCCATTGCAGTCTCCATTGTAGTCTCCAGGTGGTCTGACACGCGTATATATGACATTTTACCAAAATTGGGGCACTTGTGGCGGACCAGCGGGGTATAAAGCGTAATTAGACGGGTTTTTTGAAGGCCGGCCGGGCGGTGGTTTCCGTTTTTTTTATTTTGTATCATTGAATAGAAGTCGCGGCGCTCGCCTCTCGTTCCTGAATTGTGTCACTACACTAGCGGCAGGGTAAAAATGGACAACATCAAAAAATCGCGCTTCATCCTCGGCATAGCCGGCGGCTCAGGCTCGGGCAAGACCACGCTGGCCGGCAAGCTTATAGAGCAGTGCGACAGGATAGGCGTAACCGGACAGCTTTTTTCGCTGGACAATTATTACCAGCCGCTGGACCACCTCGACTTCGACGAAAGGAAGAACTACAACTTCGACCACCCCGACGCGATCGACGCCGTGCTGGCGGTGAAGCATCTGCACGACCTCTGCGCCGGCAAGACCATACAGCAGCCGGTCTACGACTTCAAGCAGCATACGCGCGAAAAAGAAACCGTCCCGTGCAAGCCCACGCAGCTGATAGTGGTGGAGGGGCTCTACACCCTTCATTTCCCGAAGCTGCTCGCGCTGTGCGACTACAAGATCTTCGTCTCCACCGGCATGGTGACCGCCGTGCTGCGCCGCGTGCAGCGCGACATCAGCGAGCGCGGCCGCGACATAGAGGGCATCAAGCACCAGATCCTCGCCACCGTGCTGCCGATGTACGAGAACTTCGTTAAGCCCACGCAGAAGAACGCCCATTTCTCGATAAACTGGGAGGGGGAGGAAATCCCCGGCAAAGCCACCGAAGGCCTGGTGCGCATGATGCGCGACCACTTCCGCTGAAACTTCCGCGAAGCCTGAAAAAGAAGAAACCCGGGGAGACAGCCCGGGTTTCTTCTTTGGTGAAGGTCGTTTGCGGCTTTAGTTGCGCCACACGCCGTCGGTCCAGGTCACGAACTCGTCCCACTGCGAGTCCTTGGAGAGGGAGAGCTCGTTGTACTTGGTCTCGTAAAGGTTCGCCAGCTGGGCGGGGACGGCCTTGATCTTCATGGTGGTGTTGATGGCTATGCCGCCCACGGTGGCGTAGTCGTAGCCGTTCTCGGCGTCGGCGTTCAGCCCGATGGAGCGCAGCACCAGGCGGGTCTTTATGAAGCCCATCAGGTTCTCGGCGGCCTGCTTCGTCTCCCGGCTCCTGGCGTTCAGGCCCATGAGGCGGGCGAAGTCGTAGAGGTCGGCATAGGCCGCTATCATTTTCTTCTTGTCGTTCGCGGGGTCCAGGCTGGTGAAGCGTATCACGCCGCCCACGGCGGCCTTGGCGGCCTCGGTCTCGTTGTTGCGCATGGCGGCTCCGGCGAGGCCGTCCAGGTAAAGGGGCAGCTCGCTAAGCGCCGCGGGTCGCACGGTGGAAAGGGCGGCGCCCATCTTATCCAGCGGCATGCTGATCGGGCCCACGTTCATCCCGCCGGCGTAGAATTCTTTGTACCAGTTCATCAGCCAGTCGCTGAGCTGCTCGTTGGTGAAGGCG
>JAUSCK010000223.1 GCA_030651035.1 Elusimicrobiota bacterium
TGTCGGGATGACCTGCTATAATATATATTGACTATGTCTTTGGCAATTTATTTTTAATATATTTAATGAGGTGCAAGTTCGCCGTGTATTTACTAAAATTAGATAGAGACTAACAAAATGCAGATAGACCATTCCAAACTGCCTATTGGGCAGAAAATTGTGTTGCCAGGGCACTTCGACCAGGCTGTTACCCTTGAGGGTGTTCGCACTCTTGGGAAAGGCTTTGAATGCCGTGTGCGCTTGTCTAATGGTTCCCTCGATGAGACTGTTATATCCGAGGAAGAAGCACAGACACTTATTGGTTACAGCGGCAGCGATACAACCGCGGTTACACCCGCCAATGCTGAGCAAGTCCGCCTCTTGGTCGAATCAACCCGCATCCGGTTGGCCTACACGCACGATCCACATTTTGCCGTCAGCCTTTCAGGGATTCGGACATTGCCGCATCAGATCGAAGCGGTCTATCTCAAAATGTTGCCACAACCCCGATTGCGCTTCCTGCTTGCGGACGACCCCGGCGCAGGCAAGACGATTATGGCCGGGCTGCTTATCAAGGAAATGAAGCTCCGTGAGGCTATTGAACGAATTCTCATCGTGTGTCCGTCTCCTTTGACAATCCAATGGCAAGACGAAATGCTCCGCTGGTTTGGCGAGTCCTTCGACATCATCTTTTCAGCAGTGGACCAGCAGCAGCTGACCAACCCCTGGCAACGCAGTAACCAGGTTGTGGCTTCAATGGACTATGCCAAGCAAGATGGCGTACGGGAGCGTGTTTGGCAACAGCGCTGGGACCTTGTCATCATTGACGAGGCACACAAATGCAGCGCCTACACAAAGAGCTCCTCCGCACGTGGGAACGAAGTTGAAAAGACTAAACGCTACCAGCTTGCCGAAAAACTGGCCGCGCAGGCTGACCATGTTATCCTTCTGACTGCGACGCCACACCATGGCGACGATGACCGTTTTGCGCACTTCGTACGCCTGCTTGACCCAGACCTTTTCCCTGAACCTCATCGCCTGGCGGATAAAGCCGGCGAGATACGCCGCGACATTCTCCGGCTCGGCCCGGATTGTCCATGGGCGTTGCGCCGTCTTAAAGAAGATTTGAAAGATATAAATGGGCGCCGTCTGTTTCCCGACCGCTTCGCCCATACGGTCGCTTTCCGGCTGAACCGCGAGGAGTATGACCTCTACAAGGCGGTCACAGCCTATATCAACGAGTTCCTTCCGCAAGCCAGTGGCAGAAAAAAACAAAGTGTAGCGCTGGCCCGGACCGTTTTTCAACGCCGTCTGGCCAGCTCGACAATGGCTATTTACCGGTCACTTTCCCGCCGCCTGGATAAACAAAAGACGCTACTCGAAGAACTCGAAGCACTTACGCCCGCCGAACGCGCCAAGCGCCTGGCGCAAATCCAGGGACGCCTGGCCGACGCAGAACAGGAAGAGGACGATCTGGACGAAACCCAGCGGGATATGCTTGTTGACGAGACAACTTCAGCCCTTGAACTTGACCAACTCCGCACCGAAATCGCCGCCCTGGGTGAGATTCTTGCCAGCGCAAAGCGTTTGAAGGATAAAGGCCCGGAAGCCGATTCCAAGCTCTCCGCGCTTCAGGAGTGCCTAAAGAAGGCAGAGTTCCACGAACTCAAGGATGGCCGCGGCAAGCTCCTTATCTTCACGGAGCACCGCGATACGCTGATCCACCTGCGTGCACACCTCGACAAATGGGGCTACTCCACCTGCGAAATACACGGCGGGATGAACCCACATGAGCGGAAGCAGGCACAGGAGGACTTCCGCGTATCCCGGCAGGTTTGCGTTGCCACCGAAGCCGCCGGCGAAGGGATCAACCTTCAGTTCTGCCACTTGATGGTAAATTATGACCTACCGTGGAATCCCACACGCTTGGAACAGCGGTTGGGTCGTATCCACCGTATCGGACAGACACGCGAGTGCCATGCTTTCAACTTCGTTGCGGCTGAGTCCGACGAAGGCCAGCCCATTATTGAAGGCCGCATCCTTCAGCGGCTCTTAGAGAAACTTGAACAGATGCGTGCCGTTCTCGCCGACCGCGTCTTCGATGTTATCGGCGAGGTACTGTCCCTGAACGACATAAACCTCCCGGAAATGCTGCGCGAAGCCGCCCACGATCCGCGCCGCCTGGACGAATATCTCGACATCATTGAGAAGGTGGACCCATCCCGGCTGATGCGCTACGAGCAGGCCACCGGCATTGCTCTGGCCCGCGCAAATGTGGATTTCTCCGGCTTTCAAAAAGCCAACGTAGAAGCCGAGGAACGCCGCCTAATGCCGCGCTATGTGGAAGATCACTTTATCAAGGCATCCAAGGAAGTCGGCTTGAAAGTCGAACCTCGCGCGGATGGTCTATGGAGAGTAGAGCACGTCCTTGCCGATTTGCGGTCTGAGCGGCTTGACACAGTCCGCCGCATGGGCAAACCGGAAACTTCTTATCGGAAGCTCACTTTCCATAAGGAATGCCTTGAGCAAGACCAACATATAGATGCTGTTCTCCTTGGGCCTGGCCACCCTCTTTACTCCGCTGTTGATGAGAAACTGAACAAACGGCTTGCGGCACTTGCGGGTTCTACCACCTTTTTCCTTGACTCTGCCGCCCAAGTTCCATATCTCCTGCACTTCTTTGAAATATCTATCCGGGGTCAAAATACCAAAGGCATGTCCCAGGCCCTTTACGGTGAGCTTATCGCAGTTCGTGAAGAAACCGCCGGGGAAGCGTCAGAAAAGTTTTCAGTTATCCCGGCCGATGTTTTATTGGATCTGCCTATCCACCAATCCCCACCGCCTATAATTAACAGATTCGATTCTACTTCCGCCGCAGATTTTTTAAAATCCACCTATCAGCAGGAGCGCCGGGAGGTATGCCAGAAGGAGCGTCAGCACTTTGTCGGAGTCTGTCGGGATTATTTAGAAAAATCTTTTACTGCCCGTATCCATGCCGCGCAGAACCGCGTTATGTCTTTGCGTGCCCGCGAGGCACAATCGGACGATTTCCGGCGTGCCCGTGAAGAAGCGGAAAAGTATCTCACGGACCTCCAACGCACACATCAGGAACGGCTTGATGGCCTCAAACGCCTTGAGATTGCACGCCACGGCCCCTTGCGCCATCTGGCGACAGCCGTAGTGCTCACTGCTGCGCAGGCCGAGACGCCGGTAGCTGTTGAGATGTGCGACGACCTTGACCCCGATATAAAACGCCAGAGCGAACTTGCCGCCGAGGCTGTAGTTATCGCCCATGAAACCGGGCGCGGGTGGGAAACCGAAAAGGTTGGGCACTTAAAAATAGGTTTTGACATTCGCAGCCTTGGCCCCTGCGAGCCGCAGACCGGCTATCGCGACCCGGTATATGGTGTCCGCCGGATTGAGGTTAAGGGCCGCAAAAGGGGCCAGCCCATCCGCCTGACCACCAACGAGTGGTACAAGGCACAGCAACTAGGTGATTCCTTCTGGTTGTACGTGGTTTGGGACCCCTTAAATAATCCCGACCCCATGCCGGTCATGATTCAGAACCCCGGCAAACATCTTGAACATGCGGCCAAGCCGGTAGTTTCAGCATGTTTTTACGACATAGCCGCCTCTGCCATAGATGACGTAGCCCGTCGGCATAAACAAGAGGGCGCATCATAAGTAAGAACTTGTGATTCAGAGAATGATTTAGGAGATAAGTATGAGCTACACGGATGCCGAATTAACGACCTTGCTTGACGATCTTGAATCCGATCATGCAGAGCGCAAAGAGTCATGGAACGGCGGGTCTCCCGACACCGGTCGTCAAGCCGTGTGCGCGTTTGCCAATGATCTGCCTGACCACCGCAAGCCGGGCATATTGTTCGTTGGGGCCAAGGATGATGGAACGCCTTCCAGGCTGGTAATCACCGACGCATTGCTTCGCACCCTGGCCGATATTAAGACTGACGGAAACATCTTGCCGCCGCCGTCAATTCTGGTAGAGAAACGCACCCTTAAGGGCGCAGAAATGGCTATTGTGACTGTCCTTCCGTCAGATGCGCCTCCGGTGAAATATAAGGGGCGAATCTGTGTTCGCTTCGGCCCTCGGCACGGCATAGCCACCGCCCAAGATGAGCGGATTCTCAGTGAGAAGCGAAGGTACCGTGATATCCCTTTTGACGTACAGCCGTTACCGTCGAGTGACCTTTCAGCATTGAGTCGCGTAGTCTTCGAACAAGAGTATCTGCCCAACGCATTCGCAGCCGATGTACTCGTCGCCAATGACCGCAGCTACGAGCAACGTCTTTCAGCATGCCGGATGATTGCCGCTGTTAGCAACCCCGTTCCCACAATACTCGGCATGTTGGTTCTTGGTATCTCTCCTCGCGACTGGTTACCGGGCCATTATGCGCAGTTTCTGAGAATCAACGGCACCACCTATTCTGATCCAATTGTTGATGAAGCGGTCATTGATGGTTCGCTGGCACAAATAATCCGAAGACTTGATGAAAAAATAGAGGCTCACAATAGAATGCAGGTGGACATCACGTCAGGCGATCTGGAGAGGAGGACCGCCCCGTACCCCAAGGTTGCTCTTCAGCAGCTGATCCGCAATGCCGTTATGCATCGAACGTATGAGAACACGAATACCCCCGTTCGTGTTTGCTGGTTTAACGACCGAATTGAGATTGTCAACCCTGGCGGACCGTATGGCGCTGTAACAGCCGCAAACTTCGGCCAGCCCGGAATTACTGACTACAGGAACCCGAACATTGCCGAAGCTATGAAAGTAATGGGGTTCGTTCAGCGGTTCGGCGTCGGCATACAGACGGCGCGGGCTGAATTGGCTAAAAACGGAAATCCGCCACCTGTATTTCAAGTCGAGCCCACAATCATATTGGCAACTGTTAGGAGGCGACCATGAGTGTTCCTGTTTTGACATTTTTTAATAACAAAGGCGGTGTTGGAAAGACATCGCTGGTCTATCATTTATCCTGGATGTTTTCCGCATTGGGGAGGAAAGTGGTTGCCGTTGACTTGGACGCACAAGCCAACCTGACTGCGGCTTTCCTGGACGAAGATCAGATTGACGATTTATGGGAGAGACAAACGGGGGCAACAACCATCTTCAGGGCTATTGAACCTCTTACTCAAGTTGGAGACCTTAAGGCTCCCAAACTTATAAAGGTAGCTCAACATCTTCACCTGGTGCCTGGAGATGTCGCCCTGGCAGGCTTCGAAGAAACACTGTCAAATATGTGGCCGGAAAGCATGGGCGATAAAAGTCTCTACCGGCCGTTCCGTATTCTTACGGCTTTCTGGCAGGTAGCTCAGATGGCTGCCAAGCGCGTTCAAGCTGACATTATTCTCGTAGATGTGGGCCCCAACCTTGGCGCCATCAATCGTTCCGCCCTTATCGCGTCAGATTTTGTGGTGATTCCGCTGGGAGCGGATTTATTCTCTCTACAAGGGTTACGCAATCTTGGTCCAACTCTTCGTTCATGGCGGAGTCTGTGGAAAAAGCGCGTGGAGAATTGGAAGGAACCCGAGTTCGACCTGCCCAAGGGACTGATGAAACCTCTCGGCTATGTGGTGCAACAGCATGGCGTTCGCCTTAGTCGGCCTGTCAAAGCCTATGATAAATGGGTAAACCGAATGCCGGGCATTTATCATGAGAGCGTCCTGCACGATGCCTCACCTGCATCTTCGCCGGCGGATGATCCTCACTGCCTTGCTACCCTCAAACACTACCGCAGTTTGTTTCCTATGGCACAAGAAGCCAGGAAGCCCGTCTTTTCCCTAACGCCGGCAGATGGGGCAATCGGGAGTCACGCGCAAGCGGTCAAGGACGCATACTCAGATTTCAAGTCCCTTGCCGAAAAGATCATAGAAGAAATGGACAAGGCGACATCTACCAGGAGTCGGAATGATTGATGATAAACGACTGATTGAAGACTATCTGCCCATCGTAGCAATTAGCGCAGAGGCCTCGCGGGAGAAGTCGGTACGCAAAGGGCACATCTCAACCCTGCACCTCTGGTGGGCTCGGCGGCCGCTGGTCGCCTGTCGCGCCGCTGTTTATGGCGCGCTGGTGCCTGCCTCGCGGTTTGTGCCGGAGAATGGCCCGGACAACAAGAAGCAAAGCCTCGGGCGGGCCAACGCGGCGAAATTCGTAACCGACCTATGTAAGTATCCCGGAGACACGCACACAATACAGGAAGCACAACGGCATATTTTCATCGCCCACTCCGAGCGGCTGACGCAGGAACTCGCTGACTGGAAGGCGGGTAGCGCGCCCAAGCCCGGGTGGGTGGAGGAATTTAAATTTAAGGGTGATAAGGTTGCGGTGGAAGACATCATCGCTGAACACGCACCGCGTCCGCGCGTGTTGGACATGTTTGCCGGTGGTGGGGCGATCCCTTTGGAAGCCCTCCGCCTGGGTTGCGAAGCCCACGCGCTAGACTTAAATCCCGTCGCCCACATTATCCAGCTTTGCACATTGGTCTATCCGCAGAAGTACGGCAAGCCGGACTCTGCCGCGAGGGGGATGACCGGCCCGAAGAACGAGAAGGGGGAAACCACCTGGGGCGGACTCGCCGAGGAAGTCCGCTACTGGGGTAACTGGGTGCTTAAGAATGTCAAGACTGAAATCGGCGACTTGTACCCGCCAATCCCCGACCCTACTGCCAAGCCGGAACGTCTGGACGGCAAAACATTTCTTCCCGGTATGGACACAGGCGATGCCTTGACTACCCAACCCGGCTTTCTGATGCCTGTGGCCTACCTTTGGACCCGGACAGTAAAATGCAAGAATCCCGCTTGCGGGGCGACCGTGCCGCTTGTAAAGCAGACCTGGCTCTGCAAGAAAGAAGGCCGCTATGTGGCCATGAAGATGGTCGCACCGAAAGGCAAGAAGGAAGTCCGCTTCGAGATCGTTGAGGCGCGGACCGCTGCCGGACTTGGCTTTGATCCCGAAGCCTTCTCCAAGGCCGGTAACGCCGCTTGTCCTTTTTGCAGCACTGTTGCGGATAGCGACTACGTCAAGAGTTGTGGCGTTAATCCCGGATATGCGCCACAGCCCATGGCTGTGATGGCCGTCCGGCCTGGCCGACAAGGCAAATTATATTTTCCAGCAACTGAAGACATTTTTGCAGTGGACTCCGCAACGGGCCGCATTGCCGAAATAGAGAAAACAAGTGGCATTAGCGCTCCAACTGAACCGCTTGAGGCCAATCCCCGCTCATTCGACATACAGCGCTATGGTTTCTCGAATTGGCGTATGGCGTTTAGTGAGCGCCAGATAGCGACGCATCTTTCTGTTGCGCATCAAGTAAACTTGGCATTGTCCGAGATGAAAATATTGTGTTCTGTTCGATGGGAAGCGCTGGCTGTTTGTACCGCTCTAGCTTTTTCGCGACTAGTCACTCAACATAACGCATTCGCTTTTCTTCACTCTGGTCGTGAGACAATCGAAGGACCTTGGGGTGATGGCAAATTTCCAATGTCCTACGACTTTCTGGAAGCCAACCCCTTCTCCGGTGTGGCCGCCAGCTTTGCAAGCGCATTAAAATGGGTCTCTGCGGCCTACGAATCTATTTCTGGCAACGGCCTCCCTGCACACCTTGCCCGCGGAAGCGCAACCCAAATGCCATTTCCTGACGCCAGTATGGATTGTGTCGTCACCGATCCTCCGTACTATGACAGCGTTTCATACAGCAATCTATCTGACGCTTTTTATATTTGGCTAAAGCGTAGCCTTGGGGCTGTCATGCCCGAGCATTTTGCTTCTGAACTTACGCCAAAAAAAACAGAAGCCATAATGGCCGCCTATCGTCACCATGGTGGCAAACAGGCCGCCAGCGTGTTTTACGAAACCATCATGTCCGCTTCGCTTGCCGAATCAAACCGTGTTTTAAAACCGGGCGGCATTCTCGCTATTGTCTATGCTCATAAGACTACACTTGGTTGGTCGACTCTCGTGGATGCTCTTCGAGCCGCAGCGTTCACGATTGACGAGGCGTGGCCGCTGGATACCGAAATGAAAGGAGGCCGAAAGAAGGTTGGTCGTGCTATGCTCGCATCTAGTATCTTCCTTGTTGCCCGTAAACGCGACCCGTCCTCTAAGGTCGGCAACTACGAGACTGATGTGGTCCAAGAACTTGGAAGCATCGTCCGTGAGAGGGTGGAGACGCTCTGGCAAATGGGAATTTCCGGTGCGGATCTGGTGATTGCCTGCGTGGGGGCAGGCCTGCGCGCGTTCACCAAGTACGCTCGCGTGGAATACGGCAACGGAGAGGAAGTTCCAGCCGAGCGCTTTTTAGCCGAGGTGGAAACGGTCGTCCTGGAAACTATCCTGGGCAAGCTCTCCAGGACCGTCGGAGTAAAGGGCGGCGAGACAAGCTTGGCAGGGCTTGACCCCGCCACGCGCTTCTATGTTCTCTGGCGCTACACCTATGGGGCAGCGGAGTTGGACGCCGGCGAAGCTATAATTTTTGCCAATGGCACACATGTGGAACTGGACGGACAGCACAGCCTGACACAAGGCACGCACGCCCTGTTGGAAAAGAAGAAGAACAAGTATTGCCTACACGATTTCACGGAACGCGGTGAATACGAAAAACTTGGAATCCGAGAAGAATCACAGACTGAAAATCCGCTTCGCTCTGCTGTTGACGCGCTGCACCGGCTTCTATGGCTCCTAGAGCATAAGCCCCCGAAGGTCCCGGAGTTTCTAAATGAAGCTAAGCCGAATATGGAACAACTCCGCTTGATCGCGCAGGCTCTTGCCGGTCCGGCTCTGAAAGGCGGCGAACTGGCTGATATATCTCCGACAGCTGAGCAATCAGCCTTGGGAAAATTATTGGCTAACTGGAACGCGATTATGGTTGGCAAAGCGGTCGTGGAGGATTTCCGTGCAGGACAACCGCGACTTTTTAATAAATAAAGGGGACTTACATGACCAATACTCCGAAACCATGGATAGAATCTGTACACCTGCATCCCGATGTATTGAAAGAGAACGCGGAAACCGATATTTTCGCCCTTGACCTCGGCCCTCTGGCTGACGGCTCGGGCACAGTCGCGCCAGTGTACCGGGATGCTGAGTCGTTCTTTCGGGCGTCTTATGTGACGGTGGGAATGAAATCGCTTCTCGACGAGGTGCTTAAGCGACTCTCTGGGAAGGGTGGCGCCCCAGTTCTTAAACTCATGACGCCCTTCGGCGGCGGTAAATCGCACACCATGGCCGCCCTTTTCCATGCAGCGGTAAATCGGAAGGCTTTGGATGTGTTGCCCGAAGCGAAGGGCCTGGCAAGTCCGACCGACGTGCGGGTAGCCGTTGTGGACGGGCAGTTCTTCAACGCCCAACAAGGAAAGGAGTACGACGGTATCAGGGTGCAAACACTTTGGGGCTGGCTGGCGCTCAAACTCGACGGAAAGCCCGGCTATGAGGCTATGCGTGCCAACGACGAAGCGCGGGTTTCCCCTGGTGGCGACGACTTGCTAAAACTTTTTGGTGACAAGCCGAACCTCATCCTGCTGGATGAAACGCTTGAATACTTGATTAACGCAGGCGGCGTGAAAGTTGTTAAGACCGATCTGCGCGAACAGACCCTGAATTTCATAAAAGAACTAACAGTTGCGGTGGCCAACGCGCCTAAAACGGTCGTCCTAATGGCCCTGCCCTCCAGTCAGCCACGCGAGACGCTCCAACACAGCCAGCTTCTACAGACCCTGGACCACTTTGTCGGCCGCAAAGACGCCCTGCGCGAGCCGGTTGAACAAGACGAAGTTTTTAAGGTCATCCAGCGCCGTTTGCTGGCAAAGATGCCCGATGATGCCGTTGCAGGCGCAGCCGCATCCGCCTACCAGGAGATTTTTACTCAAATGCGGAAGGCCTACGCAGGAACTCCGGCGGAGGAGCAACAAGCTGCGGAAGAAGGCATCCAACTGCGGGACCGGATGCGGCTGGCATATCCATTCCATCCGTCCCTATTGGACCTGATGCGCCAGCGCTGGGCATCGTTGCCTGAGTACCAGCGTACGCGGGGCGCTTTGCGGTTTCTTGCGGCTTGTCTGCGGGCACACCACAAGACGGGGAAAAGCGCTGTTGTGCTTGGTCCCGGCGATGTGCTGATCAACGACAATGAAGTCCGCCGTGCCTGCATTAAGGAACTCGGCCTCATGAACCGTTTCGACGCCGTTTTCCAGGCGGATTTGGTGGGACCAAATTCAACAGCCGGCAAGATTGATAAACTTCGCGCCAAGTCCAACCCCTCGGAAATAGGTAAATCCATAGCCAGCCGTCTGGCTACTGCGATATTCCTTTATTCCTTTGGCGGACTGCGCCGGGAGGGTGCAGGTACAAAGGAAGTCCTACCTCCTGGAGTCTCGGCGTCCGACCTTCTCGCGGCCTGTGTAGGCCCCGATCTCGACAGCCTCACGGCAACGGCGTGTTTGGCCGCGCTTAAACAGGAGTGCCTATACCTACACTTCGACGGAGTACGCTACTGCTTCAAGCAGGACCCAAACATAACTCTACTAATTGAACAGGAGGCGGACGCGGTCGCGCGGGATGAGAGCTTGGTTACAGCCCAGCTTAAAACCATGCTGGAAGAACGGCTTGCCGGGCACCATGCTGCCATCGCCTGGCCAGGAGCATCCGGCGACATTCCCGATGAGCAACCCCGGTTCCAGATTGCTTATCTAGCCTTGGACTTTGCCGCCAAGTCGGTAAAGGAAAAGGATGCCCTTGCGAGAGAGTTTATTGAGAAGTGCGGCACCAGCCCCCGCAAGTACAGGAACGGCTTAGCGCTGGCGATTCCATCCAGTGACCAAACGGAGAGCTTGCGCCGTGAAGTCCGCTACCACATTGCGGTTGACAGGGTCAGTAAGCTGGCTAAAAAGCACAATCTCACAAAAGAGCAGACCGATGAATTAAGGGAACGCAAAGCCACCCACGCCAGCTCCGCCGAATCCGCTTTTGTAAAGCTTTACCCGGAAGTATGGCTTCCTAAATTAGACCAGGGGGCAATTACTATTGAGAAGATTGCAATCGGTGGGCGGCCTCTCCAAACAACTGTCAGCGACCGGCACCTTGCCATGATTTTCGAGCGGAACATGGAATTGCTGACGCAAGTGCAGACCCGCGTATACCCGTCGCTAAAACCTCTGAAGATTGTAGAACTGTTTAAGCTCGGAGAGGGAACGCCACCGGCACTTGGGATTCGCTGCGCCGACCTGCTGGACGGCTTTTACTCGTTCCTGGGCTTTACCCGGCTAACCAGCAAGGAGACCATTCAAAAGGCCATCGCACGCGGCGTACAGGACGGGGTATTCGGCTACCTCACCGGTTCTGTGCCAGCGCTCGATGCTGCCGGCAAGTATCAGGTTCCCTGGAATAAAGTTCGCTTTAATGTCTCCCTTTCCGAGGATGAGATTGACCTTGAATCCGGTTTTGTGATGTTGCCACAAGCAATCCCTGCCGATTTGCCCACTCTGACGCCCGGCTTTACGGCGGGGGCTGTGCATGATCCCGGTACGGGTCCAACAACGCCGTCAGCGCCGACGGCACAGCCTGGAACAGGGGCTGCTACCGTGCCTCCTCCGCACACAGAAAAAGTCGTTCAAGTGAGTTTCACCGCCAACCGAGATCAGCTCTATACCGCATGGAACGCAATTGCGAACCTGGCAGACATGGCCGGAAAAGTAGAAGTCAGTATCCGCGCCGAATCCGACAAAGGCTTTGATAAAGCCAAACTCCAAAACGGAGTTATTGAGCCGCTGAAAGAGGCGAACCTGCTAGAATAAGTATGTAAGATTAAGTCTACCAGGCTTAACCGGGTTGTATGTTGCTTTTTTTACTCGTTCAAAACACAAGAGTGCGAATTAGAGGGTACTATGGGAGCACAACGATATCATACAAGCCAAGCAGCTGAATTCTTTATTTATGCTCAATTGCATCGGCTAGGATTTAATGCGGTTATTACATTGGGAAATGCAAAAGCCGTTGATATTTTAGTTTATTCGCAGGGCAAAGAAACTTTAAAGTTTGACGTTAAAGGGCTAAAAGATAGCAACTATTTCATTGGCCTTAAAGATTCCATTTGTGACGAGCATTTCTTCTACTGCTTTATAGTCCTTGGGAAAGATGCCACGAAGATGCCTGTCGTCGGAATTGTGCCGTCGAATAAAACAAAGTTGATATGCAATTTCTGGAAAAGCTTTAGGGTTAAAAAAGATTATTCAGTACATTCTAAAGTAATATCGCTTCTTGCAGCCAAAGAGTACGAAAAAGCCGCCGATTATGTGAGGGATACGGTAAAATCGGATCAAGGTTTTGATGAAAATAAGCAATTATACGAACGAATTGCTAACAACAGAAATCAATACTTGCAAGAATTAAAAGATTGTCTTATGGATTGGAAACAATTCGAGCAAACCTATTCAGAGAATAAGGAAGAATAGGTGACTCAGGAGCGACTTGGGCAATCGGTCTCACCTTCATATCACCGCCACAGGCAACTGCTGATTAAGAAGAATAATCATAATGACAAGAATTAATACAGAAAACTGGTTCGTGCCTGTGCCCGAAGAATTCCCACCGCAGCGGGCAGCTTTGGACCTCGGGCTGACACGCGCCAACCGCTATTACCGCGAACTGGTAGCTCCGGGTATAGGCGGGGTTTGGTTTGCTAGGCAAATCTCGTGGGCCGTAGCTGGGATAGCACTGGGACAGGAGTTGGGGTACCGTCCATCAAAAGTTGCTAATGGAATTGAGGCGCTAGCCGGCAAACTGGAATGGCACCAGGATAGTGACTCTTACTCAGGCAAAGGAAAGCTTGTATTTGGCAGGAAAGAGGAAAGTGACGTATGGGACTTCAAGAGACTTTCAACCCGCGAACATTACGTGCAATCCACCTACCGCATGCCAACGGTACGCGCCCTTCACGGGTTGAACATTGCGGAGGGAACTCGGTTTAACTCCATGCAACTGCAAAAGACTGGCCCAGAAATTGCAGAGTTATTCTTCAAGCAGAATGCAGGAAACACTACCCTGAAGACCTTCCTGATAAAATGGCTGCGCGGCAAAGAAATTCCGCACACGGGCGAAATCATTGGTGCCCTTTGCAAGAGCGCATCAAACTACGAAGGATATATCGAGGATGAGAAAATAAAAGCTGTTATACAAAATCGCCTGTTCGCTGTAACGCAAGCGCCTCTTTCTGGGCAGCAAGCGGTATCTACAGCCAATCAAGACAGGACAATATCAGCAGGAGCTGTTTGTTCGCGTCGCAAAAACTTAATTGAAACTTTTTCCCATCGAGTAACCGCTCCTTCTCCAGAAGAAGTTATAAATAGTTTGACCAAAAAAGGCCTGCGTTCCCAAGTGAAGGAAATCCGCACAGCTATAGCTTTTGACAATATGTTGAAGGCTGGACGCGACGTCATCATTGCCTGCGCGGAAAGACTCGACTCCACAAAGCCACCGCGGCATTTGCATACCGCGATAAAACCGGCGCTCAATGCTTTCAGGGAAAAAGCCAAACGCTATCGCTCGGTGGACGGTGCGAACGAGGCTAAGGAAATTAAATGTGCCCTAGCGCTGGCAAGTCATGCGGATAAATCCTCAAAAAAGCTTCTGGCAGAAATCGTAAATTCTGACGGCAATATACTTATACTCGCCGAAGGTCAAGTAATAAAGGGGAACCTTTTCGACAACTATAAGAGGCATGATTCTCCGGTAGTAGGAGATAAAGTGGGAACAGAAGGGGCCTCTACAAATAACAAGATAGAGCAGCTTTTTGAACTCTGGAGGAGCTGTAAATGAATTCTCCTACGCAGCTCTTGTCACTTTTTTCGCCTCCACAAGACCATTTAAAAGGAATTACAGGTGCGGTATGTGGTTTTTCTGCTGAAAAAGTATTTGTCGAAGCCATGTTGGAATGTTTCAGCGGCAAGGCCGGAATGGAGCGCGCAAGGATTGGCCGCCGCTACCTCTCAATGTTCCTGGACCCGCACGCCCAGCCACTATACGGAATACCCGGATTATATTGTCATCATCCCGAAGCCATAAAGTGGGAAGATGGCAAAGTAAAACTGATGCACGCAAAAGCAGCCCTTCTTGGTTTTGGCCATGACCTGAACAAGAATCCCACTTATTTTCGCTTAATCATTTCTACCGGAAACTGGACCAGGGAAGCCGTCAATAACAGCATCAACCTGGTCTGGCATTGCGATCACGATTGTGAAAACAGTGACCGGCGCGGCGAAACAGGCAGGGATGTCCGCGAAGCTGCGAAATTCTTTGATAAACTGAAAAGTTATTATTTCTTATGCAAAGCGGGGCCGGTCGACGAGCTTCTTAAATATATCCTGCTAGATAATCGCATTAGAGGCCCCAAGAGAAAAACCAGGTTTATTTCCACACTGACCACTAGCGACCGCGGCATAAAGAATACTGGGATATTCATGCGCAATTCCCTCGGCGCACAGGTCTTTAAGAAAATGAGCAATTTTGCAAGCCGCAGAAACACTATAATTTGCGGATCAGGTTTCTTTGAGAAAGCGGAAAAAACCACTAAAGGCCCACCTGCTATAATTTCGGGGATACTTGCTGGGTTAAAAGAAGTTCTTCCAACAGATTCCCATAAATTTCTGGTAATAAATCCTGGCAATAGCGGCGCTGTCGGAAAATGGATAAAGGAATGCTGGACAGATGAGTTTGTATGGGTACTACCGCAGCCAGAACATCCACATGGCGTCAACTCATCTTTGCACGCAAAATATATATTTATCGGTAACAGCAAAAACGGAAAATTAGACTCCCGTGAACCAATATCCGGTGGTGTTCTTTACCTCGGCTCTGGGAATCTAAGCAAGCAAGGATTTGCCCTAGCTCCCGGCTGCAACGGAAATATAGAAGCCGGAATTGTAATAGATAACATTGAAAATTTTCAGGCCCGGAGTTTAGCAGAGGCCCTCGGGTTTTCTTCAGAGAATACATTTAGTGATTCAGACATATCAGAGGGCGGCGGAGACGAAGCTCCATTCTCGAAGAATATTTGCCAGGCGCCTCCTATTCTTTTGTGCACGCTTAATAAAGAAGAATTGTCCTGGGATTGGAGCGATTCCAATGGAAATTGGAGCAGGATAAAGATCGGAGGGATTGATATTTCCCCGCAGCAGACACGCATACCGGATTACAAGTTGCCATCAGGGCATAAAGGGGAAATTGAGTTACAGGCCGTACTTGGCGGCAAGCACCATAAGTGGAGCATCCCCGTGCTAACGCCTGAGGGGAATTTCTCGCCTTTATGTCAGACTATCACCTCCGGTGCGGAACTTATAGACATACTTGAGTCTTTTCCGGCCATAGCTTATGAGGAAGATGACTTTGATGAGGACGGGGGGGAAGCTCCGTTTTTCCCTGATCCACCCGCTCCCGCCCCAACTGGTGGCGCGATTTCAGCCGACTTACGACAACAGCTAAATCGTTATCCGCTGCATTTAGCTACGACGCTAGTAGAATCCTTGGCTTCAAAAAACCAGCATATCGGCAATCAAGAAATGTTTGAATGGATAGAGTCGTTGAGACGTTCACTTATTCGGGACCTGTCCCCTGAACTGAAAAAGGAATTGATTAGTCTTGGCAAGAAGCACTTCGCGGTACTTAAAAACACTAAGGGATTTGCTCCTCCGCACCCGACACCTGAGTATGAGCATGTAATCGTAGAAATACTTGCAGATTGGCAGGCGAAGATCTCCGTGGAGGCTGCGTGAACTGGAAAGCAGTTTTTAAACGGACTAGAGAGCTCGCCGGGCATGACATCTGGCGTTATGGCCAGGAAAAGAGCATCCGCTGGGTAGCTCACCAACTGCGCCAGAAGGACAGGCGGGGGGTACTTGTGGCCGACGAGGTCGGCATGGGGAAAACCAGAGTCGTAATGGCAGCCATATTAGCAACCTTGGAGAACCGTGGGAAGGTTGTCGCCATTGTCCCGCCGGGACTATTACTGCAGTGGCAAACAGAATGGGAAGATTTTCTTAAAACTCTGTACCCTGAATACAAGCGCCGCGGAAAAAAGTTGCCGGCATATGCACCCCTGATGCTGCGCACATACGGTTCACTATTTGACAGCGACGAGCCAAAGTTCCCGCTGACCTCTAACAAAGGCCGCTGGGTATTAATGTCACACCGCTTCGCTCTCCCAAATTTGAGAGTGGATTCAACAGATAAACAATACATATTGCCGGCGTTGGTAAAAGCGCTGCAGAAAGACGGGAGTGGAGCGTCACGCAATAACGGTTATTGGCAGTTTGCAAAGAAATATTTTAGTAGTCAATGGGTAAACGGTGAATGGTGCATGAAGGAAGCCTGCAACAAGAACTACGACAGTTGCTATAAGAAATCCTGTAACAATAAAATCTCTCTGAAAGCCGCTGCCGATTTCCTACGAAAGAGTCCTCGCTCTTCCCTCTTCAAAGGTCTGTTGCCTGAGAACCAATTCACTGGTGACAGATTTAAGGAGTGGTTCCAGTCAAAAGACCATGGGCTAAAAGTAATTAAAGAACTTATTGGGCATGCCGATTTGCTCATAATAGATGAGGCTCATAAGAGCCGGAACAAGGACACGATTCTCAACAAAAACATTGCCTTACTCGATCGAGCACGGAAAGCTATAGCGATGACCGCCACCCCTCTCGAACTTAACCCGGAACAATGGAAACATTTATTCGACCGGATTATGGAGTCGTTTCCTAAAGAAGGAATAATCAAAGAGTTCGAAGATTCACTAGCAATAGCCGAAAAGAACCCTGATGCCCCTGCTGTTTTAAACCAGTTAATAAAGAAGGCAGAAAAGTTTGAAAAAGCACTACGGCCATACGTTACCCGCAGGCTAAGGTTTGATTACATAAATAAATATATTTTACCTGAAGATAAAGCTACGCAGTCAGCACATCCTCATCGAAATTACGATAAGATTTTGATCCATTTTGACAAGATAGCTAAAGAATGGCAATCCTCTGTTTTCGGGCTTGAGTCCATAGGCAAAGCAGCCAAAGGCCTAAAAACAAATGAGAAAGGTTTAAATAAGATTATAACCAAATTAAAGGTCGCGGATAGTCGCTATGCTGCAGGGCTTATTCATCAAGTTGAAGACGAGAATGAAGAGGATGACTTGTGCATAGCGATAGACTCTTACCTCAAAAAGCAGCGTGACGAAACAGATCCAGAAAAAGAAATGATTAGGGGTAAACTTCTGCGTGTTAGACATTGGCATAAC
>JAUSCK010000232.1 GCA_030651035.1 Elusimicrobiota bacterium
GCAGGATGCGAAGACTAAACTGTTTAGAGAGGTGCTGCCGAAAGGCGCACAAACATTCAGAAATGGAGGCTTGGTTAAAAAGTTTACGACGGAGCACCGACGAGAGATCTCATGCTCATCTTACGATTAGAAAATGCTCCCAACAGAGATTTAAAAACCAAAAAATATCAAAACAATCATGGATTCCGAAAGTGAATCCAATATCCTCACTATTTGGGCGGAAGTTGGAGATATTGTTTTGACAATGCTCTTCTATTTAATTTGAAGAGAATTGGAAAGTTTTATTGATGCATTTTCGGCTAATATATCCAAATTGGAGATATCATCGCTTCGTTCTGTAACTCCGCCCACAATTTCGCCTGTTTCAACCTTGACCAGTCGCATCGTCAATAATACTTTCTTGCCAAGTGTTGAGAAGCTTCCAAACGCCATCACATTGGCTCCGAGTATTTTTCCGACTTGAATCGCTGTGTTTGGGTCAATCATGCCCGTCGGCCCTAATTTCATTTCACTTAATATCTCTTCAATCCTCTGCCGCTCTACAAGCTTAAATCCTTTTTTAGAAGCCATCTGAGCAGAAATCAAATCTGCAAGCGTACTGCCGGCAACATCCAAATTTTTGTCCGAACTATTATTCCTAAAAGGCAAAATGGCAATGATGATGCCTGATTTATGAGGTTCTGGTTTCCCTTCCGTAGTCACCTCAATTTTTCCCTTATCAAATGCATCATGTTTTGCAACTATTTTTTGTCCGCCGCAAGAAACAAGAAGAACTGTCAAAAACAAAAGTAATAAATTATTCTTGATTGGGCTACTCATTTTTTCCTCCCCTTTATTTTCTTCAGCCACCATTTCATTCTCAGGGATTGTAAAATTTATTAGTTCTACTGTTGGATATGATATTCTTTTAAAACCATTTCCGTAATTAAGCTGCTTTCGTAAGTTTGGCTTTTGCTTTCAGCTACAGTCCGTGTCTTAATGGTCCCCACACCTGGAGCGAACCAGCTTGTAGTTAAGATTTCTGAGATTAACTTCCCGACCCCTTTAACCTCTGATTCCGATATGGCCTTATTCTCTACCACAAAACATTCAAAAATTCCGGCAGGCACGGTAAGCATCTCTTTGCCAACCACTTCATTTTCTGACAACATTGGGATGTTCATTGCTACTGCCTTAATTGTCGAGTTCATAGCCCACTTTTTCCCAACTTTCAAATCGTAAGGGAAAGCCAGAATAGGCGGGTCAAAAATCATTGTCGAGGTTGAGGTTGAGGTTGAGGTCATAACAACAGGATCTCCCTTACCCCTGTAGAGTTCTGTCTTGATTTCCATCTTGGTGCCAAGAACATAAATCCCGTCATTTCCCTTCGAATGATACATTGAAGTCACTGCCCGACTCTTACTTTTTCTATCCGTCTTGTTGAAGTTTTGCGTCAATTCCATGTCCATTTCCGTATCGTAAAAAAATGCCGGAGTGCCGTTGAAATCTTCCATGCCTCCAGCTCTCCGGGTCGACAGGCTCTTCGATTGTGACGTCATTGGTTCATTTTTGTCCAATTTGCCTTTCGTCTCGTGTAGCGTTTCATAAGTCCAGTAATTCTCCTTGTTCAAAGACCAGAAGGCGTCTTTGAACTTTGCGTTGGCGGCGGCAAATTTCGGGTCAAGGGTAGTTGCTTTCTTCAACTCCTTTACTGCACCTTGATAGTCTTTCTTCGCTTGTAGCAAAGCTCCTTGTCCAAAATGTTTATAGGCTTCTAATGATTGTGTCGGTTTAATATTCAGTTTCGCCAATTCTTCCTGCTTGAGTTCGATGTTTAAATTCTTTGCCAAATCTTTAACAATCTGGTCTTGCAACTCAAAAATCTCTTTCATTTGGCCTGTGACTTTTGCGGTCTGTAAGATTCCTCCGGTCTTCACGTCTACAAATCGGGCAGTGAGACGGACAATATCGTCTTGCTTTTGAAACGCTCCAACAACTAGAACGCTTGCTCCGATAAGTTTACCCACTTGCACCACCGTTTTATCGTCAATCGCTCCAGTGAATTGCAATTTTTGCTCATCCATGACCTTCCGCAGTTGAAGACGCTCGACTAAAACAAGTCCTTTAATAGCGAAAAGGTCATTGGTTATGGTTTCTGGAATGCCCATAGAGAGCCAGTCCAGAGATGAATCTTTGGCTGTATTCTCAAATGGCATGACGGCAACGCTATGAGTGATCGCGTGTAGATTCAAAGGAAGAAAAAGAAGAGCGAATAAAACAACTGATCGGAATGCGAATTTAAAAATCACAATGGGTTTAGTGTATCATATTTCGGTTTTTTTACGGTTAGAAACGAAAGCTAATGAAAACAGTTCCGAGACCACCGTAATTCAGTTCCCAGGGGGCGGCATGCGCGCTGAAGAAATGCCGTCTGTTAAAACAATACAGGCTCTTAAACCGGCTGCGCCCGGACGAAGTTGCCGTGGCGGCCATGAAATGCCCGGCTACCGCGCCCGCGCGCCCGGCAGTCCTCTCTCCCGGATAGTCCTCAACAACCTGCAGGAATTCTAGCACTGGCTGAAAAACCCGCCGGATTCGCGGCCCCCCCGCCCCCAGCCCGCCGTAATATCCACCCTCGGGAAATTCATTGAATGTGGCGTCATGCGCTATGGCGCGGTGCGCTTCCGCTGCCCAAAACGCGGGCACGACGTCTTTGTGGCCCTCTCCTGCAAGTGCCGGGGCTGCCCAAATTGCGACGCGAAACGCTCTGCCGTTATAACCGGCCAGGCACTGGAGCGGCTGCTGGCCTTTGTGCCTTGCAGACAACGGGTATTGGTGGTCCCCAAACGGCTGCGCTATTTCCTGAGCCAGAATCCGGCGCTGGAGGGCGAGCTTTCAAGAATATTCGCTGATGAAATTAACCACTTTCTCTGCCAAAACACCACCGGGACACCGGCCCAGCTTCATTTCATTAAACGGTTTGGCGGGGTGTTAAATTTACACATCCATATACATGCCTTGGTTTCGGATGGTGTCTTTAGTTTGAAAATGAATGTGCTGGGCCGCAGCGAACTGGTCTTCACCCCGGTCCCCTGCCCTACGGACCGGCAACTGGCCGCTATTGTAACGGCTGTCCGCAAAAGATTCATCAGGCGCGTCCGCAGGGCTTGCGGCCTAAGCCAGGAAGCCGCCGATAATTTACTTTCCTGGAAGAATTCCGGTTTTTCGATACACGAGGAGGTATTAATTAAGGATTTGGACAGGGAGGGCCTTGAGCGCTTGCTCGGGTATTGCTCGCGGCCAGCCCTTTCGCAGAAGCGGCTGGTTTACTCGGAGAAAGCCAACGCGGTTCTTTACCGCACCGAGCCGAAGGCGGGGAAGTCGGAAATGCTGGTAATGACGCCCGTCGAGTTTCTGCGGCGCTGGACGCTGCTGATGCCGCCGCCCAAGGCTATGCCAGTGCCGTATCAGGAGCTATGCTCATCTAACGGCCAACAAGAACCTGGTCCATTATTACGGCGCCCTCGCGCCCAGGTCACCGCTGCGGCCGCTACTGGTAGCGAAGGCGGAAAAAGAGGCGGACCAGACCGCCCTGCGGGAAAAAATCGATAAAGTCAAAAAGAAAGCTGGCTCCTGGGCCGCCTGCCTGGCCCGGGTTTTCGAGGTTTATCCACTTGTCTGCCCCAAGTGCCGATTAGAGATGAAGCCGGTAGCCGTAATTCTTAATGATAAGGAACTGGTACGGCTTTTAACCCACCTAAACTTGCCGACGGAATTTCCAAAGTTTCGGCCTGCCGCGCAGGCGTCGCTATATAAACACGCCTGCGGCCCGCCGGATGAACAATGCCAGCTGGACCCGCGGGTTGATTACGAAGCTATGCTAGTGCCGCACAACGAGCTATGCTCAACAAGCGGCCGAAGCCATAGAACCCGCACCAGCCGACGATTGATCCAAACATTCCCCCCACCCCCAGCGCGCCCGGCAACAACCGGGCGCAGAGGGCTTTTTTTAAATTTAAAGAAATACGCCGTTTTTTTGTATTATTACGAAATAGCAGGAAGGGCAGCTTTTTCCGAAAAATTTTTAAGCAGCGGAAAGGGCGAAATTAAGGAAGAACTTACAAAAACAGGTCTTATACGGACTACAATATTTTTCTATACCGTTGCTCCCTAAACCCCACGTTCAAAACCATGCGTGAATATTGACTGCCTGGTATGGAATAAAGATTCTCTGTGATAAAGGTTTATTAACCTTCTTTGTCACAGTTATTTCAACAAGCCCGTAACCTTGAAGGATTTTTAAGTCTGTATGAACATTTTTAAAATTCCTGCCGGAGATCTTCGCGATCTCAGATATTGATTTCGGGCTGTGTTGTCGTATCAGATGGAGCAGCTCCAATCTTTTCTCTGTAAGCAAATTCCTCACCGCCTCAAGGCTGGTAAAGTAAACACCTTTTTGCGGAGGGACCTTTTTCCCGGACCGGGCTTTGTTAAATACGCTGGCAAATTCTTTGTCTGCCTGCTCACGACTTTTTATTTGGATTTCCAGGGTCTTCATAAACAGCCACCTCCTTAACCGCGCGGTTAAAATCTTCTAACAATTTTTCCGGACTCACAAAACTATAAGGCATTTCATGATCCCCAATGTGCTTATGATGGCCCTTGGGGTAATGATTATCAAAGAGAACTGAAGGTTTTTTGCTTCCCTTGGGAACATACGCGAGGTGATACCGAATGCCTTCAGGGTGCTTTTTGACTTTTGGGACAAGCCATATAACCCGCTCTTCTATACCTCCATGCTTATCAATAAGTTTTTGGTGTAATATTAATGTTGCCATAAGCTTATGGTATAGCATACCATAGGGTATGCTTATTGTCAAGGGTGTGAAATGTTGTTTCGTCTTCTAATCACACCATATCCTTTTTGGGGTTTGGGGAGCAACTGGACAGAAAACTCGCTTAAGGAACTGAGGCTTTAGGGGAAGCTGCGTCCAGCGCCGCGGACAGCCGGTAAATCGTGGCGACATGGACATTGAAAGTGTCAGCGATCTCATGGGCGGCTTTCCCCTCTTCAATCAACCGTTGCGCCAGCTTAAGTTGTTCAGGATTGAGCTTGTGCGGCCGCCCAAAGCGCACACCCTTGGTTTTGGCCGCAATGCGGCCGGCCTGGGTTCGTTCCAGGATAAGATCCCTTTCGAATTCAGCAATGCCGGCGAACACGGTCATAATCATCTTGCCGGCATGGGTGGTAGTATCCGCCCAGGGCTCTGAAAGCGATTGAAACCGGGCGCCGGCTTCGCGGATAGTTTCCATGGTCTCCAGGAGGTGACGGGTAGAG
>JAUSCK010000234.1 GCA_030651035.1 Elusimicrobiota bacterium
TGCCTGGGGGTGGCGGTCATGAAGACGCGCTTTTTTAGCGGCAAATTTTTATCTGAAAGGGCAAAGGCAGAGGTCTTTCCCTCGCGACCGGCTGTTTTATGCGCCTCGTCGAATATTCCCAGATCAAAGATGTCTCGCCCCTCAAGTGCTTGACCGACCACGCTGGCAGACATATAAGTTGAAAAAACAACTTTAACCCCATCGAACCCGCTTTCAAGAAAGCGTTTAACCTCAGCAGGCGCGGTTGTTACTTCAAAATCCAGATCAGACTTTTTCATCACCAGCTCATCCGCTCCAGCTGTTACGGTTGGGTCTGAGCAGACACAAAGGTAAGCCAGATTACCCCAGCCTGTGGCTCCCAGCCAGCCGTGTAAAGTCTGCTGTATAAGCGCCAGTGACGGCACCAGCACCAAGACATTTTTAGTTTGAAGTCTCTCGGCCGCCCATAACGATAAAAGAGTCTTACCGGTGCCGCAGGCCATTATTACGGTGGCTCGGTCTGCGGTTTTCAGGGCCGGAAGCAGGTCAGCTAATGCTTTCTCCTGGTGCGGGCGCGGCTTTGGGATTTCCCTAACTTTTGGAACGCCTTTCAACCATTCTTCAATAATTGAAAAGTCAGCCGGCGTAAGCCTATCCAAGTCCACCCCGCGAATGGCAATAAAGTTCTGCCGCTGCTCTATGGTAGAGGCAAGGGTGTCTGAATTTGTGAAAATTATAGTGTGCGAAACCCGGTCGGAGATGGCAAAAAAGGTAGACAGCAAACTCCAGTTAAGACTTGGGCGGCCTGTATAGAATTTAGCCTGGTATGAGGCTATGCGCCCGTCTTTCAGTTCTACAAGGCCGTCCGTCCCCATGTCGCGGGAAATCGGCAGTCCAAGGCTTTTCAGCAGGGCGCTGGGCGCGCTATTCTGCGGCCAGACTTCCTTTGCCTGGCATATGGGCTGCGTGGCAAGGTAAGCCTCAGCAAAAATCTCAAAAGCGTTGCCACGCTCTTTTTCCAAAGGCAAAGCGGAAATCCTGGCCTCAAGTTCACTAAAACTTTTTAGACCGCAGAAAATATTAAGCGCCGTAAATTTTGTTGACTGTGAATGTTTTACCATGGTTATCCCAACCAGAAATCCATTTTTAAATTATAACACTTTGACTAATAGCATCATTTCGCAGAAGGCGATTTAATCTTTTAGCCTTTTTGCATATTAAAAGTATAGCAGACCAACGCGACAAGGGCGTGTCGCGATGAAAAAAGGTGTTTTTGGCTGTTTAGCATAATAATTGGGTGGGTAATTATGCTGTATCATGACATGACCGCATCTCGCGGATAAGATCGGCCTTCCTTTTCGATCCCGGGACGGGCGGGGGAGCGGTACTTATAATGTTTCCTCGGGATATTGCGCGAAGCAGGTTATAACTTCATCCTGAAAGGCCCGCCAAATTTCGCTCTTCTGAGATTTGGTAAAGAAAGGCTCCCCGAACGGGGGGCTTTTAATTTACAGCGGCCGGGCGCGAGCTCCGGCCTGGCGGCTTATATATAAAGGAAGGGGGGAGATCAATTAAAAATATTCGTTGACAAGGTTTCGGCTTTTATGATAAAAATGAATACTGAACCACTATTCACAATGGTCCGGAGAGGGACGCGGGGCGGGGAAGGTTCAAAACTTAATAAAATTGCGGTCTCCCGGTTGTGCGCGGCGGTTGAGCGGGCGGCGGGGGAAAATTCAAGGAGAACTAAAATGACAAAGAGAAACGCTGTTATAACCGGAGCGGCCAGGGGACTAGGGCGCGCGGGCGCGGAGAGGTTCCTGAAATCCGGAGAGTGGAAGGTGACGCTTTTCGACGTGAACGAAGAGCTGCTTGTAACCGCCGCCCGCGAACTGGGCGAGAAGTACGGCGCCGAGAACGTAAACTACTGCAAAGTGGACATTACCTCCCGCGAATCCGTGGAAGTCGCCATGAACGAGACCATCGAGAAGATGGGCGGGATAGATACTCTGATCAACAACGCCGGCATCACCCGCGACGCGATGCTGCACAAGATGGAAGAGAAGGACTGGGACCTGGTCCTTGACGTCAACCTGAAAGGCGCTTTTCTCTGCACCAAGGCCGTGGCGCCCCACATGAAGGCCCGCAAGAGCGGAACCATCGTCAACACCTCCTCCGTTGTCGGCATTTACGGCAACATGGGCCAAAGCAACTACGCCGCTTCCAAGTTCGGCATAATCGGTCTTACCAAGACCTGGGCCAAGGAAATGGGCCGCGACGGCATACGCGTGAACGCGGTAGCCCCCGGCTACACCATGACCGAGATGCTCGGTACCGTGCCTGAGAAGATCCTTACAGCCATCTCAGAGAAGACCCCGCTCAAGCGCCTGGGCCAGCCGGAAGATATCGCCAACGCCTACTACTTCCTGTCCAACAACGAGTCATCGTTCGTTACCGGGCAGGTCCTCTCCGTGGACGGCGGGCTGGTTATATAATGTCCGCTCCGGCCACCCCCAAGGGACTGCGCACCAGGGAACGCCTCATCGAGGCGTCCGGGGCGGTGTTCGCCCGCAAGGGCTGCGCCGCCTCGGGCGTGGCCGATATCTGCGCCGCGGCCGGGCTCGCCGTGGGCGGGTTCTACAGGTATTTCACTTCTAAGGAAGAAATAATAGCAGCGCTTACCCGGGAGTTGCGCGACGACCTTATACGCGCTATCTCGGAACTGCCGCAGCAGAAAGACGCCGGGAAGGAGGCCCTGATTATATCCAGCGCCTTCTTTAAGGCGGCGGCCGCGCGCCTGGATTCTTTCAAGGCCATGCGCGAGGCCGAGGCGGCCGACGAGGCGCTGGCCCGTGATTTTTACGGGCCGCTGGCCGAGGTTATTGCCGGGCGGCTCGGGCGCTTCGCCCCGGGGCAGCGGGCATCGGCGCACGCCTGGGCGCTGCTGGGGTCGCTGTATTTCTACGCGGTAAAGTTCATGGTCTGGGACAAGGGCAGCGTGCCGCCCAGGGCCGCGGAAGCGGCCGCCAGGCTTTGCGCCAAAGGCCTGAGCAGGCGGAGCTTCCCCTGGTGGGAGCCGGCGCTGTCCGGGCCTTCGAAAGCAAGGCCCGCTCCCGGCGACACCGGCGCTATAATGCTGGCGGCGGCGGAGGAAGTCTTCGGCCGCTGCGGCTACAACGGCGCGCGCGTCTCCGAGATAGCGAAGAAAGCGGGTTTCGCCGCGGGCACCTTCTATCTTTTCTTCGCCTCCAAAGAGGAGGCGCTGGAAAAAGTAGTGCTGCTGATGCGCGATTGCCTGGTAAAGAAAGCCGCGGCTTACTCGGCGGGCGCGGGCAGCCGCGTGGAAACTGAAGCCATGGCCTTCAGGGCGCTGTTCGACTTCATACGCGAGCACCCGTACGGCTACCGGATAATGCGCGAGGCGGAATTTACCGATCTCTCGCTGGTCGACGCTTACTACGGCTACATTCTGCGCAACTACGCGGCCCAGCTTAAGAAAACGGCCGTCGCCGGGGAATTCAACATTGACGATCCGGAACTGCTGGCGCTGGCCCTGATGGGCATGGGGCATATGCTGGGCATGAAGCGCGTGCTGTGGGGCGGCTTCCGCGGCATGACGGAGAACGAACTGCTGAAAGCTGTTTTTGAAGGGATTAAATAACATGGATAGACAGGATATGCAGGATCTTTATTTTTGCGCCGATCCTGTCCATCCTGTTCATCAATGTGAATGATTTATAAATAAAAAGGTCAGGAGGGTAAAATGTTTAAAGTAGCCGGCACGGGGATGTACCTCCCCAAGAACCTGGTAACCAACGAGTCTTTCATAAAGAAATTCGGGGCGGACCCCCTGGAGAAAGTGTTCGAGCGCATAGGCCACGGCGCCCGGTATTATTCGTCGCCCGACGAGTCCTCCGCGACGCTGGCTATCAACGCCGGCCGCGAAGCGCTGAAGAACTCCGGCCTGAAGCCGGAGGATATCGACCTGCTGATAATTTCCACCGACACGCCCTCCCAGCTTTCACCGGCTACGGCCGCGGAAGTGCAGCATAAGCTCGGGATAAAGAGCGCCGGGGCCTTCGACGTGAACTGCGCCTGCGCCGGTTTCGTTACCGCCGTGGACATGGCGGCCAAATACCTGGACGGCAAGGATTACAAGCACGCCCTGGTAATCGGCACCTACGCCATGAGCAAGCACCTGGACCCCGACGATATGTGGACGTCCACCCTGTTCGGCGACGGCGCCGGCGCCTTCGTCCTGAGCTACGCCCCCGGGCAGAAGGGAAAGACGGCCTCCACTCTGAAGGCCGACGGCTCCTACTGGGATTTCATGGGCATCTACGGCGGCGGCAGCGCCATGCCGGTGGACGAGAAGGTGCTTATTGAGCGCACCCACAAGGTAAAGGTTCCCAAGAAGTTCCCCGCTACGCTGAACTCCGACGAGTGGCCCCCGCTCATAGAGAAGACTCTGGCCAAGCTGGACCTCAAGCCGGCTGACGCCCAGGCCTACGTGTTCACGCAGATACGCAAGCCCACTATAGTGGAAGTGATGGAGAAGTTCAACCTCCCGATGGAGAAGACCCACACCATAATGGACAAGTGGGGCTACACCGGCTCGGCCTGCGTGCCGATGGCCTTCCACGACATGGCCGAGCAGGGCAAGGTGAAGCGCGGCGACCGCGTGGTGCTGTGCGCCTCGGGCGGCGGCTATTCGATGGCCTGCATGACCTTTATATACTAGGAAAACTACCGGGAGCTGCGGCCGGGAACGGCCGCAGTGCCCAGGGACCGCTGGGCCTTATGCCCCTGATAGGGCCGATTTGAAAGTTGTAAAATATTATACCTGTGAAAATAATGATTTTTATCTTCCTCGCTTTATCCCTTATGCCGTCAATAACCGAAGCCGGCCAGCCCGGAGCTTTTGCGCAGCTTTCTGAAGTGGTCAAAACCGCCCCCGTTGCCGTATCCGTCCCTGAACCTGATAAGGCCCGCGCTTTAGCCGGCCTTAATCTTATCCGCTCCCTCCGGTCCAAATACTGGGAGAGGATAGAGTGCTGGCAGGACACGGCCCGCCCCTTCGCCGTGGAGAGCGCCCTTAATAAGTCCAGGCACGAAACGCCCGAGATAATCTCGGCTTTCGGCTCCAACCTGCCCCCGGCCTCCACCTTCCTGCTGCATTACGGACCCAAGTGGAAAACCAACACGGGCAAGGTGGTGGTGCTGGCGCACGGCGCCTCCGACAACGCCAACCGCGCCTGGGCCACCCCGGCGATATTGCTTGGCGACGCCAACGCTCCCGGCCTGCTGCAGGCGCTGGAGGCGAAGGGCTACAGGGTTTTCGCGATCACCTTCCCGCACAAGCACGGCAATCTTTTTTACGAGGCGCAGTACCTGGCTGACGCGGTAGAGCTGGCGCGCCAGGCCACCGGCGCAGGCAAGGTTATACTGATAGGCCACAGCGCCGGCGGGGTGGCCGCCCGGGCCTATGTTTCCAGTTTCCGCCCGAACGGGGCCTGGACAGGATATCGCGGCGACGTGGAACAGCTTATAACCATGGCCGCCCCGCACCGCGGGCAGGACTTCGCCTTCCGCCACCCCGAGTTCAATTATTATTTCATGAAGGACGAGCTGGCCGCCAACGCCCCGATGAGCTGGGATAAGATACTGGTTTACGGGCAGTGGCAGGATACCCTGGAATTCAGCATCTACAGCGATAATTTCCCGATGCAGCAGCAGGTGCTTTACGACTGGACCGGCAAGTACCCGGTAAGCGCGGCTTCCCCGGATTCCTATACCACGCTGCACGGCGGGCAGGGCGTAATGAGCCACTCGCTGGGCATAAACAGCGCCATAATGAAGGGCGGGAACTTCCTGAACGCTTTCAGGGCTTACCCGGTGCCGGCGGACATCGCCGTTACGGTTATAGCCGGGACCAATAATAAAATAGAGAACGTGCCGCAGACCGAGAAGGACGGGCCCTCCGACGGGCTGGTCTTCGTGGAGAGCGCGTCCCACACCGCCGACCTCACCCACCCGGCCCGCAAAGAGCCGATACAGAAACTGCTTGTGAACGAGAACCACGTCACCATCACCTTCAGCCCGGCGATGCTGAAGCTGATCCCCGGTCTGATAAAATAACTATCCCGGAGTAAAAAGAAAAGGCCCGGTTTTCCCGGGCCTTTTCCTTTCTTCGCGAAGACTCAGTTGAACATGCTCTTAAGCTTGGCCGCGGCATTGATCAGCGGCGTCAGGTAGGGCTTTACCGGGGCCAGGAAGGCGGAGAACATCCCGCGCGCGTCGGACAGCGCTATCGCCACGCCCATCAGCGACTCGCCGGCTATTATGCCTGAGCTTACCGGGATAATATATTTCTCGGCCGTTTTGGGTGACTTCTTTTCAAGGAAAAGGGCTATAAGGGCGCCCAGGAACATAGAGAGCGAGTTCCAGAACGGGATGACCATGGCAAGCCCGAGGCCCATGGCCGAAGGTATATATTTGCGGCGCTTGGGGAAAGCCAGCTCAAGCATGGGGATTATGATGCCCACCAGGCCGCCCACCAGCATGCCCATGCGGGCGGCGGGGTGCAGGGAGTTCACGCCGTTCGACAGCAGTTTGGCCACGGCCGCCCACACCTGCGCGGACGGCGCCGGCCACTTGTCCGAGCCCAGCGCTGCCGCGTCCGGGACCAATATGTAGAAGGCCGGAACGACTACCAGGGTGCCCGCGAAAATGCCGAAGAACTGCGCAAGGAACTGCTGGCGCGGATTGGCGCCCAGCAGGTAGCCGCTCTTGAGGTCTGTCAGCAGGTCGGCGGTGGAACCGGCGGCGCCGGCCGTCACGGAGGCGGTCATCAGGTTCGTGGTCATATTGGACGGGGCCAAGATACCGAAGGTCAGCTGCGTTATTTTGCCCATCGCGCCAATAGGCGTGATGTCGGATTCCCCGGTGGCGCGCGCGGCCACCATAGCCAGGAAGAAAGTCAGTATTACGGCCACGACGCCCATCCACCAGCTGGTCTGGAAAGCATAGTGGAGAACCATTATACAGCCAAGGCCGGAAAAAGCCGTGCCGACCAGGAACCAGGAGCCGGGGACTTCAATTTTTGCCAGCGGATCCTGCTCGGCGCCCTCTTTGCGGCCCTGGAAGATCTCAGTGACGCCGCCGAAAGCGCGCATAACGGTTCTCCATTGCAGGGCGAACATGAACAGGCCCGACGTTACCATCAGGGACGCGCCGCCCCAGGTGCTCCACTGCACTATGGCGCGGTAGCCGAGCTTCGACACGTCTATGGCGCCCATGCCGCAAACCCAGGGGGCCAGGAAGCCGTAGTTGATCACAGCGCCCAGCAGCATGGACCAGGCGACTTTCCAGCCGATTATCGCGCCGGCAGCCACCATGAGCGCGCTGACCTCGAATGAGAAGGTCCATTTTTCCAGCGGAAAGCCTTTTATGTTCCCGTTGAATGACAGCATGCCCGGCAGCGAAAACTTTATAGCGAATAATTTTTTAAAAGAGAATGAAACGCCCTTGTCGCGCAGCAGAGACACCACCGCCCCGAACGCCCCGCCCATAGCCAGCGCCCGCGCTTTATCGGCGGCTTCGGCGCCCTTGGAGTGCAGGCTCTTGAGGGTTTCAGCCGCGGCTATGCCGCTGGGGAATTTAAGCTGCTCAATGTTTATCATCTGGCGCTTCATTGGTATGGCTATAAACACGCCGAGGGCCGCCAGGAAGAAAGTCCACAGCGACAGCACCTGCCAGGGGATATGGTGGCCGGTGATTATCAGGTAGGCTGAAATGGCGGAGACCATAGTTCCGCCGGTGGAATAGCCGGCCGACGAGGCGGAGGACTGCATGCAGTTGTTCTCGAGGATGGTCATGTCGGTCTTGAACAGGAACGGCAGCAGCGTGCGCAGGGTCTTCCAGATGGTGAAGGAAAGTATGCAGGCGGTTATGGCCACGCCCAGGCCCCAGCCGGTCTTGAGGCCGATGTAGAGGTTGGATAGCGACATGAAGCCGCCGAGGAAACCGCCCATGATCACGGCGCGCAGGGTCAGCTGTTTCATGCTGTCGCCCTGGTAGACTTCTTTGTACCACTTGAGTTCTATTTCTTCGGGGGAGAGACCGGACACTTCGGGGGAGACTTTGGGCTCGGTTAGAAGTTCCACGCCTTCTTCCGAGCGCATTTCTTCGAGAGGGAGGTCGTCGCGGTTGTCGTCGTTGGACATCAGGTTGTTCCCCCGGGCTGGAATGTGGAGTGAGAAAATTTGGTGCGCGGTACAGGATTTGAACCTGTGGCATCCTCTGTGTAAGAGAGGCGCTCTACCGCTGAGCTAACCGCGCGGTAAATCCTGCATATTCTATCAAATACGGAGGGGGGTAGCGGGTCAGCGCGGGTTCCGGCGCTTTATGGAGATTTTGCTGCCGGCCAGTTCCCTGGCTTTCGCAAGGACCTTCTCCGTCATCCAGGTGGGGGTGGAGGCCCCGGCGGTTATGAAGATCTTCGAGGCGCCTTTGAAAAAGCTTTTCTTTAATTCGTCTTCCCGCTCTATATGCACCGCTTTTTTCGCCAGCCTTTCGCAGATCTGGAAAAGGCGCGCCGTGTTGGCCGAGTTCTTACCGCCCACCACTATCACCAAGTCTGATTTTTTCGCGAATTTCACTGTTTCTTTCTGGCGCTGCCGGGTGGGGTTGCAGATTGTATTGGAAACGGCCAGCTCGCCGGCTATTTTCCGGGCTTCTTCGGCAGCGGCGAGAAAAATGTCTTCTTCCTGCGTGGTCTGGGCCACTATATTGGCTTTTTTAAAGGGGGGGAGCTTCTTAACTTCTTCAGGCCCGCTTACCACATAGCCGCGGCCTTCGGTGTATCCCATCAGGCCCAGCACCTCGGCGTGGTCACGGTCTCCCACAATTATGGTGGAGTATCCCTTTTTAGCGTGGGCGCGTATGTTTTCCTGCACATGCTTCACCAGCGGGCAGGTGGCGTCCACCACTTCCAGGTCCAGGGCACGGATGGCGGCTTCCTCTTCGGGTGGAATGCCGTGGGCGCGGAGCACCAGTATGGCGTTCTTGTCTTTTATTTCGGCCACGGAATTGACGGCGCGGATGTTCTGTTCTTTGAGGGTTTCTATTACCTGCTTGTTGTGGATAAGCGGGCCGAGGGTATAAATGGTCTTCTTGCTGTGCTTGGCCAGCTCCAGCACCTTGTCTATGGCGTTCTTAACGCCGGGGCAGAACCCCGCGCTTTTCGCCACCGTGATCTGTACGCGTTCAGCCATGAGGAATTTTAACATTTATGCGGCATAGTCCCGGTAATAAGCGGCGTTGCGGGAATTAAATATACTGTCCCCGGAATTCCCAGAGGTTTTCCCTTTCCTCCTGGTTTTAGGCTATCCTCCAAATTCCGTGATAATAAGTCAATATAAATGCAGCCTTTTGGTATTTATATTGACATAACTGTGCTGATATGGTAATTTTGGGGTATGAAACGAAAAATAACCGCAAAGCTGTCTGATTGGAAGAATAGTCCTCAGCGTAAGCCTTTGCTTATATATGGAGCAAGACAGGTAGGTAAGACCTATGCCGTAAATGAGTTTGGCCGGAACAACTATGACAATGTTATCTGCGTTAACTTTGAGACCAATCTGAGCCTTGCAGCTGATTTTAACACCGATATTTCGCCTGAACACATCATTAATTCCCTGGAAATTTTTTATAAACAGAAGATAGTAGAGGGGAAAACGCTTATCTTTTTTGATGAGATACAATTATGCGGGCGGGCGCTGACATCTTTAAAATACTTTCATGAGAGCGCGCCCGGTTATCATATTATCGCGGCGGGAAGCCTTCTGGGCGTCGCTCTTAATCGCGAGAAATTTTCTTTTCCTGTGGGCGGGGTGGACATGCTGCATTTGTATCCGCTGGATCTTGAGGAATTCTTATGGGCGGCGGGCAGCGAACTGCTGGCGCAGGAAATACGCTGCTGTTACGCGGAAAACAAGGCTTTATCGCCGACCCTTCATGACTCCGCGCTTAACTTTTATAAGGAGTATTTAATAGTCGGCGGCATGCCCGCCGTTGTTAATGCGCACCGCGCCAGCCGGAGGCTGCTGGACGCGGCTGATGTCCAATCGCTGATAGTTAACGCCTATATCGCAGATATGGCGAAATATGCCGAGCCCGCAGAAACAACAAAAATCATGGCCGCATTTCAGTCGATACCGGCGCAACTGGCCAAAGATAATAAAAAATTCCAGTATAAGGTTATCCGGCGGGGAGGTTCCGCTTCTCTGTTCGGCGCGTCTATAGACTGGTTATGTGCCGCCGGGCTGGTTATTAAATGCAACAGGGTTGAACACGGATTCATGCCGCCCGCGGCCTACCTGGATTTTTCGAGTTTTAAGCTGTATATGGGGGATGTCGGCCTGCTGACGTTAAAATCTGGGATGCCTGCGCATAATATTATGACCGCCGTTGAAAGCGACAATACTTTCATGGGAGCGATAGCCGAGAATTACGTGGCGGTCCAGTTACGCACCAATTCGAAGGAGCTGTATTATTGGAATTCGGCCCACATCGCCGAAATAGATTTTCTTATTTCGAGCGGAGATAAAATTATTCCCGTGGAAGTCAAAGCGGGCGTGCATACGCGGAGCAGGAGCCTGGCGGTGTATAAAGAAAAATACGCCCCGCCCTACGCCATACGGATATCGGCGAAGAATTTTGGGTTTGAAAATAATATAAAGTCCGTACCGCTGTACGCGGTGTTTTGCATAGCGTAGCAGCCCTGGATTTTTCTATTCCGTCGTTCCGCAGTTGGACCAAAAGGTCGTGCTGATGGATTATGAAATCGGGCAGCTGGATAAAGCGGTGCTTTCGCTTGGGATTGAGGTGGGGAAAACCAATTTACGCATGGACCGGCTTGAAGACAACATAATAACAGCGCTAAGAAGTTTTAAAAGCGATCTTTTAAGCGCATTTGAATCGTCGGTGATGAAGGGGCAAATGTGCTCCTAACAAGCCGTAACCCGCGGCGACACACTTCCGGGTAATGAAGAAAAACTCCTAAACCACGAAAACCGTCTTTCCTCATTGGAAATGAAATAACCGAATTCCTAAAAGTGACCTTTTTCCTCACATCACCGTATTCTTAGCAACAGGTTACTGTCCCAAGGCAGTTGCCGCGAAAAGTTATTAAGATATTAAGAACCATCCCGGATGCCCGACTTAACGCCGGAGCAGAACCCCGCGCTTTTAGCCGCCGTGATCTGTACGCGCTCAGGCATGAGTGAATATTAACATTTATGCGGCATAGCCACGTGAATAAGCCGTGGTAGCGGAATTAAGTATTATATCACCGCAATTTTATAATAATTTCCAATTTACTGGTTATCCAGGAAAAATGCCGGCATTCCGCCTGTCCAGGCAGCTGCATGCGCCGCTAAAGTGGCAGCCGGGTCCGGCAAAGCGCCGCTTGTAACAGCAAACTGGAACTCAAAGCTGTTAATATAGCCTGAGCTAAAACTCAGGTTCCCCGGTAAATTCGTAGGCGTTGTTTGTATTGAGCCTGTCGTTGCGGCTGTGGTCCCTCCCATTGCCGCCGGGCCGGCTACAGTGCCGGTTGCGTTCACCGATACAGCTACAAAATATCGCGTATTAGCGTATAGTGTGACTCCGCCGGTCGCAACATTACCCCAGGTATTTGCTACCGTAGTAAAAGGCAACTCAGCCGTTAATCTTACCAGGTCGGAATATCTGTAAATGGCCACACGGAAAACATTAGTGGTTCCTCCCACGCCGTAATAGCGAATCGTGTTTACAGTTAGGTCGGCTGGTAAAACAAATGACGAGCATCTGGCAATTGCAATACCTATATTGGTCGGAGTCGGGGCGACATTGCCTCCGCCTATCATTTGCCTTAATACTCGATCAGGGTCTCCATTCATCGCCGCGGCAGCTATTTTCCCATACCAAGCTGGTCCCGCCCAGCTTGTAACGCCGGCGCCGTCAGTTTTTAAAGTCTGGCCGTCAGTTCCCGCGTCGATAGGCAAAGTTAAGGCCCATGTTCCTGCAGCATCGGCAGTCTTCACGGTAACGTTGCCGGAAGTTGTTCCTGCAAGACGCATAACTCCCGGGTTCCCGGCAATGCCCAAGTCTAACATCGCGCCCGGATTCGTAGTCCCGATGCCGACTTTGCCGGTTCCATTCGGCATCAATGCTAAATGATTATTGTTTGAGGTCACGATAGTGTTCGGATTAACCGCCGCGCCCGTGAAAGTTATCCCGGCCGCATTCCCTGATAGTGTTATCGCTGCTGCAGCCGCATTAGAATTCGTTAACACGCCGCTCATTCCCAAAGTGGTCACTCCCGATATGGCGCCCGCAGTAGTCACGTCGAAGGCAGCAGAGTCCAGCGAGAAGTTCCCGCCGCCGGAGAAGGCCATCGCGCCGGAGGCCTGAGTGTACCCGGTTATCCCGGAGAGCGCGCCGGAGTTCACGATCAGGCTGTTAAGGGTGTTGACCGTCGTGGGGCCGGTTATGGCTCCCGACAGTCCTATGGTGGTCACTCCGGAAAGGGCGTTGTCTTTTAATAGAACACCGTCTATCGTCACTCCGGCTGCCGCGGTTTTCTCACCAATGGTGTCCACAGCCAGGCTATTGGCTATAGCGTCGCCTTCCGCGTCCACCGAGAAATTGGTCACGCCGGCACCGGTAGCCTGCATATCAAAGAGCTTGGCGTTCGCCGAAGGCGCCCCCGACGGCTTAATAAGGAAGGGAGCGACGGTATCGGTCAGCGTTATAGTGGACGCGGTAATGCCTGAGATCGTGGAAATAGCCCCGGCGTTATCAACTATAAATTTATCCACTCCGCCCTTCTGAAGCCTGAGCAGATTCCCGACGCCAGTATGGTTAATAGCGATTGAATCATTGCCGGAAGTATCAGCCTGCGGAGAACTTGGGCCCAGCGTAACTGCGCTGCCCGCCCCGTCGTCCGCAGCGCAAACCCACGCGGTGCCACCCACATTCATCTTCATGATCTGGTTGTCAGTGCAGCCATTGAGCCCCATCTTCGCGAAAGTTACCTTATTGGCTCCTATCGCGCTGAGGCCGGTATTGTCTATGGTAATATCACCAGTCACAGTGACCGGCGCCGCCTGGTTAGATACGTTGCCGACGAATATCTGCGCGGAGTTTAAAGCACTGTTGAGTTTTGCATCAATAGCGACGGTGCCCGTAGTAAGGAAAGCAAGATACGCGTCCGATCGTGAAGTAGCGGTTGTAATGAACACGGAAGCCGCACCGGATCTTGAGGTATCAGTATCCAGCCTTGTGGTCGCGGTGGTAAGAAACGCAAGATACGCGTCCGACCGTGAAGTTGCGGTTGTGATGAACACCGAAGCCGCACCGGATCTTGAGGTATCAGTATCCAGCCTTGTGGTCGCGGTGGTAAGGAAAGCAAGATACGCGTCCGATCTTGAAGTAGCGGTTGTAATGAACACTGAAGCCGCACCGGATTTTGAGGTTTCAGTATCCAGCCTTGTGGTCGCAGTGGTAAGAAAAGCAACATACGCGTCCAATCGTGACGTTGCGGTTGTAATGAACATCGAAGCCGCACCGGACATTGAGGTATCAGTATCCAGCCTGGTAGTCGCAGTGGTAAGAAAAGCGACATACGCGTCCAATCGTGAAGTTGCTGTCGTAACAAAGACGGTATGCGCTCCTGTCTTTGAAGTTTCTGCATCCAGCCTGGAGGTGGCTGTGCTTACGAACGCAGTATTGGCGCCGGTGATGCTTGAACCAGTAGATATAAATGCCCCATAAGCGTCCAGCCGTGAAGTTGCGGTTGTAATGAACACTGAAGCCGCACCGGATCTTGAGGTATCAGT
>JAUSCK010000247.1 GCA_030651035.1 Elusimicrobiota bacterium
ATCTAAATACTACGTTGATAACCTTTCGGAAAACATCCGGCGCGGCTTTCGCCAAAAACTCCGCAACGGTATCTGGCCTTGTTGTGCCCCGCTTGGCTACTTAAACGACAAGAACACCCGGACTATCTTGCCGGATAAAGACCGGGCGGTCTTTATCCGCAAGACCTTTGAGTTGTACGCCAGCGGCGACTACCCACTGGCCGAGGTGCGCCGCATAATGAATGGTGTTGGGTTGAAAGGGCGGCATACCGCCCTTTCAACCTCTAACTACCAGTATATGCTCAAGAACCCGGTCTATTACGGCGTTATAAGGTATAAGGGCGAAATCTATGAGGGCAAGCATGAGCCGATCATAACCAAGGCGCTGTTCGACCACTGCCAGGCTGTAATGACGCGCAAGAGCAAGCCTAAGGGGCCTAAATTGAAGCCCTACACATATCGCGGGCTGTTCCATTGTGAGGAATGCGGTTGCTTTATAACCACCGAAACCCAGAAGAGCCATAACTACCTGCGCTGTACCAAGCGCAAGGGGCCTTGCGCCGAGCCTTATGTAAGGGAAGAGCTGATCGAGGCTCAGATAAAAGGTGAATTAAAATCTGTTTCCTTACCCCCGGCCCTGGCCAATGGGCTCATCCTTATGGCGGAAAAGGAAAGAGCCGCATCGGCCCAGGCCGTGGCCGGGACCGTCCAAAAGCTGCGATTTAAAATGGATTCCCTTACCTGTAATTTAAATCTTCTTTTGGACATGGTTTTAAGCGGGAAGCTGACGCAGGATGAATATGTCCAAAAGAAGTTTATAATTATCAACGACAAAAAGGTAATACAGGATAAATTAGCAGCTTTTGCACGGCAGAGTGTAAATCGGTTCGAACCTGAGATAAACTTTTACAGGGAGGCGGCGCACGTCGGAGAGATTGCGGAAAGTGGAAAACCTGATGAAAACCGGGAAATATTGAAAAAGATTGGTTCGAACTTCCGGATTGGCAGGAAAGTGCTATCGTTTGAATTCAAAAAACCGTGGGAATTCCTGCCAAATTTCAATTTTTCGCGCGCGCAGAATTCGGAATTTTTTTCCGAAAATGAAAAATGTAAAATCTGGCGGAGAGGAAGGGATTCGAACCCTTGATACCCTTACGAGTATACAG
>JAUSCK010000261.1 GCA_030651035.1 Elusimicrobiota bacterium
CAGGCTTTCTAAAAGACCAGGAACAATACCGGTATGTTGTGAGAGTTGGCAGTCAGCCTGCCGTCTGATAGCAGCTTTTTATGTGTAGCTGACCAGATTGTGAAAAAGCGCCGAGATGGAGGTAATGCACCCCTAGATATATATAAATTATTAAAAGGCGGGCTTTATATGTATAATCTCTCCATGGATAATTCTTTTTTTGACGACCTTAACGAGGTTATCGGTGAATTCAAGAAGCAATTCGGCGGTGAATCTAAAAAACAAGGCGGAGGAAACATGGAAAAAGACTTCTCGGGCAAACTGCTGCTGCCGGTTATTGTGGTGGTGGCTGCCCTGCTGGCATTCTCGACGTTCTTTATAGTCCCGCCCGGCGAGGTGGCTATAAAGACCCGCCTTGGCGCCATTGTTGACTCCTACAGCGAGGGCCTGCACTTCAAGCTGCCCTTTGTGGAGAGCATAACCAAGTTCTCTATACAGATCCAGCGCGCCAATATCAAGACGCAGGCCTTCTCGAAGGACCTGCAGACCATGAACGCGCACCTGGTGGTGAACCACCGGATACAGAAAGAGACCGCGATCAGCATTTTCCGCAACCTGGGGCCTAATTATGTTGAAAACATCGTTGACCCGGCGGTGCAGGAGGTTTTTAAGGCGATAGCGGCCCGCTACTCCGCCGAAAGGGTCATCTCGGAGCGCAACGCGCTCGTCCAGGAGCTTAATACGGAGGTGAAAGACAGGCTTACGAAGAAGGAGATCATAGTTACGGATATCTCCGTCGTAGACCTGGACTTTACCGAGCAGTTCCTGCGGGCCGTGGAAGACAAACAGGTGGCCGATCAGCAGGCCCAGATGGCCGGAAAGCTCGTCGAGAAGGCCAAGCGCGACGCCGAGCAGCAGATAGCCAAGTCCCGCGGCGAGGCCGAGGCCCTGCGCATGCAGCGCGAGCAGGTTACCCCTGCCCTTATCGAGTTGCGCAAGGTTGACGCCCAGCTTAAGGCTATAGAGAAATGGAACGGGGTGCTGCCGGGCTATGTCGGAGCAGGGGTGCCGTTCATTTCCATAGAAAAGGGAAAATAGCTTTCCCCCCGCCGCGCCGTTTTTAAAGGCCGGCAGGAATACCATGAAGAGGTCCGGGTCGGAGCCCGGGCCTTTTCATTCCCCCCTCTTTTTTCGTTTGAATTAACGCCCTTCGGGCGGACTCTTCATGGATATTCACATGGATGGACAGGATAGTAAAGGGGCAATAAAATCCTGTATATCCTGTTTATCCATGTTAAATCTCATCCCAAAAGGAAAATCCTATAGCACTAAATTATTAGGAAGGGTCTTGACATCCTTTGTTGTGTCTGCTATACTTTAATATAGCAACAAATACATTGATAAAGTGAAGGCAAACATTAACAATATGAATATTCCTAATAAATGCCCCTCGTGCAGTGGAAAGGTCCTCGTAACAGAATTGTGTTGTTCGGATTGCAAGACAACCGTTAAGGGGAGTTTTGACCTGCCGCTTTTTGCGGCGCTGTCGTCCGAGGACGAAAACTTCCTGAGGGTTTTTTTGGCGGCTCGCGGAAATATTAAGGAAGTCGAGCGGCAGCTTAATATTTCATACCCCACAGTTAAGGGCCGGCTAGACGCTCTCCTTAACAGACTGGGGCTTGGAAGCCTGCAGGCCGAGGCCAAGAAGCGCCGCCTCGGGATAGTGGAAAGGTTGGAGCGGGGGGAGATAACGGCCCAGGAGGCGATAGGGCTGCTGAAAGGTCTTGAAGGATAAGGGACAATATATGAACGAAGAAAAAATGCGGATACTCAAAATGCTGGAGGAGAAAAAGATCTCTTCCGCCGAGGCGATGGAGCTGCTAGAGGCGCTGGGCAAAGCCGTCCCGGAAGGCGCGGGAGGGGGGAAGGGCAGGACGCTGCGGATACGCGTTTACGAAGGCGGCAGCGCCGAGCCCAAGGTGAATGTCAATGTGCCGCTGGGCTGGGCCAAGTTCATGGCCCCGTTTATTGAGAGTAAGATAAAGTCCAAGCTGGCTGACAAGGGTTACGATGTCGACTTGGGCAAGATACAGGAAGCTATTGATAACCAGGAGCCCATGAAGATAGTGGACGTGCAGGACGGCGGGGACAAGGTTGAGATATTTATAGAATAGGATGAACCTCGCGTCGAGGCTAAGCCTTAATTTAAGGAGGAGAATATGCTTGCTTTCAGTATGCGGAAGTTTTTCTGGGGTTTGATAGTTGTGGCGGTAGGCGGTCTTATCTGGGCGGATAATCTGGGAATGGTGAATATTTCATTTAAATTCACCAGGGACTGGCCGGTTATAATAGTGGCGCTCGGTTTGGGTTATATGTGGGAGGCTTTGTTCGGCAAACACTGGTGGGGCGCCAAGTTCGGTTCCTCAAAGAAGGAGCGGCGGGAAAATCTGGCTAGAATACTGGAAGACCTGGAGAAAGGGTCCATAAGCGCCGATGAGGCCGCAAGGAAGATGGAGAAGTGATTGTTTTCACGTGAAAACAAGGGGTGCTAAAAACACCATGAAGCGGTTTCTGCCCTCAAAACGCAAGTTTTGGGGGCAGTTTCTTTTCCATCGGCCGGGTTTCCATGCAAATATTGTATTCACGTGAAAACAAATTCTGGGTTTGGTTTGACGGCTGTTGGTATATATTCAGTAGACCCATGTGTCATTCCCGCAATTCGTAAGCGGGAATCCATAAAATTGGATTCCTGCCAAAAGATCGCAGGAATGACAATCACGAATGTTGGGTTCACTGTTACGACTGTCACTTAATAAAAGGCGGATTCCAGGGGCATAAGATGCTGTCGAATATAATCCTTTGGGCTGGTTCATATATATAATCTTGACTTGCATTTTGTAAAACTATACAATTAATTGGTAATTGAATCGGGGGCGCTGTATTCACGTGAAAACATATTGCGGCGGTAAATAGGAGTTTATATGGCTGAAATAGTGGCAATAGCTAACCAGAAAGGGGGGGTGGGGAAAACTACCACGGCAATTAACCTGGCCGTGGCCCTGGCTGCTTTTGATTATGAGACACTTATTATAGACTTTGATCCCCAGGGTAATACCACCTCCGGGCTTGGCGTAGACATAACCAAGAAAGACAAGAACATTTACGACGTGCTCTGCGGCAAGGCCCCTGTTGAGTCGGCGATACACCAGACCTCTGTCGAGTGGTTGGACATCATTCCGACCAGCCACAATCTTGCCGGCGCGGAGATTGAGTTGGTCAGCGAATTCTCGCGCGAGTCCGTCCTCAAGCGCGCCCTGGCTAATATTAAGGATATGTATAAATTTATCATCATAGACTGCCCGCCATCCCTGGGCTTGCTCACTGTTAACGCCCTTAACGCCTCTGATTCGGTTATTACCCCTGTGCAGTGCGAATACTACGCCATGCAGGGCTTGGCCAACTTCACTAATACAGTGGAGAAGATCCGCCAGGCTATTAACCCCGGGCTGAAGATAGACGGCGGGGTGGTAACCATGTTTGATTCCCGCATAAACCTGGCCAACGAGGTGAGGGGGGAGATAGCTAAATATTACGGCGACAAGCTCTATAAGACCATTATCCCGCGCAATGTGCGCCTGGCCGAAGCCCCCAGTTTCGGGCAGTCCATCTTTGTTTATGACCCCAGTTCGCGCGGCGCGCTTGCCTATAAGGAGCTCACGCTGGAGTTCCTTGAGCGGCGCGGCGTTGATATCTCCGCGCACAAAAATTCCGATTTGTATATTAACGAAGAGGCCGAGCTTGAGTACGACCTGGGCGGCTGATCTGTAGAGGCTTGGCTTAGATGGGCGGCCCTAATAATTAAGGAGACAACTATGAGAAAGGCTTTAGGCAGGGGAATAGATTCCCTTATCAGCAAGGTCCAGAACAACGACATTTCCGAGGACATGGTGCAGCGGATCCCGGTCGGGATGATACGCCCGAACCGCTTCCAGCCGCGCCGCAATTTCAATGAAGCAGCCCTGGCGGAGCTGGCCGACTCTATTAAGGTAAGGGGGCTGCTGCAGCCCATTTCGGTATGGAAGGACAACGGCGAAGAGGACTACGAGCTGATAGCCGGTGAGCGCCGCCTGCGCGCCGCAAAACTGGCCGGGCTTACCGAGATAGACGCCATCGTAAAGAAAAATCTGGATGACGAGCAGAAGCTGGGGCTTTCGCTGATGGAGAATATACAGCGCGAGGACCTCAACGCGGTGGACACCGCCCTGGCCTACAGGCAGCTGATGGATAATTTCAACGTCTCCCAGTCCGATATCGCCAAGCAGGTCCACAAGTCGCGCGGCGCCGTGTCCAACACTTTGCGGCTGCTCGAGCTGGACGAGGATATCCGCCAGGGCATACAGTCGGGCGCCATTCACGAGGGCCACGCCCGCGCGCTTATCTCCATCCCCGACCTGGCCAGGCGCCGCGAGTTCTACCAGCGGATAGTGGCCGAAAAACTTTCCGTGCGCGACGTGGAAAACTTCGCCCAGGGCTTTCACGCCGACAGGCCGCGCGCGCCGAGGGCGCCCCGCGCCGGCTCCCGCCGCACGCCCGAGGTGGCGGAGCTGGAGTCCTCGCTTGAGAAAACGCTCGGCACCAAGGTGGAAGTCTGCCCCGGACCCGGCCCGCAGAATGGTAAAATAATCATACACTACTTCTCGCTGGACGACCTTGACAGAGTAACACATATTTTGAAAAAGTAGCACGAGAGGAGCTTGAAAATGCAATACCTGTTAGCGGCGGCCCTGCTTGCCTGCTGCTGCGCCGGGGCCAGCGCCCAGACCGCCCCGCCCGACGCGGGCAAGGGCACGGCTTTTGCGGCCAAGTCGCCGGTGCCGGCCTATTTTTCCCCTGAAAAGAACATGGGCAGGCATTACCTGTACGCGGACGGCGGCTTCCACGCCGACTGGTACGTGGGCTACAACAACTGCTGGATAATAAAGCTGCCGCCGGTTCCCACCGCGGGCTTCGCCAAGGCCTTTATCGGCGCGAAGCTCGGCCGCGCCAAAATAATGTCCTGGCCGGCCTCCTGGGACACCGAGCCGATACCCGGGAAGATCTACATGGCGCTCAACCAGGCGCCCACCTTCAATTCCGACCACACCTATTTCCTCATCGAGGCGGCCGACCTGCCTCGCGAGCCGCTGCCCAACGATTCTCTCGACGGGGTGGATTCCGCGCGCTGGGTGTGGTCCGAGATCCCGCTCTCGCGCGTTTCTTCGGAAAAGGACAACTACCTGGCGCTCTGGTCCTCGTCGCGCTACTTCACCTCGGCCTCCAGCGCGCCCATAATAGCCGCGGCCATGAGCGGCGGCGACGCGGAAGACGTGTGGCTGAATCGCTCGATAAAAGGCAATTCCCCGTCGGGCGAGAACGTGCTTGAAACCCCCATTTCCGGCATCAAGCCGGCCATGGCCATCAAGCTTGTGCCGGGCAACGAATACAAGGTTTTTATAAAGGGCTTCGCGGCCGAGCTTTCGCCCGACGAGATAAACGTCTCTTTTGCCGCCATCGGCGAGGATATCCGCGCGGCCTGGCTCGAGGTTTCCTACGACAAGTTCGACTGGCAGCGCGTCACCCGCTACTTTTACAAGGTGCCGTATTTTTGGACCTTCGGGCGGGAAGCTATTTCAAAGGAAATGTTCTACCTGCGCGCGGCCGCGCTGGATAACCTTGAGAACACCGGCTACTCGAAGGAAATAACCGTGCCGGCAGTGGCAGCCGCCGCCCCGCGGGAAGAAAGCGGGATATGAAAAAATATAACGTGGCCGTGGTCGGCGCCTCGGGGATGGTGGGGGGGGAACTGCTGGGCCTGCTGGAAAGCAGGCGCTTTCCCGTCGGCGAGTTCTATCCTTTTAATTCCGGCCGAAAACCCGCCTCCGTGGTTTTCCGCGGGAAAAAATACGCCTGCGCGGCTCCTTCGCTTGAGGCGCTGAAAAGATCCGATCTAGCTTTTTTCGTTTCCACCGACGAGGTCGCCGGGGAATTCGCGCCCCGGCTGGCCGCGGCCGGGGTGTGGTGCATAGACGATTCCTCCCGCTTCCGGCTGAAGCACGGCGTGCCGCTTGTTATCCCCGAGGTGAACGGTGCGGAGCTCAGGCCGGATATAAAACTTATAGCCGGGCCGAACTGCACGCTCACCGGCGCAGCGGTGGCGCTGGCCGGGATACACCGCAGGTTCCGCGTTACCGAGCTCAGGCTGGCCACCTACCAGGCGGTTTCAGGGGCGGGCAGATCGGCCATGGGCCGGCTTGAGAAAGAATTAAAGATCTATTTCAAAAAAGGCGCTGTACCGGTGCTGAAAGGCGGGAAGTTCCCTCGCCCCATAGCCTTCAACCTTTTTCCGCAGGTGGGGGATTTCGATGGCGAAGGAAATTCCGGCGAAGAGAACAAGGTAGAGGCGGAACTGAAGAAGATCTGGGGCGACAAGAGAATAAAGATCAGCTCCACGGCCGTCCGCGTGCCCGTGCTGCGCGGCCATTCGCTGGCCGCCTGGTTCAAGGTCGCGCGGCCCTGTTCCGAAGGCGCACTGAGAAAAGAGCTGCTGCGCACGCCCGGCCTTAAATTCCTTGAGAAGCCTGAGAATTATCCGACCCCGCTCGAAAACGGCCTGCGCACCGAGGTGGTATACGCCGGCCGCCTGCGCCGCGCCAAAACCGCGGCCAACGAATTCCAACTGTGGATAGTATCGGACAATCTTTACAAGGGCGCCGCGCTTAACTCCGTGCAGATAGCCGAGCGCATAATTGAACTTTAACCCGGGGCCGGCATCCGGTGCCGTATGAAGAATTGAACATGGATGAACAGGATAAGCAGGATTTTATTGCCCCTTTACTATCCTGTCCATCCTGTTTATCCATGTGAATCTCTAATGAAGAGTCCGCACGAAGTGCGTTAATTTAATGCAAGATGGAGGGGAAAGATGAAGATAAAAATTATAACTGCGGTTGTTATTTTGTCCGCGGCTTTCGCGGCCTGTAAAAAGAAGCAGCCGGAAACTGTCCCCGTGCCCAAGGCGGAGTCGTCCGCGCAGACCTCGGCCGCCGTTTCAACGGCGCCCGCGGTCGGCCGTAACCCCCTGGCCGCGCCCGGCGATTACCTTAAAACCACCGTCGGGCAGGTTCAAAAGGCCAAGGCCGCAAAGGCGCTTTACGAAAAAACCGCCAAAGACGGGCTGGATAGCCTGGACCTGAAAGATACGGGCGGGAACTGATAAATTAATGGAGGGGGGGATGGAACTTTTTAAAGCGCACCCGGTGCTGGTCTTTGCGGCCGTAATTGCGGCCGTGACGGGCCTGGTGTTCTATTTAAGCTGGAAGCGCAGGAAGGACCTGGAGCAGCTGGCGTCTTCCCTGGGCCTGGCTTTGTCTCCCGACGGGCCTGACGTCAATACCCTGGAGAATACCGGGCTTGAGATCTTCAGGCTGGGCTATTCCCGCAAAGCCGCTAACCTCATTCAGCTGCAGTGCCGGGCCGGGGTTATAAGTGTTTTTGATTACCGCTATGTCACCCGGGGCGGCAAGAACAGCCACAGCCATAATTTCACGCTGGCTCTTATAGACTGTTCCGGCTGCGCTATTCCCGAATTCGAGCTGAAACCTGAATCTTTCATCTACAAAATAGGCGAAGCCATAGGCTTTAAAGATATTGACCTGCCCGCCTTCCCGCTCTTTTCCGACAAGTACCGGCTGACCGGGTCCGACGAGGCCTCCGTGCATATGTTCTTCACGCCGCAGCGCGCCGCCTGGTTCGAGCGCAACCTGGGCCTGCGGGTGCAGGGCGCCCCCGGCCACATAGTGATATCCAGCCGCGATGGGCAGCTGCCGGTAAACTCCTGGCCAACCTTCATAGAAGAAGTCAAAGCCTTCGCCGCCGAAGTCCTGAGATAAAAAACTATAAAGCCGGGGCCTGCCGGAAAAAACCGCCCGGGGGGGTACAGGGCTAAGTTTGATATAATTCTCCAATAACGGGGCTTGCGCGCCTGCGCCGGCCTAAAACACGGAGGGGTCATGGAAAACAACGAACAGCAGCAGGTTAAAACCGACGACGTACTGAAAAAGCAGGTGGTTTACGACGGGGAAGGCTACAACCGCGAAACCGTCGAAAAGATGCTTACCCAGTACCAGTCCAAGAACGCGGCCGACCTGCGCAAGTTTACCGAGCTCTCCCAGGCCTATGAGCGCCTCTCCAAGGAGATGACGCAGGAGGTGGGGGACCAGAAAAGCATCTTTAATTACCTCGGCAACATCGTCACCCTGAAGAACGTGGGCAGCAACTGCGCCGGGCTCGCGCACAAGCTCCCCCTGGTAAAAGAACTGATGCCCTCCCGCGACCTCAAGGACCTCCTCAACGAGAAGGTGGAAGTGGCGCAGCGGCAGGTGCAGGAGGTGGGCAACTACCTGGACGTGATGGCGACCGACATCAAGAATTTGCAGGAAGACATGAAGCGGCTGGGCGAGAAGATGGTGACCGCCGCCAAGAACGAGGAAACTGCGGCCGGTTACGTGCTGGCGCTCGAGGAGCACCGCAAGAAACTGGAAGCCGAGCTCAAGGCCCTGCCCGACCAGAAGAGCTCCCAGGCCCGCGAGATAGAGGCGAAGATCTCGGACGTCCGCCGCCTTATCTACGAGCACGGCGGCCAGCTGCGCTTCTTCTCCACCGCCGAGGACCGGATCTCCTCCATCATCACGATGAACGGGCATTTCATGGAGATCATGACGAGCCTCCACTCCAACATGAGCACCCTCTACGCCACCGGCAACGAGCTGCTTAACGAGCTGAGCGGCAACCTGGCGGGGCTGGCTTCCATCTCCAAGGCCGGCGAGCTCACGATAGAGATGAACAAGTCCATGGAGTCGCTCAAGCAAAGCGTCAACAAGCTGGCCAAGCTGGCGTCTGAAACCTCGCTTTACCTGACCCAGAACATAACCAAGCTTACCGCCGAGATGAAGATCTACGACACCGAGACCGAAAAGCTGGTGAGCGACAACCTGGCCGCCGAGCGCGCCATAAAGGAAGAGCGCATCGTCGAAACCATAGAGCTGGCTAAAAAAGAATACGCCAAGTCCGGCGGCGGGCAGAAGGCGGTTTAAGCCTTGGACGCGCGGGCTGGTGAGGAGCGGCTTCTTTGCCTTTCCGGGGAAAACCTGGAGGGCTACTGCCGCACCCTTTCCGCGCTTATACTGGCCGGCCGTCTTAACTCCTCCTACCCCGACCCTTATGTCTGTTCAGCCTATATCTCCTGCCTGGCGCCTTCGCTGCGGCGGGGCGTCTATGGCGGCATAAACCTGGACAGGCGGACAGGCCTGCCGGTTTTAAATGACGTACTGTCCGTAAAGATAGACAAGGACCTGGCGCCGGCTTTTATAGCCAGCCAGGAGGAAAGGCTGGCCGCAGGGCGCAGCCTGGCGGAGCGGTCGGCGGCGAAACTCGAATATTTCAGGCGCCTGGGCCAGGTCGTCCTTAAGCCGCTCAACCGCGTTGAGGTGAAGCTGCGCCGGGTGGACAGGGAAAGCGGCAGCGCTTTTTTTGAGGTCGTATACGACGCTTACGCTATTTCCCCGGCTCTTTTTACCCGCTACTGTCTTTTGCTGGAACAGAAGGACGCGGTCTGGGCGAGCGCTTTTCTTGAGCGGAGCGGAGATTACAGCGAACCCACCATGGACTTCAGGATGAAACTGGAGAAGTACGCCCAGGACGAGAGCGAGCTGATGTTCCTTATCATGGGCGGCATCAAGGGGGTGCGCGTGGAGGAGATAAGCCGCGCGCGCATAGGCCCGTTCTGGAGCGCCCAGACCGGCTTCCCCCCGGCCTGGCCCCAGGCTTCTCCCGGCGACGCCGTGCTGCATTTCCCGCTGGACAGGGCCTCGCTGGAGCTGAAGGCCGACATAAACAACGATCCCTTCGAGGGGATGTACAGGGAGTTCCTGTCCGGCGAGGCTAAAGACCTTATAGAGGCGCGCGTTAAAAATTTAGGCTACCGCGTGCACAAGGACCGCAAGTTCGCCTGTACAAAAAGCGCGGAGCCGGCTTTAAGGCGGCTGCTCGCGGCTTCCACAGCAAGGAACATAATATACGCCATATGAACATAACCCTTAACGCGCAATCGCTTGAAAAAGAGGCCGAGAACGCCAGGGCCGCCGTGGCCGCTTCGGGCCTGCCGGCCGCGCTGGTCACGGTGGATGCCGGGGCCTTCGGCACGACGCCGCTCAACCTGCAGGCCCTCGAGGCGGTCTCGGGCGCGCTCGCCTGCGCCGGCGCCGCTTTCGCCGCGGGCGCCGCGCCGGCGGTTTACGCCGGGTATATTTTCGCGCAAGAAGCGGCGGAGCGCCTTTCTTCGGTTTCCGGCCCCTCCGCGCTGCCGGAAAAGGCCGTCCTTCCCGGGGAGCACTACAAGACCTGGCCCGGCCTGGGCTTTGAAGCTCTTTCGCGGGCGATCCTCTCGGACTGCGCCTCGTTCCTGGAATTTTACGCCGGCCACAGCGACAGCTCGAAGCGCCCCGCGCGGGACAGCGAAGCCGCGCGCTGCCTGAATTCCTATTTCGTCCTGCTGGCCAGGGCGCTGAAGGGGCTGGAGAAAGAGCCCGCGGAGATGCTGGTGCGCGGCGGGAGGCTTTCGTTCTCCGGCTGGAAAACCTCGCGCGCCGGCGCCGACGAGCCGGGCCAGCTCCTGCCGGTGACCTTCGACGACATCGTGGGCAATACCGGGTTCGCGGCGGCGGGCCGGCGGCTCGCGCGGGACATAGCCGGTTTCGACCTTAAGGCCGGGAAGAACCCGAAAAAAGTGCGCAACCAGATACTTTTCGTGCTGGGCAAGCCCGGCTGCGGCAAGACCGTGACGGCCCACGCCATAGGCCGCTATTTCCTGGAGCTCTGCGAAAAAAGCGGCCTGCCGGCCAAAATGCGCGTGATACGCCGCACCGACTGGGCCTCCTCCTACCAGAACCAGTCCGCCAAGGGCCTGCTGGATATCTTCAAGACCGAGGTTTTCGATTACGAGGGCGTCTGCGGTGTTTACTGGCCCGACATCGACACCGCTTTCTCCGCGCGTTCCGAGTCGGATATCCGCCAGGAGGAAAAGAACATCCTGGGTACGGTTTTCGGGATACTGGACGGGACCATCGGGCCCAAGAACGGGAAATGGTTCCTCATCTGCGACGCGAATACGGTGCATATGGACGAAGCCACCCTGAGCAGGATCTCGCAGAACCCCATCAACGCGTTGGGGCCGGAAACCCCGGCGGATTTTGTGCGGCTGCTGCGCGACAAAAAGCTGAAGGGCAAGGGGCCCTGGCTGCCTCTGACACCGGAGCAGTGGGATAAGATCGGGGCCCGCTGCATAGAGGAGGGGCTTTCCGGCAGGGCTATCGAACACCTGGCGGGGCGCGTGATAACATTTATAGAGGACTTCGAGGAGCCCGACTCTTATTTCGGCCTGCCTTTTGCCGAGAAGGAAAAGATAATAGCGGAGCTTTCAAAGCCGGTAGGCTTTGAGAAGATAACGGAGCTGCTTGAGAGCTACTGCAAATTCGAGAAAGAGGCGCAGCGGCGCTCCGAAGAGGAAAAGTTCCTCGACCGGGTGCGCGAGATACGCTTCAACCTTTCGGCCCAGCAGGCGGCGCTGGCCTTCGGCAAGGAAGATGGAAAAAACGGCTAACATTTCAGCGCAGGGCATGGTCCGGGACCTGGTCAGCCAGTTCTCCGACACCCTCGCTTTTTACCGCGAGCTGATACAGAACGCGATAGACGCCGGTTCCAACCGCATCGACGTCAGCCTTGAATATGTCCCCGGCCCGAAAGGCGAGAAGGGCCTGGCCGTGCTGCGCGTCGAGGACGACGGCAGCGGCATGGACGAGGATATCCTGGACAATTACCTGCTGGTCCTGTTCAAGTCCAGCAAGGAGAACGACCTTACCAAGATAGGGAAATTCGGGGTGGGTTTCCTTTCGGTCTTCGCTTTGAAGCCGGAACTGGTGCGCGTTTATACCGCTAAGAACATGGAGAGCTGGCGGCTGGATTTCCCGGATTACCGCAGCTACCAGAAGTACCGCATGCCGGACCCGCGCGACGGCACGCTGGTGGAGATCCATAAAAGGATGTCCCCGCAGGAATACGCGGCCCTGTCCGAAAAATCGCTCGCGACCGTAAGGTACTGGTGCCGCCACGCCGATACCAGGATAGTCTTTACGGACCGGAGCCTTGGAAGTCCCGAACTTCAGCTTAACGAACCTTTCTCGCTGCCCGGCGGCGAAAGCCTGCGCTACTCCGAAGAGGGCACCGAGGTCGCCATGGCCTTCTCGGCCCCGGAGGCGGTCCAACTGCCGGGAGGGCTTTCTTACAGCGGGGAGGACAAACCCTTTTACGGCTTTTACAACCGCGGCCTGACGCTTAAAGAGGGCCGTAAGGTTTTTATACCCGGCGTAGAGTTCAAGATAAAATCGCGCTACCTCGAGCACACCATCACCCGGGACAACGTGATGGAAGACGAGAATTATGCGAAGGCTATGGCCATAATAAAGCGCCTGGCCTCCAAAGAGCTGCCGAAGAAATTGCGGCCCGAACTGGAGGCGGTGGCCCTGAGGCTCTCAAAAGCCTCCGCCCTGAAGCAAACCGCCGAGGTGCGGACGCTGGAATATGAATGGGAGCGGCGCAAGACCTTCCTTAAATTCCTTGCCGGCGGTTTCCTGGCCGACTTCCGGTACGATTTCGAGGAGTGGAAGATACTCCCGGCGGTGACCGGCGTGCCGGTTTCCATAGAGGACCTGAAAGCCGCCTGGAAAAAATTGGTCCGGCTGGGAGGCCTCTACGAGAACAGCCCGTCGTATTTTGCGGCGGCGGCCCCGGACGCGGTAACGCACGCGCTGTGCGCGCTGGGCGCGCCGGTGCTGCTTAAAACAGAAACCTGCGGCTTCGCGGACTTCATTAGCTGGGCCGGGGAATCGATGACTTCGATGGAAGTTTCCGCGCTGGTGATAGCGGAGGAAACCGACGCCGGGAAGCTCGCGCCCGGGCTGGCCTCTTTTCTGAAAACCCTGCCGCTCCTCGGCGAGGTATGCGGCAGGAATTATTCCTGCGTCTATCCCGCCCGGTTAAGCTACGGGCACAATTCCGCGGCGCAGCAGCCTTTCATCTTCAGGAAAGCGCCTTACGGAGTGGGGCGCCGGGACGAGGGCTACCGCCTCAAAGGCGGCCGGTTCTGCCCGGTAATAAACTGCTCCCATCCTTTCATTGAAAATCTGGCCGGGCTGCACGCCTCCCGCCCGGGCTTCGCGTCCTTCCTGCTGCTGAAGTCCATGCTGCTCCAGCAGGAGGGGGGGGTTCACCCGGATGCCGAAGGCGCCAGCAACCTGGGCGAAAAGCTGGAAAAGAAGCTGCTTGAAGCGGCCGTAAAACTGGACGCCGCGGGGGGGCGCAATGGCTGAAGCCCCCGCGGACATAGTGAAGGTGACTGATTGGCGCTTACTGCGCAAGGTTGTGTTTTATGACCTGGAATACCAGTGCTCCCTGGTTCAGAACAGCGCAGAACTGGCCAGGGCTTTTATCGACTCCGGGGGCTTTACTCCTGTTTCCGCGTTCCAGCTGAGGGAATGGCTGAAGGCGCAGGTGGAGGGCGGCGCCGACGGGTCCATCTGTTTTTTTTCGCAGGATATCGTGCCGGATGTGGTGGCCGCGACGCCGACCGGGGACTGCCTGGTGATGTCTTATATCCGCTCGGGCGGGCGGGTGGTCTGGGTGGGCGATACCCCTTTCTTCTACCAGGGCAGGCGCGGGCGGACCGCGGAGCGCTGGGATGTCAAAGGCCAGAAGGGGATCCTGGGACTCGATTCCATCCGGGACCTCAAGGAAGAAGTGCGGGTAACAGAAGCCGGCCGGGAGTGGGGGCTTACGACGCCGGACAAACCGGCGCGCTGCGTGCCTGCCGGAGATGTAACGGCCCTGACAACGACCGGAAAATACGCAGTCTCGTTTTTCAAGAATTACAACCCTAACTTTCCGCAAAGCGGTTTTTTGCGCCTGCGGGAGCACCTCCCGGTAAAAGACCTGCTCAGCGCGGCCCAGCACGGCATAGAGGAGCCTGAGGACGCGGGGGAGGAAGCCGAGGCGTTCCGGGCCCCGGCCGCGGAGGCCGCGGGGGTGCTTGTCGGTTCCGGTTCCTTCGTGGTAGATAAGCAGCGGGCGCTGGACAAGCTTATGCGCTTCCAGCTGCCGGACCCGGAGACCTGCCTTCTTCCTATCATCCGCTGCGCCCTCGCCGGAAAAGCTTCGGCGATAGCCATCCAGGAACTGCCGGATGGCGGGCTGGAGATAAAATTTGACGGGGCGTCTTTCAGCAAGGAAAGGCTTGCTGACCCGTATTCCGCTATCTTCGAGACAAAGACCGCCGATAATGCGGCCGCCAGGCACCTGGCCACCGGCCTGCTCTGCGCCTTAAGGCTTAAGCCGCAGCGGATAACGGTCAGCTCCGGCGCGGCGGGCTCGCGCTACTGGCTTAAAATAGAGGAGCTGGGCAAGGAGTTCATTCAGCTAAGCGGGGACCCCGGTGAAGGTACCGTAGTGAGGATAGTCTGGCGCGGCGTGGTCACCGAGTTCAAGAACCAGCCCCTGCTTTCCCAGGTGCGCGAGCGCTGCGCTTTAAGCCCGGTCCCGGTGCTGATAAACAAGAAGGACATCCCGCGCGCCAGGCTGGAAACCGGCGGGAAGGGGATATACTTCGAAGAGGGGGGGCTGCACGGTTATATTTCAGTGCCTAAATGGCCTTCGCCCGTGAGCAACCTGGCGGTCTCGGTGAATAATGTGATGCTGGATATGGGCCTTACGCCGAAACTGCCTTACCTCCAGGTTTCAGGCTATTTGAACAACGACGATTTTACGATGAATATTTCGCAGACCGGGGTCGTGAACAATTCCCGCTGCTCCGGCTCCGTGGCCGCCGTGGTGCGGCATATTCCCGAATTGCTGGACCAGGTGCTGCGCTGCCAGGAAAAAGACCTCCCGGAGACGGGCAGGGCGATAACTTACGGCGGCATGCGCAAGTGCTGGGAGGAATGTATCGAAAACGGGCCCCCGCTGGTGCCCGGCCTTCTGGGAATAGTGCTGAAAGGCGTCCGGGACCTGATCCTGCCGGAGGAGTGGGCGGTCACCGTGAACAGGGAAAAAGCCGAGCGCCTCGTGCGCGAGACGGCGCGCGTCACGATGTGGCTCAGGGAGGCCTGCGGCCGCCTGCTGTCGAATTACAAGAAGGATTCCGCCGACCCACTGCTGAAAGCCGTGTGGGAGGCCCCGGTATTCCTGACCGTTAACTCCAAAACGTGCAGCCTGAAACAGGTAGACGAGCAGTGGCAGAAAATGGGTTTTGTGCCCTATTCCAGGGAACAGTACCCGGACAGCGCCCTGCCTTTCGAAGTGCTCTGGTGTTCAAGCACGAAAGACCTGGAGGTTATCAGCCGCTGGGATACCGCCGACCTGACCGTGAAAATACCGCATTACGGCGTCAACCCGGCCGCGGCCGAGGAGTTTCTGGGCGGAGGCGGCCAGCGCCTTCTGGCTGTCCGGCATAACCTGTATATAGCCTCAGGGGTCAGGAAAAGCAGCCGCGAGATGCAGCCGGTGGAAATCTCCCTTTCGGAGATAAAAGTCCCGGCGCCGGAACCGCAGAAACCGCCGCCCCCGCCTGCTCCCGCGCCCGTTGTCACGGAGAAGCTGGCCGGCAGCTACCGCGCCTCCATGCCGCCTCCCCCCGCGCCGCCGCCCCCGGAATTGCCGCTGCCTACGGAAGAACAGCTGGCCGAAGACCCTGCGTTCAATTTCCCGAAGTACCTGTCCCGCCGGGCCTTGCGGATAAAAGCTAACGGCGCCAAACTGGTGGCAACATTCATAACGGAGCAGGCCCTGGACGGGAAATGGCTGAAAAACCCCCTGGCCGCGGCTGTGCTGGGCTCGCAGCTTTCTCAGCTGCGCAAAGCGGATTACCTGCTTTCCGTTTTCTATACCGATTTCAACAGGCGCATAGTGAAGCTTACCGACACAGACGATATAAACTTCCAGCAGGCTTTAGCGGAACTGATACAGCGGGGAGGAGAATAAAATGACGACTAAAAACAAAACAGGGGTTCTTTCCAGGGAATTGGCCGAACTGGGGCGCAAAGTGCAGGAGGCGCTTGTGACCGCGGCTTCAAGCGACGAAGTGAAGGCCATCAAGACGGAGCTGTCCGACAGCCTTGGCAGGGTGGGGGAAAAGATAGTAGCGGCCGCCAAAAAGGCCGAGGAGACCGCGAAAAAAGAGAAGATAAAGGAGCAGGCCCGCAAAGTCGCCAAAGCAGGCGTAAAGGCCACCGAGGGGATACAGAAAAACCTGGCCGGCGGCCTGCGGGAAGTTAGCGCGCGCCTGGCTGAGCTGGCGAAAAAGCTGGACGGAAAAAAATGAACCCGGAACCGCGGGAAAGGATCATCGGCGGGCGCTTCCTGGCAGAAGAGGCCGGGGAGGCGCCCGCGGTGGTTCCATTGCGCCGCGGGACGGATAAAAAAACCGGCAGGCCCTGCAGGATCTACGAGGTCCCGAACGACCTCTCCGGGATCGATCGCCCCGTGCTCGGCCTTAAGGCGGCGAATCTGCTGAACCTGCGGCATCCCTCGCTTGAAAACCTGCTGGGGCTGGTTGAAAACGGGTCCGGCCCGGGCTCATCGGTCTACTGGGTTTATGAAGCCGCCGAGGGGAAGTCCTTCCTTGAACTGGCGGAGGAGGGCAGGCCTTTTTCGGAGACGGAGGCGGCGGGTATCGCCGCGGCCCTGGCCGGGGCTCTTAGAAAACTTCATGGCCCGGGCTACGGTCTTCCCTGTGGCGGGATCTCTCCGCGCAATATTTACCTGACCGCCGCGGGGCGGCCCGTCCTCGCCGGAATAAAGCCTTTTGAAAGCCGCCCGAGGGATGACGAGGAATACGGCCCGCCGGGGAAGCCGCCGTCGCCGCCGGGGGATATCTACGCGCTGGGCGCCTCGCTGGCCTTCCTGCTCTCGCATAAACCCCCGTCCGAATTCCGCGCGGAGGGGACCTTTGCCGGCATAAAGCGCTATACCGGATTTTCACAGGAATTCTGCGGCATCCTCTCAAAAATGACGGCCGCGGCGCCGGCTGAGCGGTACAAGTCGGCGGAGGAACTGGAAAAGGACCTTGCCGTCCTGATCGCCGGGAAACCCGCGTCGAAAGCCCGCGGACTGCTGAGGGTCCTGCTTCTTCTTGGTTTGCTGTCCGCGGCCGCCTGGGGCGTCAGTCTGCTTTTTTCAGGGCACGGAGAAATGGCGGTGCTGAAAGCCGGGAAAGTCGGCTGGGCGGAACCGGGCGGCCTGGAGTTCAGTCCCGACGGGAAACTGCTGGCGCTGGCCGGTGATACCGGGCTTTATCTCTGGGAAACTAAGAACTGGGAACGTGAGAACACCGGGAGTTTTAACAACAAGCCCGGATATTATACGCGCTCCGTCCGCTTCCTGCCGGACGGCGCCCTTGTGATCGGTTTCTCGACCGGCGAGGGCGTTTCCGAACTGAGCTTTGTTTCCGCGGGCGACCGGGAGGTGCGGTGGCAGCTGCCCCTGGAGAAAACACTGGATTCCGTGGCCGTAAGCCCGAACGGGAACCTGATAGCCGCGGCCATGAATAAGTACGACAAGGAGGAAGAGCGCAGTGCGGGCGGCGAGATAATATTGTTTGACGCCGCCGGGCGGGTGGTGCAGAAGCCGGCGCTGTCCGGCGGCCCGGTCTTTTCGCTGAATTTTACGGAGGATGGCGGGTTCCTTATCTACAAGGATTATTTCTGGGACGAAGCCGCCAAGGCGCACAACCTCGGGCGCGTCATGCGCAGGTACATCGGGAGCAATTCCGAGGAAGTCCTCGTCAAGGACAGGCCGGGCTTCGGGTCGGGGCTTTTTTCATACAGCCCCGCCGGTTTCCTGGTGCTGCCGGAGGGCAAGCAGGAGATCTTAGACGTAACGGATCTCTCCGGCAAGCGGCTGGCCAGGCTTAATGAGGATGCCGGCCAGGAGGAGTACCGCTATCTGATCTCGGCTGAAGGCGCGTTCAGCCGGGACGGGAATCTCTTCGCCGCGCACTTCACAAGCAGGAATAAATTGTACGTCCGCCTGTTCAGCACGGCCTCGTGGAAGCTGATAAAAACTTTCAGGCTGGGCAGCTGGGACAAGGGCGGGGTCGCCGGCCTCGCCTTCGACCCCGCCGGGAGGATCCTGGCGGCCGCGCAGGGCAACGCGTTCGGTTCCAAGGTGTATATTTTCAGCCTCGAAGGCCTTGACCGGTGAGGGAACTAAAGATGAACCTGGGAGAACAATATTCAAACCTGTCGCCGGCCGCGCCGTGGCCCGGCGGCGCTGTTTTCACGGCGGAGGGGCCGGACGGTAAAAAAGTTTATATCCGCGAAGCCTCCGGCCCGGAGGCCGGGGCGGCGCCGTTCCTTTCACACCCGGGCATGCCGGTGTATATTGAGACCGTTACGGTTTCCGAGGGCGGGGCTGAGAAAAAATTTGTCGTGTATGAATATTTCGAGGGGGAAAGCCTGACCTCGATAATGGAGAAAGGCGGGAAGTATACCGAGTTCGAGGCGCTCAAGATAGGTTATGAAACAGCCCGGGTCTTGAAATACCTGCACGGCCTGTCCCCCCGCACGGCGCATGGCGCGGTATCTCCAGGCGCGGTTTTCCTCGCAAAGGGGGGGCGGATATGCCTTTGCGGCTGCGCGGCTTCCGGCGAGCCCGGCGACGACCTGAAAAAACTGGCCACCCTGCTGCGCGTTTTGTCCAAAGCCCCTAAAGGCGGACCTTTTTCCACCGGCTATTTAAAGATCGCGGAATGTCTGGAACTCCCGGGCGCGGATGCCGGGTATGCCCTCCAGATAATGGAGTCCATGGCAGCCTCGCCCATATTCCAGCCGATGGCGCCAGCGGATATGACCGCGCGGAAGAAACTGTCGCGGTACGCCTGGTCGGCCGCCGCGGTAGTTTTCGTGATAGTCTTTATTGCCGCGCTCAAGGTCCGTTTTGAAGTCTGGCCGGAAATGCGGGCCAGGCTCAATATAAGCCGGGCCACTAAATTAGCGCAGGATTTTCCCTGTACCTTGGTCCCGGTGCCGGAGTCCAATCCGGCTTTAGGCAGGAACCTTGTCTTCAACCCCGGGCTTGAGGGCCCCTGCGGCTGGCAGGCCTACGGCGGCTTTAAGCGCAGTATGATCGCGCGTGGAAGCTCTCATGGAGGGATATATTACTTTACGGAGAAAGGAACTGAAGGCTCTATTTATCAGGATGTGGACATCTCGCAATTTACAACCAGAATAGCCCGCGGGGGCTGCAAGGTGAAATTTTCCGGCTACCTGCGCGCCGAAGGCCGGGGCCGTGACGGCGAGCCTTACCTTTACGGCTACGCCATGCGCGCCGAGGGCGATTATACCTACCTGAGCGATTTCGAACCGGTCAGTTCCAATAAATGGACCCTGGCTTCGAGCGAATGGCCGCTGCCGGCAGGCGCCAAAAAAATCAGGATCTTTCTCCAGGCTTCTTCATACAGTGGCACCTTTTTCCACAAAAAAGCCAATTTCGACGACCTCTCAGTAGAAGTCAACTGCCCCTGAAAGTTGCCCCCTTTTCAGGGTGGCTTGGCCGTTTTAGGCGCATAGCGCTTGTTACGGCATCAGGTATAGCCTTGACAAGTCAAGATATTCGCTTATAATATTAGTAGCGCCGCCTGTGCTCCGATGAAGTCCTGTCTGGTGCCGGACGTCGTCAGGCTGGCGGGGGAATTATTATGAGTATATTCATGCCATCTTCAAATTGCCTGAAACCGGCCCGGGTTAAGAGGGCGGGAGAAATAAAAAACAGTAAAAGTGGTTTTACGCTTATAGAGCTGCTTGTCGTGGTGCTTGTAATCGGCATACTTGCCTCGGTAGGCACGCCGCTCTATTTCAAGACCGTAGAGATCTCAAGGGCCAGGAACGCGGTGTCGGTTGGCAACCTGCTTGCCGCCGGCCACCGCATGTTCAAGATAGACAATCCGGGCATTGCTTTGAGCGGGAAGCTCGAGAATATCTGTAACAACGGCGGAGCCTGTGCCCTGACAGACCTGACCGCCTGCCGGCTGATACGCTGCAAATACGTGGCGCAGCGGGAGTGGGACACGGGCGCGTATGACTTTTTCCTCGCTAATGGCCCGATCGTCCTTGCTACTACCGCGCGCAAGTACGGTGCCTACCCCGGCACAACGGAGATTCCTTACGGTATATGGGGGTATGGTTTCACTCCTTCAGGCAGATGCCAGAGTTACAGCGGAGCTCCGAGGGTGTTTGAGTGCAACTAACAACCCGAAGGGAAAAAGTGCCGCCTTTCGCCCCCTATTAAAAGGAGCCTGCCCCCTGTTTTGGGGGCGGCCTTGACAAGTCAAGAGATTCGCTTATAATATTGGAGGCCGTCGATACCTCCGGTTTTTTATGTGGCATAGGACTAAAGACCTATTGGCTTATGGGGCTTAGTGCCTTTGATTAAAGTCAGGCCATGGGCTAAAATATTGATATGAAACGTGCGATCTTAACTTTAGCGGTCCTGGCCGCGATGTCCATGGGCTTAAAAGCCCAGGACGTTTCCTTTGACAGCCTGATGTCGAACCTGCCCAGCCCCGCCGCTTCCCCGGCGGCAACCGCCCCCGCCCCTGTTGCCGCGGTGCCGCAGCCCGCTCCTGCCGCCGGGCGCGAATGGCTGGTGCTGGTTTTCATAAACGGGGTCAACGACCTGGGCATACTGGGTTACGCGAACAACGATATAAACGAAATGGAGGCCGTAGGCTCCTCCGACAAGCTGGCCGTGGTGGTGGAATACGGCATCCTAGGCATAGACGACATTTACGGCCGCAACCTGCAGTTCCCGCGCGGTTCAAAGACCCTGCACATCATGCGGGACGCGGACACCATGAAGATAACTTCCCCTGTTATCTCTACTACTAACTACGCCGACATGGGCAGCGAGGCGAACCTGGTGCGCTTCGTGAAGCGCGGCATACGCAGCTTCCCGGCAAAAAAAACCGCCGTCATACTCTGGAACCACGGCTCAGGCCGCCTGGGCATCTCCTATGACGATGTCAGCAAGAATTCCATGGAAGTCGACAAGTTGGGCGCGGCGCTGGCGCAGATAAAGAAGGCCCTGGGGGGCCGCAAGATAGATGTTTTCGCCACCGACGCCTGCCTCATGCAGATGGCCAGCGTGGCCTATGAATTCAGGGACTCCGCCGAGGTTATAGTGGGCTCGGAAGAGAATATCCCCGGAGAAGGCTATCCGTATACCGCTATTTTGAACCAGCTCTCGGCCGACACCGGCATGGGCGCGGAGGCGCTTGGCCGGGTAATGGTGGACGCCTACGGCGCCAGCTACGGTTCGGACGCCACGCTTTCCGCTATCAGGACTTCGGCCCTGCCCGGTTTCGTCAGGGCGCTGAACAACTGGGTGGCGGCGGTAAAAACTGACCAGCCCGCTTTCGCGGCCGCTTCGGCCGCCGCGCTGGTGAATTCCACCTCCCGCTTCTCCCAGAAGGAATCAAAAGACCTTGTAGATTATACCGAGAGGGTGGAAGCCCGCCTGGCCGCCAGCCAGCCGGTAAAAAACACCGGCGCGGCTTTAAGGGGTTATATCTCGACCAACCTGGTGATACGCAACGCGGCAAAGCCCGCAAACCAGAAAGTCTACACGCAGGCGAAGGGCCTGGCCATATATATACCCGATTCGCAGTATAATTCAGCCAACTATGAGAAGCTGGCCTTCGCGGGCGCTTCGCTGTGGGATGATTTCCTGCTGGACATGATGAGAGAGAGGCTTAAGTGATATGACTTCCGAGACCGCCAAGGCTATGCCAGTGCCGCACAAGAGCTATGCTCATCAAGCGGCCAAGATACTGCGCCTGGCCGCCATAGCGGCGGGGCTGCTTATTTGCGGTCTTGACGCCAGCGCGGCCGCCCCGGCGTGGAGCGCCCCGGAACGCCTGTCCGCCTATGAAATAGCCATCGCAAGCGGCGACCCGGCCGGCGCCGCGGCTTTCCTGAAGGACGGCGAAGCGCGCGAGCTGGCCGAGGCCGACGCTCAGAAATGCGCCGCCCTGCTGGGAAAGGCCGAGGCCCTGAAGGACTTGAAGGATTTGCTGGCCATGCCCTGGGAGGATTCCCAGGTTAATAAACTCAACCAGTCGCTTATGATAAGGATAGACATAGACAGGCCTTTATCGAAAATGGGCGTAGGCCCTGGGCCGGAAAAGCTGCTTGTCTGGCTGGCCAAATTTCAGCCGTCTTACCCGGCTGGTAAAACAGCCGTGGTTAAAAAAGCCATAAGGCAGTGGGAAGTGGTTTTCGGTACGATGACGGATACCCGCTCTTTTGGCTGGGACCAGGCCGACATGCGCTCCGGACAGGCCGTGACCGTCACCAAAGCCGCCTGGCAGGCCATGGTGATACGCGAGCGCAACGCTGTGATAGAGAAGATGATCAAGGCCGATCCTAAATTCCTGATCTATAACGACGAGAGGCTGGCCGCGCTCAAAAACGACATGGCGGTGGACGTGGCGGTGCGGACCGTTATAAATTCCGGCGCGCTCACCCCCGCGCAGGTGTCGCGGCTTTCCGGCAAAACCTTCACCGAGCAGGCCTACCTGCTGGGCAATATGTTCGACAACAGCAATGTGGCCGTGAGCCCTGAGCTGAAGGCTAAAATAAACTCGGCCCGCGGCACGCTGCCGCAGGAGGTGCTTCAAACGCAGCACCGCGAACTCCTGGGCGGCATGCTCAACACAGCGGTGGCCAAAGAGCTGACCGGCACAAAAGCCGGCGACAAGGCGCTGGCCGCCTTCCCCGGCGGGCTGAGGATAACAGTGGCGCCCCTGAGCGAGGGCTATTCGCGCTACGACGCGGCCACCGGCTCCATAGTACTTGATTCCGAAACCATACAGCAGTATATGCGCCTGAAGGGCTACACCTCCGCCTCGCTGATGACCAACCCGGCGCAGGTGGCCGAGATAGCCAAGTATATGTCGCCGGCGGTGGTTTATGAGTCCGCCCACAAGATGCAGGCCGACTGGGCCGCCAGGCGCGGCGTGTACAAGCCGCATGTGCAGGAAGATGAGATAGAGGCGATGTCGCTGGAAGGTCTTTACACCACAGAAAAAATAAGGAAAGACGTGGCTTTTAAGGGAATATTTGACAGCAGTCGTGATTACTCGCCATACGCTTCCAAGCGTGTAGCCATTGCCACTAAATACGAAAAAAGCGGTTCGAAAGCCTTTGCCACCACAGTAAGCCAGCTTTACTTCCCCGGACTTCCATCGCTGGTCGCCGCTTCTTCGCAGGTCCTGTGCGCCGTGACCGAAGAGCTGGACCGCCGCGCTGCCCTGCCGGCAGCCGAGAAGGCCTCTTTAGCGTCTAACGGCCTCAACCTGGAAGAGGCTCTTGAGATGTCGCCCGAGGAACTGGCCGGCTCGGCCGGAGAAATACAGACCCCCGTTCTTGTTAAAATACAGGGAGATCTTTCCAACCTGGGCGCCTACAAGATCCGCTACATCGCCTCGGAAATGGAAGGCAGCAGAGCTCTTAAATCTTTGAAGGCAGGAGCGCCTAAAACCGGCGCGTCTGAAGCGATATGAAGAACATAATCCTGGCTGTGTCTATGCTTTCCCTTATGGCCGCCTCGGCCTGCGCGGGCGCGCAAGCCAAAGCCAAGGGCGTCCAGTTCAAGCTTTACGCCATGGATAATAGTTATTTTTCATGCAGCATCCCCGTCGACTGGTCGCTGGAGCGCAACCAGGAGAAAGACGAGCAGTACAAGATCTACGAGATACAACTGCTGGCCCCGAAAGCCGAAAAGGCGCCCACTTCTGTTTTTGTATCTTATTACGCAAAGGATAACGGGGATTTCAACGACTATGAGGATTTTATAAGCCGCAACTCTAAAAATGTTCTGGGTGAAACCAAGAGTACCCGTGAAACCTATGAACCGCTTAAAAAAATAACGATGGCCGCTCGTAAGGGTTTTGAGTTGTCTAATGAGGTTATGGAATATCTTCACCCTGAAAGTAAATCTGATGAGAGTGTGCAGATGAAAGAGAAGATGTATGTTCTGCCGGCTAAAGACGGGTTTTATGTGCTGAAGTTTTCGGCGCAGAAAACCGCCTTCATCGCCAACCTGCCGATCTTCGAGAAAATAGCCAAGAGCTTCAAAGGTAAACCTTGAAATTCCCCGCAGCTTAAAAGACCGTCCGACGTTAACGGACGGTTTTTTTATTGATAGCAGTCTTAGCCTTTATGAAAATAAAACCCTTCAAGCTGGAACGGTACTTCGCCAAGCACGAATTCTCGGCGCCTTACCTGCTGAGCAGTTCGGACTGCGAACCCGTAATGTTATCCGAGCTGCTCGCGCTGGCCGACGGGGACTGCCTGGCTTTATGGAATAATTTAAGGCTGGCCTATACCGAATCGCAGGGGCATCCCCTGCTGCGCGAAGAGATCTCGAAAATGTATGCCGGCATCTCCAAGGAAGACCTCCTCGTGCTGGTGCCGGAGGAGGGGATCTTCGCCGCCATGAACGTGCTGCTGGAAAGCGGGGACCATATCGTCTGCACGTTTCCCGGCTACCAGTCCCTGTACCAGGTCGCCGAAAGCAATAATTGCCGCGTGTCCAAATGGCTGCCGGGGAAAAACCTGGAATTTAACGTCGAGGACCTGTTCGCCCTGCTTACCGACAGGACGAAGCTTATCGTCATCAACTTCCCGCACAACCCCACCGGCGGCATGATCTCGCGGTCCGATCTTGAAAAAATAATCGAGACCGCGAGAAAAAGGAACATCACGGTATTTTCGGACGAGATGTACCGGCTGCTGGAATACGATGAAAAAGACCGCCTGCCCTCCGTGTGCGAGCTCTACGAGAACGGGGTTTCTCTGAGCGGCTTAAGCAAGACCTTCGGGCTGCCCGGGCTGCGCATAGGCTGGCTGGCTACCCGCAATAAAGCCATACAGGGCGAACTGGCGGCCTTCAAAGACTACACCACCATCTGCAGCAGCGCCCCGAGCGAGGTGCTCGGCATCATGGCCCTGCGCAACAAAGAAAAGCTCAGGGACAACAGCCTGGGGATCATCCGCGGCAACCTCGCGCTTATCGAGGCTTTTGCAGCGCGCCAGTCCGGCTGGCTGGACTGGAAAACCCCGAAGGCCGGCTCCATCGCTTTCCCCGGGATCCGCATCAAGGAAAGCGCCGCCGATTTTTGCGAACAGCTGGTCAGGGAGAAGGGGATAATGCTGCTCCCCTCCGAAGTGTACGACTATAGCAGGAAATGCGTAAGGTTCGGCTTCGGAAGAAAGAGCCTCCCGGAGATCCTTCCCATGTTCGAGGCCTATATCACCCAAAAAGGATATTAAAAAGGAGCCTAAAAAGGAGGCAGGCTCCTTTGTTAGTTAATCAGGTTTTCTGCGTCCTCAATAATTCAAAACCCTCGCTCCGCGCCACGAAAGTGGCCGCGGTCAGGTCCCCCGCGACGTTCAGCGTGGTGCGGCACATGTCCAGGATCCGGTCTACGCCCAGGATGATAGCGATCAGGGCCGGGTTGACGCCGACCATCGCCAGGATCCCGATGATGAAAGGGATGGAGCCCGAAGGGACGCCGGCGGTCCCGATGCCGCCGAGGATGGCCAGGTAGACCACGGTGAGCTGCTGCACCAGCGAAAGGTCCACCCCGGCCAGCTGCGCGAGGAACAGCACCGTCACGCCCTCATAAAGCGCGGTACCGTTCTGGTTCGCCGTCGCGCCGACCGTCAGCACGAAGCTGTTTATCTCCGGAGGCACGCCCAGGTTCTCCGCGCTCACGCGCAGGGCCGTGGGCAGCGTGGCGTTGGAGGACGAGGTGGAGAACGCGGTGAGGAGCACCGTCCTGATGCGCCGGAAAAAATCCACGGGGTTTAGCCCGGAAAGGAAATAGACCGAGAGCGAATACACGCCGAACATGTGGAGGGAGAGCCCGAGCAGGACCGTCGCGACGAACCATCCCAGCGTGCCGAGGAGCTCTATGCCGAAATGCGCGACGTTAGTGAAGATAAGGCAGGCGACGGCGTACGGCGCGAATTTCATCACGATATCTATGATCTTCGTGGTGATCGCGAAGAGCCCCTCCATCGCCCCCACGAAAGGGGCGGAGACCGGCTTCGGAAGAAGGGTCGTAGCCACGCCGATTATCAGCGCGAAGAACATCAGGTGAAGCATGTCCGGGGATTCTTTGGCGACGGAGTTCAGGATATTGCGCGGTACCGCCGTTCTTACCACGGACATCAAAGGGGAGTCCTCCGCCGCCGCCTCGGCGCGCTTCTTCTGGGCGTCGACTTCCTTCGTGGCCTGCATGCCGAATTGCTGCTGCATCCTCGCGGCTATCTCCGGCGCTATCCTCTTTCCGGGGCGGATGGTGTTCGCGAGCCCGAGGCCGATCACCACGGAGATAGCGGAGATAGCCAGGCAGTAAGCGAAGGACTTGAAGCCTATGCGGCCCAGTTTGCGTATATCCCCTATCCCGGCCACTCCCACCACGAGCGACGAGAAGACCAGGGGCACAACTATCATCAGGAGCAGGTTCAGGAAAAGCTGTCCGACCGGCTCGGTGAAATTCTTTATGAATTTTTCCAGCCCTGCGGTGTTGCCTGCCGCGTAATGGTTCGCCGCTACTCCGGAGATCGCGCCCACGATGAGGCCGATAAGGATCTTCGTGTGAAGAGCCAGTCCCCTGGGCTTGTCGTGCGTGCGGTCGTCCAGGTCGGTGCGCAGCTCCTGTTCAAAAGCGTCGGGGCTTAGCGGTTTGTCCTTGTTCCTCATAATTGTTTAGAAAAAGAGGCTTTTTAGCGGAGCTTTTTTGACTTCAGGTATTCTACCAGGGCCTCGGGGTAGTCGGTTATTATAGCGTCCACGCCGGCGGCTATGGCGGCGTCCCACTCTTTTTTGGTGTTTATGGTCCACGGGGCTACCTGTATGCCGGCCGCGTGAGCTTCGTTTATGGACTCCCGGGTGACCCACTTATAATTAGGGCTCCAGATGTCCGCTTTGGCGCTTTTAAGGGCCGGCACTATATCCACCAGCTCCTCGTAGGTCAGCTGTGAGGTGCGGATGGCGGGGGCCAGCCTTTTTATTTCCTTAAGCGTGCGCACGTCGAAGGACTGCACTATGGTCCTCTTCTCCAGCCCGTTCTTTTTCACCACATCAGCCACCAGCCTGGCAAAATCCGTGGGGGAGGGGGTAAGCTCCGGCTCGGCGGGGAAGATCTTGGTCTCTATATTGAACTCCACCTTGGCGGCGGCCTCGTAGCCTGACGCCTTAACCATGGCGAAAACCTCGGCCAGAGTGGGGATGCGCTCGCCCGGGACGGGCAGCTGCCGGGTGAATTTGGGATTGACCAGCGAGCCGCAGTCGTATTTCTTCAGCTCGGCCAGCGTAAGCGAGCGTATCGGCACGGGTTTTTGAAGCTTATTCCCGTCCGGCCCCAGGCAGCGCTCCGGGACAATATTGGGCTCGTGGGAAATAACGATCACATTATCCTTCGTCACGCCCATGTCCATTTCAAGCACGTCGGCTTCGGCCAGCAGAGCGGCTTCGAAGGCAGGGATGGTGTTTTCCGGTACAGTGCCGCGGCTGCCGCGGTGGCCGTGCACGGCTATTTTTACCGCCTCCTGCGCGCTCAGGGCCGGAACGCAGGATATCAGCGCCAACAGAATAATTTTTCTCATAGTTCAATAATAGGATATTCCCGCCGTCCTGTGGAAGGCGCGCCGCGCCGCAGGCACAAAATAAAAATGGGAAGATCCCTCTTCCCGTCTTCAGCTCCCGGCGATATTATGTTTCAACTGAAGAAAAGGAATACGCAGACCGCTGCCAACAGGGCACCGGCCCAGGAAGCCACCGTCGACACGTAAGAAGCTATGCCCCGGGCGGTGACCATGGTCGCGGGTATAAAAGTCGGCTCTTCCGACGAGAATTTTTTAGCGAAGTACCTGCCGGCAAAAAAAAGTCCCGCACCCGCCGCGGCCATTAACAAAATTGTGAGCTGCTGTGTGGTCATTGTATCTCCGGAAGATAATTACTCTGAATATAGGACCGCGTTGCTTCCCTGCACCACCCCTTTCGCGCCGACGCCCAGGTTGGCCGCTATCTGGGCCTGGCTGGTGCCGAGCAGGCTGGGGATATACCCGTATATTCTTGAGCCGATCGAGACGGCGGCGTCCGGAACGGTCCCGTTGGTCAGGGCCGTTTCGAAAGAGCCCACGTTTTTGGCCAGCGCGGACATGTACCCGGAGCCCTCGGTGCCGAGCAGCTTGGTCGCCTCTTTGGCGAACATCTCGTGCTGGGCATAGGCGACTTTCTCGAAGGCGCTTATCGAGCCTTCCGCGGCGGTGCCCAGCGTGGCCCGGGTCTGCACCTGCTGGACCACATGCACTACTTCGTGCGCCTTGCCCACCGTGCCGTTGTAGACCACGTTGCTGGCTGTCCCGACGCTTTCCCCTATGCGCCCGCCCTGCGCTACTTCCACGCCGTAGCGCTTGCCCACTTCGGTCACGCCTTTAACCACGTCGTCGGAGTTGGCGGAGGCCTTGATGACGGCGTTTATTTCCTTCGCTACTGCCTTGGCCGTGGAAGCCTCAGCTTTGACCATGCCGGTTACCGCCGAGCCGGCCTTGGCGACCTTTATCAAACCATCTCCCGCCTTGGCGCTCTTGAGCAGGTTGGCGCCCGGTATGAAAGTCACGGCCGCCAGAGCCCCGTCCTTGGCCAATATCGCCCCGTCTTTAAAGAGAGTACCGGTGCTCGCGCCGTTCTTGTAATCGACTTTCAGGGTCTGGTAGGAGGTTTCGGTGTCCGCCAGGCTGCTGAAGGAAATGAGGCCCTGCGCGGTCTTCGCGGTGTATTTCGTCAGGCCCGCCATAAAACCTTTCTTGCCTTCCTGTTCTTTTTCCAGGTCTTTCCACCAGGTCTTGGCGTAGGAGGCGGGGCCCCTGTCGACCTCGGCCGGCATAGTATGCTTAACCGCGGGCGCGGCGGGTTTCGGCTGTGTTTTAGGAGCGTCGCCCGGGAGCTGCGGGGGGGCGTAATGCTTGACCGTGGTCGCGTTGGACCCCTTCTTTTCTCCGGGGCCGACTTTACTGCCGCTTACATAGTTTTTTCCGCCGGAGGCGGAAGGATCTTCGCCGGAGCCTTTTGAACCGTCATAGAAGCCTGATAGACCGCCCCCTGTCAGGGCGGCGGGGTTTTTTCCCGCAAAATTATTAAGTTTTGAGCCGGAGCCGCTCGCCTTCCATTCCGTGCCTTTTTTCCCCTTGTTCTTTTCCACGGCTGCCTTCCCTATCTTTATGGATTTAAGCCCGGAGATGGCGTCAGGGGTAAGGTAATAGTTCAGCGTGGCCAGGTCGGCTTCTTCCAGGCCGGGGCCGCGGGCTTTAGCCAGATACTGCTTGAGGGAAGAAAATTTTTGCCGGACCCAGCTGCCCTTGTCCTCTCCGAGCCACAGCGACACGGCCTGCGCGTCCTCCGACTGGTAGGAGTCCAGGTAGGACTGCAATTCCTCCAGGTCCCATTTGGGAACGATCGCGGAGTAATATTGCCGCACCTCGAGCAGGCGCGCGCGCGAGGGCTCCAGCGCCGCCCGCAGTTCCTTGTCCTGCTTTGCCGGCGGCAGAGCGTCCCAGGTTTCAGTGGTGAATTTTTCGGTTTCCGTGAAATAGTTGAATTTGAGGCGGTGGTCTTCGTCGTTCCAGGGTATTCTTTCATCCTGCCCCGCCGAAGGCAGCGCTGATAATGCCAGCACAAGAAACGCAAGAAGAGGGCGGATCATAATTTAGTCCCCGGCACCGGCGGATATGTATGCCTCTACCTTACAGTTTACCTCATGGATGCCGGTTGTCAAGGGCCGGTCAGATGTTCTTGCCGCCGGTATTTTTCGCCTGGCTAAGACGGAATTCCTTCCGCTCCTTCTCCAGCTGCGCATGGAATTCCTTCTCCCGCGCCGCCATTTCGGCTTTAAGGTTTTCTTTTTCGCCCCTGCTCTTTTCCAGTTCCCGGTCCAGATGGGCGATCTGTCGGTTCTTTTCGTCCAATTCCAGGCGTAAAAGCTCCAGCCGGCGCCGGAAATCCTCTTTATTTTTGGCCATCTCTTCCGTGATGCTCTTTATGGTGCCTTTCAGGACCTCGAGCTCTTCCCTGTTCTCCATGAGGGCGGAGGCCGCGGATTTGGAATAAATTTCCTGCTCCGTTAATTTTACCAGGCCGGAATCCCGCTGCGCTTTGATCACGGCGTTCTCGTCCCGGATCTTCTCAACTTCAAGGCCAGTTTCATCCACCTCGCGCTGAAGGCGCTTGATGTTTTCGCTCAGGTCCCGTATCTCTTCCTGGGCTTTTTTGTGTTCGGTTTTGGCTTCTGTCCTTTCACTGTCCAGCCGGGCCCTGAATTCCGCGGCCTTGCTCCGGAGCTCGAGGGAAAGGAGCTCGATCTCGATCTTTTCCTTATTCACCTCCTCTCTTACGGAGGCGTTGAGCCCGTCCAATTTCAGCAGGCGCGCTTCGTAATCCGCCTTTAGCGCGTCATGCTTGTTCAGGAGGGTCTGGATCTGGTAGCCCGATTGGGCCAGTTCCGCCGCTTTTTGCCGGAGGGTGTCTCTCAGCGCCTCGACCTCGTTCAACAGCCCCTTTTCCGCTTCGGCCACTCCGAATTCCATCTTTTCCAGAGTGAGCCTGAACTCCACGCGCTCCTTGTCCAGTGCGGCCTTTAATTCCGCGGCCTTGCCCAGGAGCTCGTGCGAGAGAGCCAGGTTCTCCTCTTTCTGCTTTTTCAGCTCTTCCCTGAGTGAGGCGGCCAGCGCCTCCTTGCCGGCCGCTTCGGATCTGGCGGTCTCTATTTCGTTCTTGTAAATGTCTTCCTTCTCTTTGAGAGCGCGGAGCAGGCGCCCTTCATAATCTTCCTTGCGGGCCACATTTTTATCCAGGAGGGCTTGAATTTCAGCGCCCGAGCGGGATGCTTCCGCCGCTTTCTGCCGGAGGCTTTCTCTCAGCGCCTCAACCTCGCCCATAAGCCCCTTTTCCGCTTCGGCCGCGCTGCATTCCATCTTTTCGAGAGTGAGCCTGAGATCCGCGCGTTCCTTGTCCAGCGCGGCCTTGAATTCCGCGGCCCTGCCCAGGAGTTCATGAGAGAGGTTCACGTTCTCCTCTTTCTGCTTTTTCAGTTCTTCCCTGAGCGAGGCGGCCAGCGCCTCTTTGCCGGCCGCTTCGGATCTTGCGGCCGCAACTTCGTTCGCGTAAATTTCCTCTTTTCCCTTGAGAGCTTGAAGCAGGCGCCCTTCATCGTTATCTTTGAGCTCCGCATACTTGTTCAGGAGGGTTTTAGTTTCCGCGTCCGAGCGGGCCGCTTCCGCCGCTTTTTGCCGGAGGCTTTCTCTCAGCGCTTCGGCCTCGCCTTTAAGCGCCTTTTCCCCGTCGGCCGCGCTTTCTTCCATTTTTTCAAAATTGAGCATGAACTCCGCGCGTTCCTTGTCCAGCGCGGCCTTGAATTCCGCGGCCTTGGCCAGGAGCTTGTGAGAGAGATTTCCGTTCTCCTCTTTCTGCTTTTTCAGCTCTTCCCTGAGCGTGACCACCGCGGCTTCCTCGTCGGCCGCTTCGGACTTGGCGGCCGCTACCTCGTTCTTGAAAACTTCTTCCTTCTCCCTGAGGGAGCGGGTCAGGCGCTGATTAAAGGTGCTCAGTTCATCCAGCTTCAGCAGGCGCCCTTGATAGTCACCCTCGAGCGCATCGTACTTCTCCCTGAGCGCTTTGAATTCCGCGGAGCTGCTTCCCAAGGCAGCTTCCAGCTTTTCTTTTTCCAAATTCCGCTTTTTCAGTTCTTCGCTCAGCGAGGAGACGCTGTCGGCTTTGGCGCTCAGTTCCGTCTTCAAAGTTTCAATTTCGACTTCGTCGGCGTCCTCTTTATCTTTCAGCTCGTCCAGGACCTGGGATTCCTCGGACAGCTGCTTTTGCATCTGCTTGAGCTTCCCGAGGGCCTTGCTTAAAATATTATTTTTTTTAACCATAAAAAGGTATAACCAAGTGCCCGGGCTAGATCCTGAAGAATTGCTCCCGGTTCCCACTTTATCCGTACAACTCATATTATATCAACGGGGAGGGGTACTGGCAACATCAGGGGCTGCCGCCTTTGCCTTTCGCGGCCGTATGGTGTAAACTTTAACTATGAAAAGCCCGCTTTTTGACGCCCATGACCATCTGCAGGATTACCCGTCCAAGGCCGAGTCCGCCGAGGCGCTGCGGCTGGCCGCCGAGGCCGGAGTTGAATTGATGCTGTGCAACGGCACCAGCCCCGGCGACTGGGAGCAGGTGCTGGACCTTGCCGCGGAGCACAAGGGGGTTGTGCCGTGCTTCGGCCTTCATCCCTGGTTTCTCAGGGAAAGCCCCCCAGGCTGGCTTGAGGGGCTTGAAAGTTTTCTTGTGCGCGTTCCCTCCTGCGTGGGCGAAATAGGCCTGGACGGCGGAAAAAACGCCACCGGCCTGGCGCGGCAGGAAGGCGTTTTTGCCGTTCAGCTGAGGCTGGCCAAAAGACTTGGCCGGCCAGCCTGCCTGCACTGCGTAAAGGCCTGGGGCAGGATGCTGGAGATAATTAAAGAAGAGAAGCCCGGCCCTTTCATGCTCCACTCTTACGGGGGCCCGGCCGAGATGGTGGCGGAGTTCGCCTCACTGGGCGCGTATTTTTCTTTCAGCGGCGCCATACTGGACGCCAAAAGGGAAAAACTGCGCCGGTCACTTTCAGCCGTTCCGGCTGAGAGGCTGCTTTTCGAGACGGAAGCTCCGGACGCCGACGCCCCAGGCTGGCGCGCCGGGCCGGCCGGTATCGTGGAAGTGGTTTCAGCGGCCGCAGTTATATTGGGCAGGCCGGCGGAAGAAATTGCCGCGCTGTCTTGGGCCAACGGCAATAAATTTGTCGGTGATATCCGCACCTTAAAAAACGGCAACCCGTAGTTACCGGGCGCCGTCGCGCTTCTCCAGCGCCGCCTTTATTTGACTTGCGGAATAATTGCCGGTCAGGGATTTGAAAGCCGAGTACTTGCTAGCCAGGGTCGAGCCGCGCTCCTGCAGCAGCGAGCCGGCCAGGCAGGATAAGATCCCGCCGGCGGCCGCCGCCGCTAAAGCGAAAAAAACCAGGCGCCAGGGAGAGGAGCTGAATTTCTTTCTTTTCCACGGCATTTATTTCTCCTCCAGCCAGGCCAGTATCGCCGGGATCACGGACGGGGATTTGAACATGTTCACGCCGTGCCCGCCGGCGGCCTCAAGGGAGTACGCCGACAGGCCTTTCCCCATTGCCACCCGGTTAAGACGCAGCACGCTTTCCCAGGCGTAGCCGTCCGCGCGGGCGGCCAGGCTGAGCACCTTGAAATCCCTGGGCCCGGAAAAATAGCTTTCCGTTTTTACCCCGGCGTATTCAAGCCCGGGCGAAAGCAGCACCAGCGCCGCCGGCTTCACCGAGCCCTCGGCCGCCGCTTTCAGCGAGAGGTTCGCGCCTATGCTGGCGCCGCAGAAGACCAGTTTCAAGGGGGGGATCCCCCTTTTCTTCAGGTAGGCCGCCGCGGTCTCGATATCCAGGGATGCCGCGTTCCAGTCGGCTTCCGAGAAAAACATGTATTTAACTTCTTTGCCGCGGCAGGTCCTGCTGTTACCGTGGCCGCGCAGGTCCAGCGAGAGGTAGCCGTAGCCGGCGCTTTTAAGCTTCTCCTGGAAAGGGCCCCACTCGTTCTTGTCGGAGCCCAGGCCGTGCGCGTTTATGAAAACATAGGCGCCGGACGAGGGGCTCAGGTAAAAGGCCTCCAGGCGGCAGCCGTCGGCAGTGCTGAAATGCACGGTCTTCTGCCCGGCCCGCGCTGGCGCGCAGGCAAAAACCAACGCAAAAAATAAAATAAATCTTCTCATCTTCTTTTATTCCCCGACCCCCGACCCCCGACTTCCCCTCCCCTATCCCGACCCCCGATCCCCGATTTTCGATTTGCGGTAAACCTTTATCGGTCGGCCTTATGATGCACCTTCCAGGTGGCGGCGAAAAGGGCCATCGAGATAAAGCAGGCGGCGAGCAGCAGCGTGAAGCCGCCATCCCAGCCCCAGCGGTCCACCGTCCTGCCCATTCCCAGCTCGGCGATGACCGCCCCGAAAACATAGCCGAAGAAGCCGGTGAAGCCCGCCGCTGTGCCGGCGGCTTTCTTGGGCGCCAGGTCGACGGCGCTTACCCCTATCAGCATGACGGGCCCGTAGATGAGGAAGCCTATGGCGAACAGCGCCATGGCGTCCACCATGAAATTCCCCGCCGGGTTCTTCCAGTAGATCCAGACTGAGATGGTGACCAGCACCATAAAGATGAACGAGACCGGGCTCCTGCGCCCGCCGAAGAGCTTGTCCGAAACCCAGCCGGCCAGGAGGGTGCCGGGGATGCCGGCCACCTCGTAGAGGAAGAACATCCAGCGGGAGGTGTCCGGCGGGCAGGCCTTGGCGGCGGTGAGGTAGGTCGGCGCCCAGTTCAGGACGCCGTAGCGCACCACGTAGACAAAAACGTTGGCTATGGCGATTATCCAGAGCGGCTTGTTGGTGAGCACGAACTTGAAGAGTATTTCCCTGGTGGTCAGCTCGCGCTCCGGGTCCTCCACGCCGGTGTCGGGGTGGTCGTTCTTGAAATCTTCTATGGACGGCAGGCCGCAGGATTGCGGGGTGTCGCGCAGGAAGACCAGCAGCAGCACGCTCATGGCGATAGCCAGCAGCGCCGGAACGTAGAAAATTATGTGGAAGGTGAGGCCCGCGCTTAGGGCCGCGCCCGCGGCCAGCACCGCCGCCAGCGCCAGCGCGCCGTTCACGATGGGGGCTACGAGGCCGCCGCCTACGTTATGCGCCAGGTTCCAGGCGGCGAAGATGGTTCCGCGCTCATGGTCGGAGAACCAGTGCGTCAGCGTGCGCGCGCACGGGGGCCAGCCCATCCCCTGCGCCCAGCCGTTGGCGAACCAGAGCACGAACATCATGGCCACGGAGCCGGCGAAACTGGGGAAGATCAGGTTGATCAGGCCGGACAGGAGCAGCCCGGTGGCCATGAAATAGCGGGGGTTGGAACGGTCCGACACGCTGCCCATGATGAACTTGCTCATGCCGTAGGAGATGGCCAGCGCCGTGGCGATGAGGCCCACGTCGCCTTTGCTCATGCCGTAGTCCTTTATCAGGTACGGCTTGGCCAGCGAGAAGGTGTTGCGCACGAAATAGAAGAAGGCGTAGCCGGCGAAGACGCCGCCCATCATCTGCCAGCGCATGCGCCTGTAGGCCGGCGGGATTTTTCCGGGGGGCAGCGGTTCAGTGAAAGCCGCGGGTTTGTAGATGTCCAGAAGTCTGGAAAACATGATCGTCCTTATAACGCCGGCGCGCGTTATCCTTTCCTGCTTACATATTATATGTAAAAAGGCGCAAGACTTCTTTTGACTCGGAGGGCGGCATATCCTAGAATCTGTTGTATGAACGAAAAAGACAAGCGGCGCGCGCCGCGCAACAAGCATGATTCCGTGATCGAGATCTTCAACGTGGAAGGCAAAGTGGCCGCCACCGGCCGCCTTGTGGACTTTTCCACGGCGGGGGCCTCTTTTACGGTGGGCGACCCCGTCGTGATGCCGGAGAAGTTTCGCGCGCGGCTGCGGTTCCTTGACAAGGGCGTGATAGAGGTGGAGGCGCGGGTGGTGCGGACCATCAGGGAAAAGAACGCCACGCACTACGGCATAAAGTTCGACAGCCTCAAAACCGTCCACCCCACCGGCGAACGCAAGGACCCCTGGCAGTAAAAAAGTGCCCTGCGCCTTTTTACACAATTTAACGGAAAGTGTGCTGACTGATGAGCCATACGGAGGGGGAGACCGCAGGGGCCAGGTTAGCAAAACCGGTCGGAGGCCTGAGCTTGCGTAAGCGCGAAGGCCGAGACGCGGAAGCGCGCGCACGGTGTGCGCGACGCTGGTTTTGCGTTCTGGCCCCTGCGGTAGGCCCCCGAACTTTTCCCGAAGCGGTCAAAGTTCGGGGCAAGCCCCGACTTCGCATCCTGTTAGATACAGTTGAATTGTGTCGCTTCGCTCCACCCGCGGTTCCTTACATAAAGTTGTATATTAGTTCGGTAATTCAATATATGGATAAAGCGATAGCGGCGAGGGAGATATTATTGCTGGGGGCTTTTGAGGAGGCGCGCGACGCCGCACTTAAGGCCGGCATCGAGATAGTGCCGCTCAAAGGCGCCGCCCTCCTCGGGCTCGGTATCTACCAGCCCGGCGAGCGCGGCATGAGCGACGCCGACGTCCTGCTGCGGCCTAAGGACCTGCCCGCCTTCGAAGAAATACTCGCCGGCCTCGGCTACCAGCCCATGCCCAACAGCTCGGACGCCTGGCTGAAGCCCAGCCCCAACAACGCGCCCCCGGCCATACTCGACCTCCACACCGGCCTCTGGCATATAAAGAACACCGAAGAACTTTTCAAATGGGGGCTGGAGCCCGGCCCCGGCGGCCTCGCCCTCAACCTGGCCGACCTCTTCCTGCACGCGGCCGCCCACCCGCTCCTGCACCACGGCGAAATAACCCCGCGCGCCCTTGAGGATTGTACCCGCATAGCCCTGAGCGCGCCGGGCGACGGCGGGAAATTTTGGGCCCTGGCGGCCCGCAAGGCGGAGATCTACGAGCTGCGGGCGGTGATCTGGCCGGTCATGGAGCGCCTGTCCGCCGGACCCCTGTCAATTCCCGGGGCCGCCCTGGCCGCGATGGAGCCGCGCGGCCTGGAAAAAATAAAGGCGGCCTTCTTTGAGAAAGCCGCCAAAAAACACTCGACGCCGCTGGAATACCTGCTGCCGGTGCTGCACCGCCCCGGCCTGCTGGTGAAATACGCCGTTCCCGATAAACGCTTCATGCTGCGCCGCTACGGCGCGGCCTCGGCCGCCGTCTACCTGCTGCGCCCGCTAAGGCTGCTGGGCTCCATCCTGCGGCGCTAGCCCTCTCACCAAGGTATACATTTTTAAAATATTCGCCAGCCGCTCCAGGCCCGGGGGCTTTATGATGAAATCAAAGGCCCCTTCCTTAACCGCCTTGGCCGCCATATCCGCGTTGTCCAGCCCGGTGAGGAGGATAACGCAGGCGTCCTTGTTCTTTTCCCTCGCCTTGAAAGAAAATTCCAGCCCGCTGGCGCCGCGCAGGTAGATAGCCGCGATCACAACGTCAAAAGGCTTTTCTTCCAGCAGGGCGCGGGCCTTCTCCGCGTCGTCCAGGTGCGTAATCTCAAACTGGGGGAAAGCGCTTAATATCTCGTTCACGCGGGCGATAACATAGCCCTCGTCTTCAATAAATAAAAGCTGTTTTTTCCCCATCACCACTCCACCCACCAGCGGGCCATTTCCAGCCGGGCCGCGTATTTGGGGTTGCGGGCCGCTATCTCCCGGAAACTCACGGCGCGCTCTATCGAAGTGAGGGGGTGCTCAAAAAGGTCGATGAGCTGCGGGTTTACCTGTGAGAAGTCGGGGGCCAGCAGTATTTCCACCAGCGGTTTGGTAAGGAAACCCCTGCTCACCCTTAACACGCGGCCGATCTCTCCGGAGGAGAGCTCCACCAGGGAGCCAGGGGGGTAAATTGAAACAGCGGAGATAAGCGCTTTCACCGCCTTGGAGCTGAAACCCTGCCCCTCGTTTTCCACAAGTTCTTTTACCGCCTCGGGCGGGCTGATGGCGTCGCGCCAGGCCCTGGGATGCGTCATCGCCTCATAGGCGTCGGCTATGCAGATGAACTGCGCCAGCGGGTCTATCACCTCTTTCGAGAGGCGGTCGGGGTAGCCTGAGCCGTCGGCGCGTTCGTGGGTCTGCAGCACTATGTGGCCGGCCCGCTCCTTGATCTTGCGGTCAATATCCACAATCCGGTCCAGCTTGGCGACGCCGGCCTCGGCGTGCAGCGACATCTCTGCAAATTCGTTCTCGTTCAGGCGGTCGGCGCGGTTGTAGAGCGAAGAATACTCCGTCATGCCTATGTCGTGCGCCATGGTGCAGAAACCGAGCAGGCTCAGCTCGGAGCTTTCCAGGCCGGCCGCCAGGCCCAGGGCCAGCGCTACTATGGTGGTATTGGCAGTGTGGGCCCGCAGGTAGTCGTCAGCGGTGGAATAATTGGTGTAGGTTAATAGCACGCCGTTGGTATTAAGGGTTTCAATAACAAGGCCGCAAGTTGCCAGGACAGCTTCGTATTTCTCCGTATAGGGCTGGTCCACGCCTTTAAGGAAAGAACCGGCCTGGTCGAGGACCCGGGCGTAAACCTCCCTGGCACTGGCGTCGAGGCCTTTGTAGGATCCCCCCGGCGCCGCCTGTACCGGACCCGCCGGCTTTTCTTTTTTCCGCTCAGGCACGGGAGCGGCCCCGGCCTGTTTTTTAGGCCCGGGTTCCGGGGCGCCCGCGTTTTTTTTTGTCAGGTCAGAAAACCGCATAATGAATTGTAGCAGAGGGGGGTTAAATAATGATTACGGAAAGATTAAGCTACAGCTTCTTTTCGTAGATCCGATACTTCTTGTAAACCTTGCCGCCGACCGACTCTATGGTGTTGTTGATAAGGGTGTTGTCTTCAAGCGTCCAGGACATCTCGCCGTATTCCCAGCCCATCTTCTTGCCCGATTCCATGGCCTTTTGAATGAGGAACATCTCAAGGCCGCGGCCGCGGAATTCTTTCTTTACGCCAAGCGTCAGCATGCGCCCGGCGCGTATCTTGAACATCATCCTGTAGAGGAACGGCAGTATGGTAAGGGGATTCAGGCTGCCGCGCGCAGCTTTCAGCGGCACGTTGAAATCGGGCAGCATAAGGCAGAAGGCCGCGGGCTTGCCGTCCACCTTGGCGAAAAAAAGGTAGTCCGGCTTGAGCATCGGCTTCAGGGCGAGGCCCATGTCGTCCAGCTCAGCCTCCGTCATCGGTATGAAGCCCCAGTTCTTTTCCCAGGCGGAGTTATAAATATCCTTAAGGTCCGCGATGGCGGCGTCCAGCTTGTTGATCTTGACGAAGTCTACGGTAATGTTCCCGGCCCGGTTGATGCGCCGGAGCAATTTTTCGAAGCGCTCGGGCAAGCCCGCGGGCACCGCCATGTTGAAGGCCAGCAGGTCCTTTGCCTTGGCGAAGCCGGCGGCCTCTATCAGCCCGGCGTAATAGGGCGGATTGTACGTCATCATTATCATGGGCGGGGAGTCGAAACCTTCTGTCAGCAGGCCGCAGGTCTCGTTGGTGGAGGGGTTCACCGGGCCGCGGATCTTGTCCATGCCCTTCACGCGCAGGTATTTCTCGGCTGCCGCGAAGAGCCCGGCCGCGGCCTCCCGGTCCTCCTCGCAGTCAAAAAAGCCGAAGAAGCCGCAGTTCTCGCCGTGGAAGGAGTTGTGCGCGCTGTTCACTATGGCGGCGAGCCGGCCGGCGGGCCGCCCGGAGCGGTACGCCATGAAAAGCTTCCTCTCGCCGTGGCGCCAGAAAGGGTGACCCAGCCCCAGCAGGTGCAGCGTGTCTTTTTTCAGCTCGCCCACCCAGTACGGGTGGTCCCGGAACAGGGCAAAAGGAAAGTCTATGAAAGTATTAAGTTCTGATTCCGGCAGTTCCCTGATTTCAATTGGCATAAATTAGCGCACTTCGTGCGGACTCTTCATTAGAGATTCACATGGATGAGCAGGATGGACAGGATAGTAAAGGGGCAACAAAATCCTGCTTATCCTGTTTATCCATGTTAAATCTTACGGGTGCAGTGGTTATCTCACCAGGACCGGGGATTTTTTTTTGAAGAGTTTTTTAACGCAGGTCTCGAAAATGTCCAGGGCGCGGTCCAGCTGTTCGCGCGTATGCGTGGCGGTGGCCACTATGCGGATGAGAGCGCGCTTGGGGGGGACGGCCGGGCTTACTACCGGGTTGGTAAAAAGCCCTCTGTCGTAAAGCATCCGCCAGAGCATGAAGGTTTTTTCGTCGTCGCCGATGACCACCGGGATTATGGGGGTCTTGGTTTCGCCAGTGTTCAGGCCCATGGCCTGAAACCGCTTCATCAGGTACCGGGAGTTATCCCAGAGCTTCTTCAAACGCTGCGGCTCGGCGTCGATTATGTCTATGGCCCTGGAAATAGCGGCGACCGAAGCGGGCGGGAGGGCCGCGGAGAAGATCATGGAGCGGGAGACATGCTGGAGGTAGTGAATTATGTTCTCGTCCCCCGCCGCGAAGCCGCCCACCGAGGCGAAGGATTTGGAGCAGGTGCCTACAACGAGGTCTATATCTTTCGGGCCCAGGCCGAAATACTCGCTGGTGCCGTGGCCGGTTTTGCCCAGCACCCCGCTGGCGTGGGCGTCGTCCACCATCAGGCGGGCGCCGTATTTCCTGCATATTTTGGAGATCTCGGGTATGGGGGCGATGTCGCCTTCCATCGAAAAGACGCCGTCCACGATGACGAGTTTGCCATGCCTGGGGCCGATTTCCTTAAGTATGCGTTCCAGGTCGGCCGGGTTATTGTGTTTGAAGCGGCGCAATTCGCCCTGGGAAAGCCTGCAGCCGTCCAGAATACTGGCGTGGTCCAGTTTGTCTATTATCGCGAAATCGCCCTTGCCGACCAGGGCGGAGATGACGCCGAGGTTCATCTGGTAGCCGGTGGCGTAGATAAGGGCGGCTTCCCGGCCCTTGAAAGCGGCGAGTTTCCGCTCCAGTTCCGTGTGCAGCACCGTGTTGCCGTTAAGGAAGCGCGACCCGGCCACGCCGGTGCCGAATTTTTTTACCGCGTCAATAGCGGCCTGCTTCATGCGGGGGTCGTTGGCCAGCCCGAGGTAATTATTGGAGCCGAACATTATGAATTTTTTGCCCTTTATGGTTATTTCCGGGGCCTGCTCCGATTCAAGTTCTTTGAAGAACGGATATATGCCCGCTGCCATCAACTGCCGGACAATAGTGAAGCTTCTGCATTTAGTGAAAAGGTCATTCATAATATCCTGATATTTTATTAAATTAAGGGTCGTAATGATAGGGGAAATCGGGAATCGGGGGTCGGGAATCGGGGGTCGGAAATCGGGGACCGGAAGCGGAACTGATTACTATCTGCCGAGTTTCCTGGCCAACGCGGTCGTGGACCGGCCTTTCAGCAGGGGGATCAAGGCCACCCGGCCCGCAAATTCAGCCCCGGCCACGGTGCCGTTGCGGTAATCGGCTCCCTTCGCAAGCACGTCCGGCCTTAAGGTCTTTATCAGTTCAAGGGGCGTATCCTGCGGGAAAACTATGACGGCGTCCACGGCCGCCAGCGCTGCCAGCACCACGGCCCTGTCGGCGGCTTTGTTGATGGGGCGGGAGGGGCCTTTGAGCCGTCGCACGGAGGCGTCTGAATTGAGGCCCAGGAAAAGGAAATCCCCCAATGAGCGGGCTTTTTCAAGCGAAGCGATGTGTCCGGCGTGTATAAGGTCGAAGCAGCCGTTGGTGAACACGGCCTTCCTGCCGGAACGCTTCAGGGCCGCCCGCAAAGCCACGGCCTTCTTAAGGGAGATTATCTTATTCTTGGTATTCATTTACGGAATTTAACATGGATGGACAGGATATACAGGATCTGAACTTAACACTTTCTATCCTGTCCATCCTGTATATCCATGTGAATGAATGCTACGCTATTTGGCCGCGACGGGTTCGGCGGGGGCCAGCAGTCTTTCCATGAAACCGGTGTCGGTCTTGCCGGCCTTGAAGGCGTCGCTTTCCACTATAAGCTTGTGCGCGGCTATCGTGGTCTTCACGCCTGTCACCTTGAAATCCGCCAGGGCGCGCCTTGACCTGGCCACGGCCGAGGCCCGGTCCGGCGCCCAGACAATGAGCTTGGCCAGCATGCTGTCGTAATAGACCGGGAGGTTGTAGCTGGCGTAGACATGCGTGTCCACGCGCACCCCGGGGCCGCCGGGCACCAGCCATTCCTCTATCCTGCCCACCGAGGGGGCGAAGTTGCGGGTGAAATCCTCCGCGTTTACCCGGTGCTCTATGGAGTGGCCGCGGTACGGCACGCTATGGCCGCCGGTGTAGGAAAGGGTCTCGCCCGAGGCCGCGAGCAGCTGCTCGCGCACCAGGTCGAAACCCGTGATGCACTCGGTCACGGGGTGCTCCACCTGCAGGCGGGTGTTAACTTCCATGAAGTAGAACTCTCCCTGCTGGGTCAGCAGGAATTCCACCGTGCCCACGCCCACGTAATTGGCGGCCTCGGCCAGCTTTACGGCGGCGTCTTCAAGGCTTTCGCGCAGCTTCTTGTTCACGGCCGGGGAGGGGGACTCCTCTACCAGTTTCTGGTGGCGGCGCTGTATGGAGCAGTCGCGCTCCGGGAAGGCTATGGTGTGGCCGTGCGAGTCGCGCGCAAACTGCACCTCTATGTGGCGGGGCAGCTCGATATATTTCTCGAAATAGACCTCGTCGTTGCCGAACGCGGCCTTGGACTCGGACTGGGCCATATGCATCTCGTGGACCAGCTGGGCGGCCTCGCGCACTATGCGTATGCCCTTACCTCCGCCGCCGGCGGCCGCCTTGATCATCAGCGGGTAGCCCACTTTCTCAGCGTCCTTCTTGAAATCTTTGCCTACGCAGTCCTTGGTGCCGGGGGTTATGGGGATGCCGGCCTTGGCGGCCATTTTCCTGGCCTCCGCCTTGTGGCCCAGCTGCTGTATGGACTTGGGGGAGGGGCCGATGAAGGTTATTCCGTTGTCGCGGCAGGCGGCGGAGAAGTCGGCGTTCTCGGCCAGGAAGCCGTAGCCGGGGTGTATGGCGTCGGCGCCGGTTATCTTGGCGGCCGAAATTATCGCCGGGATGCTGAGGTAGCTTTCGCGGGCCATGGCCGGGCCTATGCAGACGGCCTCGTCGGCCAGGCGCACGTGCAGGGATGAGCGGTCGGCCTCGGAATAGACGGCCACGGAGCTCACTTCCAGCTCGCGCAGCGTGCGTATTACCCGCACGGCTATCTCTCCGCGGTTGGCGATCAAAACTTTTTTAAACATAGGTCCTCCAATTAACTGCGATACCCGGTAACAGGTCGCTGATTGCCGGTTACGGCCCTTTTGGCGCGGCCTGCGGGACGGCCGGAGACTTCTCCACTTTGGCTTTGCCGTTCCATAGGTTTATAAGGAAAATATAAAGATTCTGCGTGTCGGTTTTGCGGCTAGCCGGGTTAAAGGTTTCCTGGCGCAGGAAAACGCGGTATTCCGGTCCGGCCACGTGCACGGCCAGCCACTGGTCTTTGGGGAGCAGCCTGGCGTTTTTCGGGCCAAGCTTGGCTTTAAGGGCCTCCAGCTGGAGCTTGCGCGCCTCCCCTATGGGCGGCTGGCCCTGCTGGAAGCGGGATTTCTGGGAGAAGGTGATGGCCGCGTCGCCGGCGCCGCCGCTCAGGTAGCCCAGGCGCTTCTTGGCGTCCTCTTTTGAGGGGTTCTTCTCGCAGATGGTGCCGGCTTTCATCACGTCCTGCAGGGCCTTTTCATAATCCTTGATATTCACATAAGCGTCGGCGCGGTTAAGGTAAAGCGGGCACAGCTCCGCCGTGGTAAGGCCCGGCCACTTAAGCAGTTTCTCGTATTCGGTCAGGGCAACGCGGTCGCGCTGCAGGTAGCGCAGGCTGTCCGCGTAATGCGAGTTGAACCAGAAGAGCTCCTCGCTGGTAAAGCCTACGGGGTAGGAGACGGCGGAATCAATGGTGCGCTTGCAGGATTCCACGGACTTTTCATGGAGGCCCATGAAAAATTCGGATACGCAGAGGTAGCCGGAGGAGCGCGGGTCTACGGGGTCGGTGAGGAACAGTTTCTGCGCCAGGAAAAGGGCGTGCGGAAAATCCTGACGCTTAAGCGCTTCTTCGAGGGGCTGGAAAAGTATCCAGATGTACGGCCGGGCCCAGCGGTTGTTCTCGCGGACGAAGGAGATGTAGTCGCTCTTCCACGGCAAGTCCCCTTCTTTAAGCTGGTAGCGTATCATGGCCGCGCTTTTGTCTATGGCAAAAACCTCTACTTCTTTAAATTGCCAGGCCGGAACTTTAGAGTAATATTCATTGCTGTTTTTCGCGTACTCTTCCATGGTGCAGGCGGCCTTGGAGTTGGAGGAAAGCAGCTCGTAGGCCGCCTCGAATTTGTGTTGCGAGATGTTGGCCAGGTATGATTTGGCCGTCATCAGCAGGCGCAGGCGGGGCAGCGAGGGGGCGGCTATCATGTAGAGTATACCGCCAAGCACGGCGATCAGGATAATGGTGACGACCGGGCCCAGCAGTTTTTTCAGCAAACCGGGCGGCAGCGGGGTCTCCCGGGGCAGCCGGGTCGAATCCGGGATGAGCACGTTGGCCGAGGAGAGATGGCTGCCGGGCTCCTTGGTTTTGGCCGGCAGCGGCGCTGCCGGTGTTGGCGGCACGGCCTTGCCCGGAGGGGGCGGGGGTGCGACGGCGGTTCGCCTGAAAGAGGTGGCTCTGTCGATTACCGTGTCCTGTATCGACTCCATCTCCACCCTGTAGGGCTCCGTTTTCGGGGCTTCCCGCGGCGGGGGGGGCATGTTTTCGTTCCTGGGCGGGGGCTGCAGCGTCAGGACGGCGCCGCACTGGTCGCAGTAATTCTTTTCTACCTGGTTGGCAAAGCCGCATTCCCCGCAGACTTTCTCAAGGCGGGTATTGCATTTAAGGCAGGTGTCCCCGAGCATGTTCGGCAGGTAGCCGCACTTGGGGCACTTTATAACGGATTGCTTTGCCATTATTAATTGCTATTCACATTGATGAACAGGATAGACAGGATAAAAAGAGACAAATTAAAATCCTGAATTCATCCTGATTTATCCATGTTTAATCTTTCACGCGGAGAACTTGTTCACTTCGGCTCAATAAAGAACAGCGGCTGGCCGTACTCCACCGGCTTGCCGTCTTCGATAGAGATGATCTTCAGCAGGCCGTTGAAGGGGGCCGTGACGCTCTTGAAATCTTTGCCCACTTCCACCACGCCCAGCTCCTGGCCGGTCTTTACCGATGCGCCCGCCTTGAGATGGTTGGTTTTGCCCGGGCGCGCGAAGCGGAAGATGCCGATAGAAGGCGAGAGCACCGGCTCCATGGTGGAGGCGATGGTCGCGCTGTGTTCGGGGTTGTTGTTGAGTTTAAGGCTTATCTTGTCGTCGCCGTTCCCCCAGGTTATTTCTTCAAGGTCGGTAGTTTCCATCCACTTGGTTATTTTCGTCAGCGTTTTCACGTCCATAGTAGGTACCTCCGTAAATTTTAAAGCCCGGCTTCCGAGGGGTCGAATGCGTGCGGCAGCAGCTTGCCTGCCGTGGTGATGGTGATCTTTTCCTTCTTTTCCAGCGGCTGCCAGTCGAGATAGATCATCTCGGCGTCCTTGTGCGCGAATTCTATTATCACCTGCCGGCAGGCCCCGCAGGGCTTGGCCGATTTCGCCGCCACGCAGAGGGCCTTTATCCTCTTATCGCCGTGGCTGACGGCCTTGAAAATGGCCACGCGCTCGGCACAGATGGCCAGCCCGAAAGAGGCGTTCTCCACGTTGCAGCCCGTGTATATCCGGCCCGAATCGGTGAGCACCGCCGCCCCGACGGGGTAGCGCGAGTAGGGGCAGTATGCTTTCTTCTGGGCGGTCTTGGCGGCTTCCATCAGCTTTTTGCGCATATCCGACCTGCCGCTGCCCCCTGCCGCTCTCTTCCTGACGGGTTTTTTTGCCATTTTATCCCTCCAGTATCAGCTTAAGCTTCGCGTAAGTCCTGGCCGGGAAATTTTCCTTGCGGGTCAGCAGGGAGCTCTTTATGAAAGAGGGGCAGTCGTTCCTGCAGCCGGCTTTGGCCACCAGCGGGAGGATCTTCACCAGCAGGCGGCGGATGTTCTCCACGTTGGCGTGAAGGGTTTCCGAAACTTTGTGCTGGTCAACCTCTTCGCCTTCCTTCCAGCAGTCATAGTCGGTGACCAGGGAAACGGGGGCGTAGTGGAAGCCGGCCTCGCGGGCGAGCTTCGCCTCGGTGGCCATAGTCATTCCAATAATGGAATAGCCCATCTTGCGGTGGAAATTAGACTCGGCCTTGGTGGAGAAGGCGGGGCCTTCCATGCAGCAGTAGGTTCCGCCCTTGTGGCAGGTTATCCCGAGCTTTTTGGCTTCTTTATACATCATGTCGGAGATGCCCATGCAGAACGGTTCGGCCAAGGGCACGTGGCCCACTATCCCTTCGCCGAAGAAGGTGGAGGGGCGGCCCTTGGTCTGGTCCACGAACTGGTCCGGGAACACGAAATGAGTGGGTGCGAGTTCCTGTCTGAGGGAGCCCACGGCGCTGGCGGAGATTATGGTCTTTACGCCTATGGACTTGAGCGCCCACATATTGGCGCGCTGGTTGATCTCGCCGGGCAGTATGGCGTGCTTGCGGCCGTGGCGGGGGAGGAATACAACTTTTATGCCGGAAAGGGTGCCTAGTATCAGGTTGTCCGAGGGGCTGCCGAAAGGGGTTTTTATCTTGAGTTCTTTGATTATCTTGAGCTCTTTCATGGCGTAGAGGCCGGTGCCGCCTATCACGCCTATTTCCGCGAGAGTTTTGTTAACCATTCCGAAAACTCCTTAAGTGTATGAAAAACTTTTCTTTGCCTGACCGGCCAAAAGCCGTCAATTTCCACTATTAACTATTTTATAATAATAAAACTCATTGTAACACACAAAACATGCCGTTTTTTGGGAAAAATCTCTGCCGGCTGCCCGGGAGATCCGGCCGGGCCTTCCTGTTTAAGTGTCTATTTCAGCGTCCAATGAGGACCTTCAGGGTTGTCCAGGAGGTGCAGGGCGCGTATTACCCGCGAACCTAAAAGCGATATCGCCAAGACCACGAACGTTATAAGGCCGACCAATTTGAGCTTTTCCCTGAGCAGGAGTTCTTCGGCGGCTTTGGCGGCCGCGATTTCAGCGAGCCGCCGCGCGCGCAGCATTTCGGATTCCTTGTCCATCCCCGAGTAGCGCTTCGCCCCCGCCGCGGATACGGGCCTGGCGCCCTTCACTTTGATCTTTTTTGTGAAGTCGGACGGTTTGAGAAGTATTTCTCTCTCTGAAACTCTGGCGCGGGCAGCCGGCGGCGCGTAGACCGGGGCTGTGGTTTCACGGGGCTGGGTTGCGAAATTGCCGCCGGAACTGCCGAAGGTAGCCGGCCTGAGGCGCGGTTTGCCGGCAGCCGCGCGGGCGGCGGGGCGGTAGCTTTCAGGCGGCTCTTCAGCCGGGGCTTTCCCCGCTTTTACCATGGCCACGGAGCCTGACGCGGCGCCCGGCGCGGCCGCCCGGGGGTAAAAAGCGGCATGCTCCGGCTCGGGCAGGGCAGCCGGCTCCTCCGGCTGCGGTTCGGTTTGTGTTATCTCGTGGGGGGCGGCGGGCCAATGCCGGACGCCGTAGAGCCCGGCCGCCAGTATGACAGCCGTATAAAAGGCGGTCAGCAGCAGCCGGGCAGGCAGCGCGCTCCTGGCGCGGAGGGTCGTCATCTGCGGTTTAAGGTTGAAAACCCGGTTTCCCATCGCGCGCTCTTTTTTGCCGGTCAGCTCTCGAAGCCGGGGTACATCGGGAACTTTGAACAAAGGGCCTTTACCTTTTCCGCTATGCCCTTGAGCGCCTTATCGTCGGCTTTATGTGCGATGGCTTCGTCCATGAAGGTGGCGATGGCCGCCATGTCCCGGTCTTTCATGCCGCGGGTGGTGATGGCTGGCGTGCCTATGCGGATGCCGCTGGTGACCATGGGCGACTGGGGGTCGAAGGGGATGGTGTTCTTGTTCACCGTTATCCCGGCCTTGTCCAGGGCGATCTCGGCGTCCTTGCCGGTCACGTTCTTGGCGCGCAGGTCCAGGCTCATCAGGTGGCAGTCGGTGCCGCCGGAGACTATGCGGTAGCCGCGGGTCTGCATCTCGCGGGCCAGCTTCCGGGCGTTCTTCAGCACCTGTTTCTGGTATTCCTTGAACGAGGGCGACAGCGCCTCTCTGAAGCAGACCGCCTTGGCGGCGATGGCGTGCATCAGCGGCCCGCCCTGGTTGCCGGGGAAGTTGGTGCGGTCCACGGTCCTGGCGTACGGGGCTTTGCAGAGTATCAGGCCGCCGCGCGGGCCGCGCAGGGTCTTGTGGGTGGTGGTGGTGACGATATCGGCGTATTCCACCGGCGACGGGTAGATGCCCGCGGCTATGAGCCCGGCGTAATGGGCGACATCGGTGACAAGGAAGCATTTCCAGGCGTCGGCGGCGCGCTTGATGCGGGCCCAGTCCCACTTGCGGGAGTAATTGGAGGCGCCGGCCATGATCAGCTTGGGGCGCTCCTTCTCTATGAGTTTTTCCATTTCCTCATAGTCAAGGAGTTCGGTTTCCTTGTTCACGTTCATCGTGATTATCTTGAAATACTTGCCGGAGAAGTTAAGCGGGTGGCCGTGGCTGAGGTGGCCGCCGTGGGAGAGGTTTAGGCCCATTACTTTGTCGCCGGGGTTGATGAGGGAGAGGTAGGCGGCTATGTTGGCCTGGGTGCCGGAATGGGGCTGCACGTTGGCGTGGTCGGCGCCGAAGAGTTTTTTGGCGCGGTCGATGGCGAGTTTTTCGGCTATGTCCACGTGTTCGCAGCCGCCGTAGTAGCGCTTGCCGGGGTAGCCTTCGGCGTACTTGTTGGTGAGGACGGAGCCGAGGGCTTCGAGGACGGCTTTGGAGGTGTAGTTCTCGGAGGCGATGAGCTCCAGGTTGTTCTGCTGGCGCAGCACTTCGCCGTGAATGGCTTTGTAAAGCTGGGGGTCGTTCCTGCGTATTTCGTCGTACATTGGGGGGCTCCTTTGTTGTCGCTTAAGTCACTGAAAACTAAAGACCGCAGGATGCTGAGTCGGGGCGGCGAGGGTATGGGCCCGGCGGGCGCGCTATCGGCCACACCGTGGCCGCGCTCACCGCTCAGGCT
>JAUSCK010000262.1 GCA_030651035.1 Elusimicrobiota bacterium
CATAAGTTGCTCCTTGTTAAAGTCACTTCTTCATGGCCTTAAGCGCCAGGGCCACCTTCTCCTTGGTGACCGGCATGGACTTGATGCGCACGCCCAGCGCGTCTTCCACCGCGTTGGCGATCAGCGGCGCGCAGGGGATCATGGTATGCTCGCCCACGCCGCGGGCGCCGAACGGCCCGTCCGGCTGGGCCACCTCGATGATGATCGGCACCACCTGGTCCGGCATGTCCATCACGGTGGGGATCTTATAGTCGGAGAAGTTCGGGTTCAGCAGCTTGCCCTTCTCGTTATAGCGCATATCCTCGTAAAGCACGGTGGCGAAGCCCTGCAGCAGGCCGCCCACGATCTGGCCCCTTACAAGGTCCGGGTTGATGGCCTTGCCGCAGTCCACGGCCAGCGCGACCTTCTTGATCTTCATCTTGCCGGTCTCGCGGTCCACTTCCAGTATGATCCCGGCCGAACCCGTGGTGTAGTGCACGTTGGGATGGCCGCCCTGGCCGGTTTCGGGGTCGCTGATGGCGGAGGCGAATTCAGGCATGAACACGCCCGAGCCCATGATCGGCCCGCCCTTGAAGGTGTGGTCGTCGGCCTGGATGCCGTTGATAACGAAGTCGCTGAAACGCAGCGCGAAGTCCGGCTTGGTGCGGCACTTCACATGCTGGTCCTCAAGGTACAGCGTGTTCTTATCAAGGCAGTGCACGCGCTGGACAAGGTCCAGCATGCGCTCGCGCGCTTCGAGCGCGGCGCGCTTCACCGCGTTGCCGCAGCCCCAGGTCACGTGGGAACCGACGGTCTGCCACTCGTACGGGTTGCGGTCGGTGTCGGGGGTTTCCACGCGGATCTTGCTGACCGGGACGCTCAGGACTTCCGAAGCTATCTGCGCCATCACCGTCAGCAGGCCCTGGCCTATCTCCATGCCTGAGACCAGGATATTGATGCTGCCGTCCTCGTTGAACTTAAGGAAGGCGCTGGAGCTGGCGTTAGGCGGCATAGCGGGGGATTTCCAGAAACAGACCTGGGCCTTGCCGATGGCCTTCTTCGGGTCCCTGGACTTTTCCTTCACGCCCCAGCGGATCTCCTTCCGGACGCGCTCGATGGCCTCCGTGATGCCGGTAGGGTTCATATGCGCGCCGTAGGGCAGGGTGTCGCCCTCTTTGATGGCGTTCTTCATGCGGAACTCAACGGGGTCTATCCCCAGCTCGCGCGCCATGCGGGTGATATGTGACTCCAGGCCGAAAAGAAATTCGGAATAGCCGAAACCGCGGTAGGCGCCGCAGGGCGGCAGGTTGGTATAGGTGCACATCGAGTCGATGCTCAGGTTGTCCACCTTGTACGGGCCGCTGGCCGACAGGCCGGCCGCGTTGACCACGTTGGCGCCGTATTCCACGTAAGCGCCCGAGTCCCAGTGCAGCTTGAAGTCCAGCGCGGTGATCTTGCCGGCCTTAGATACGCCCATTTTTATTTTAGCGGTGCACCCCAGGCGCTGGTAAGTGTTGTAGAACTCCTGCGCGCGGCTCCAGAGCAGTTTGACAGGCCGGCCGGGCACGGCGATGGCCAGCGCGGCGGCGATGATCTCCATCGTGACGCCGGCCTTGCCGCCGAAGCCGCCGCCGATGTAGGTGCTGATCACGCGGACATCCTTATGGCTCAGGCCGGAAGACTTAAGGGTTTCCGCGAACACGTGCCGCTGCGTGAAGGGGGACTGCGACGAGGTCCACATCGTCAAGCGGCCGGAGGCGTCGTAAAGACCTATGGCCGAATGCGGCTCTATGGCGCAATGCGCATAGCGCGGCACGGTGTAGGTATCCTCCATTACGAGGTCCGCTTCCTTGAAGCCCTTGGCCAGGTCGCCCTTGCGGATCTTGCGCCAGTGGGCTATGTTGGTACCCGGCCTGGGAAAGAACCAGGGGACGTGCGTGTAGCTCTTCAGGTCGGGGTGGACCAGCGGGGAATCCTTCTCCAGCGCCTTCACGGCGTCCAGCACCGCCGGCAGCTCTTCATATTCCACGTTCACCAGCCCGGCGCCGCGCAGGGCTATCTTGGCGTCGGTGGCCACCACGGCCGCCACCTGCTCGCCGACGAAGCGCACGGTGTCGGTGGCGAAAACATAGCGGTCGTTCATGTACAGCCCGAACTTCTGCGTGAAGTTGCGGCCCGTGACCACTTTTACCACACCGTGCAGCTTCTCCGCCTTCGAGATATCGATGGACTTTATCCTGGCGTGCGCGAAAGGGCTTTCCACCAGCGCCGCGTAGAGCAGTCCCGGGCCGAACTCAAGGTCATCCGTATACTTGGCGGCGCCTTTTATCTTTTCCCAGCCGTCAATGCGCGGAACGGACTTGCCGATAACTTCCAGCTTTTCTGCGACCTTCCCTGATTTAACGCCCTTCTTAGTTTTAGCAATAAGTTTCTGAAGGTCCATATTTACCTCTCCATATTGTACACTGCAATCTTACGTCAGCAGACCTGAAAGTTAAACCTTTGGGCTTTAGTTCTTAAATAGAGCGCTAGCTAATTCTTAGATGGTGCAAGGTAGCCCGGCATACCGCCTTCAATATTCTCAGCTTTCTTACGTTCAGGGACAACATCAGGGGACGCTGCTGACTTTCTTACTTTTTATTTACTTTCCAATGACCGCTTTTACTTGAGCTGGTCCAACGGAGAACGCCGCTTTTTGTCAGTTTCATGATACTGTATTTTATCCCGGTAAAGGTAAGGCTTAACTCTCTTGCCAGATCCGCCTTTCTCAGGCGCGGATCTGCGGTAAGCAGCGCCAAAATAGCTCCCTCGGTTTTGGGGGTAGTTTTGAGGGTAGTTTTAGGGGTAGTACTTTCTACCGACCGTTTATTGTTAAAGGCCACCAGTTCCTTGTCCAGGTTGGACAGGGCTTCTTTGAACTCTATTTTATAGCCCTCGCCTTCTTCCAAGAGCTGGCGTAATTCAAGCTTATTCATTTTATCTTTGCGGCCACAAAAGCCTGGACCTTTTCAGCCATCTTTATGGCGACTTGAGCCTCGTCCAGCGTCGGCATATAAAAATCTCCGGGATAGCGGGCGTCAACAGCATACGCCGTCAGTTCATCAACATTGTCGGCCTTCAGTGTCTCAAACTCTGCATCCAGTTCAAGACATTCCTGAAGAAGGATGGAGAGATTATGCGTCCGGGAGATTTCTTTACCTTTATGGATCAAAAAAGCCTTCAGGCATTTCTCCACGCATTGCTGCATATGGAAGCAGATTGTGTCGGTAGTCGGCTCGGGGGTAGCAATCTCATCCTTGCCGGTTTTTAAATCATTACCCGCTTTCATCAGCCAAAGTTTAACAACGTCATTTGTCATAATTGTATCCCGTTTTTAAGCGCGTAATGGGTTATTACGCCTACATTGTTGCGCTCCCGGTCGACGCTGGCCTCGGATTTTATTATCAGGTCCGCGGGGATATGGCTGACAGCCAGTTTGCGTTGTATCCGGGTGGCTATTTTTGCCCTTTTGGAGAAAGGTAGTTCTTCCGGCACGCAAACAAGAAAATCCCAGTCGCTATCTTTACCGGCCGTGCCGGAAGCTTGGCTGCCAAAAAGTATTATTTTCCGGGCTTCAATACCACTGGCAACCAGTTCAGCGCGAATCACGCTCGCCGCGTATTGTTTTATTTCCTGTGCTGTCATATATGCCGCCTTTCGACTGGGCCTGAAAAAGTGTCTGACATCTTTTTCATTTTTTACCGTGCCAATCGTTGCCAGATTGATATAAACGAATCATCCGCACTTTAAATAGTCTTTCCATTTCTTTCTTGGTTATACCGGGGTTCTGGAACTTTATTCCGGATTTCATTGCGTCAAACTGCGCGCCGATCAGGTCCGCCATCATGGTAAAGCGCTGCTCGGGGGTCTTTGCCCGCAGCATTTCCAATTGCTTCATTTCCGATTGGGTCATACGTTTAAAATTTACCCTTCGCCGCTTCTTCTATGGCCTCTACTATAGGCTCGTAGCCGGTGCAGCGGCAGAGGTTGCCGGCTATGGCTTCTTTTATGTCGTGCGTGGTCGGCTTGGGGTTTTTCTCAAGAAGCTCGGTGGCGGACAGTATCACACCGGGCGCGCAGAAGCCGCACTGGAAGGCGTTCTTCTCATGGAATTTTTTTTGCAGTTTCTGCGTACACTTACGACTGTTAGCGCCTTCCAAAGTAACGATGTCGGTCCCGTCGGCCTCCACGGCCAGCGCCAGGCAGGAGCGGATGGTCTTACCGTTCATCAGCACCGTGCAGGTGCCGCAGTCGCCGCGGTCGCAGCCCACTTTGGGACTTTTGATGCCGAGCTTCCCGCGCAACACGTCCAGCAGCACGTCGCTGGGCTCTACGCTGAGCGCCACTTTTTCACCATTAAGGCTGAACTGAATATTATGTGGTTTCATTTTAAAAGCTCCTCAGCAAATGTTTCCGGTCCCGTATTTAGGGCCTTTTCCGAACAGCCGGGCCACGGCCATTTCAAGCGCGCGTCCCAGCATTATCTGCGTCATATGCAGCCGGTACTCTTTGGTAGAGCGTATATCGCTGATGGGGGAAACTTCCTGCAGTATGGTCTCTTTAGCTTTGAAAAGCAGCTTCTCTCCGAGCTTGCTGCCGTTAAGCACGGCCTCGGTCTTCGGGCAGCGGGCGGGTTTAGGGCCCAGCGCGCAGACAGCCAGGCGGTAGGTGTTGTCGGAGAAGGCCAGGACGGCTATGCCGCCCTGGGCCAGGTCCTCGCCCTCGTAGCGTGAGAGCTTCATGTAGCAGCCGGCATGCCTTTTTACAGGCAGCTTCATTTCAATGGCCGTGACTATTTCTTCCGGCAGCAGGGCCGTTTTCTTGGGGCCGGTGAACCACTCGGAAACAGGGATGCGGCGCCCGCCCTTCAGGCTGCGGGTCAGGACCTCGGCTTCGTAAACCGCGAGGACGGGGGCGGAGTCCGCCGACGGCACGGCGGAGCAGATATTGCCGGCTAATGTGGCCCGGTTCCTTACGCCCACGGAGGCTACGGTAAGCGAGGCCTCCCAGAGCAGCGGGAACTTGCTCTTTATAACCGGGGAATCGAGCAGGTCCGAGAAGGTCACCAGCGCGCCTATGCGCAGCGTGCCGCCCATCATCTCGAAGACGGCCAGCTCGTCCAGGGCCTTGATATCGACCACCACTTCGGGGCGGGCCAGGTTTTCTTTCAGGTGCACTATAAGGTCGGTGCCGCCGGCCAGCGCCCTGGCTTTTTCCCTGTAAAGCGAAAAGACATGGAGGGCTTCGTCCATGTCCTTGGGCTTAACGTACTCGAATTCTGTAGTAATCGGCATATATCCTCCAAAACCAATCGAAAATCGTAAATCGAAAATCGAGGATCTGGAGTTCCCTTCCGGGATTTTCGATTCTCGACCTTCGATTTCCGATTGCTTTACGCTGTCCAGGCCACCACTCGACCCATGGCGGACTCAAGCTCTATTCCTTTCAGCGGGAAGAAGCCGAGCCAGCAGCGCTTATTGGAAAGCTTGTCTATTTCGCCGCCGATGTTCTCGGCGTGCACCAGGCGCTTGGGGAACAGCTTAAGGTGCATGACCTGGTAGTAAATATCCTGGGGGAACAGCTCGTCCCATTTCTTACCGTAGTTCTTGATCAGCTTGTTCTCGGCTTCGATAAAGAGCTTCGGGTGCCAGTTGCGGATTATGGTGTTCATGGGATGGTCGGCCGAGCCGCAGTCCACGCCTATCCATTTGAATTTCATATCCAGCGCCCACTTATGGAAGCGCGGCCCCGGGCCGGGATGCTTGCAGAAGTAGCGCACCTCGTCGCAGACGTTCTTTTCATACCAGGCGTATTTGTGATAGCCGGTATTGATGATAAGTATGTCGCCCTTGCGGATGTCGGCGCGCTTCATCAGCAGTTCCGGCTCATAAAGGTCGTAGTCGCCCACGTCCCTGGAAATATCCACGACGACCGCGTTGCCTACCCATTCCTTCATCGGGACCTCGCCAATGGTGCGGCCGGCGCTGTAAAAATGAATCTCGCCGTCCATGTGCGTGCCCACGTGGTTGGAGGTGGTCATTATCTGCCCGTTGGCGCCCTGGCCCATGTGCGCGCCGGCTATGCGCTTGAAATACTGGAGCTGCAGGGGCATATAGCTGGGCCAGGGGGGGGTGTGGATGCTCAGCGGCTGGGTAAGGTCGTACATTTTGGCCTTTTCCATGAATTTCATAAAGTCATCGGGTTTCATTGTTTTCCTCCGTATCTCCAGATAAAATTCTACTTAATTTCCGCCTTCAGTTCTTTGAGCTTCGCGGGTACATCGGCCAGCTTCCAGCGCGCGGCGTCCTTTGAGGCGCGGCGCTTGAATTCGCATTCCCCGTCCATCAGCGTCTTAGTGCTGACCACTATGCGCCAGGGCAGGCCTGTCAGGTCCGCGTCCTTGAACTTAACGCCGGGGCGCTCGTCGCGGTCGTCCCAGAGGGCCTCCAGCCCTTCCGCCTTTATAGCTTCGTAGACGGAGGCGGAGGCGTCGGCCACGGCCTTATCCTCGCTCTCTATGCTGATCAGAGAGAATTCGAAAGGGGCGATGGCGGGGGGCCAGATTATGCCCCAGTCGTCGTGGCCCTGCTCTATGGCGGCGGCCACGGTGCGGGTGACGCCTATGCCGTAGCAGCCCATGACCATGGGCACTTCCTTCTGATGCTCGTCGACGAAATTGCATTTCAGCGACTTGGAATACTTGGTGCCGAGCTTGAAGGTCTGGCCGACCTCAATTCCCCGCTTGAAGCCCAGCGGCTTTTTGCACTTGGGGCAGAGGTCGCCGGGAGCGGCCACATGGATGTCGGCGAAAGAGTCCGGCGAGTAGTCGCGGCCCAGGTTGATGCCGGTCGCGTGGGTGTCGTTCTTGTTCGCGCCGGAGACGCCGTTAAAGACATTTTTAAGCGCGAAGTCGGCCACCAGGGTCTTAAGGGGCCGGGTGTCCCTGCCCGCGACATACCTTTCCTTTATGCCGACCGGGCCGGCAAAACCGGCGGGGCAGCCCGCTATGGCCTCGTAAATGTGCTGGGGGGCTTTCTCCAGCTCCGTGACGCCGAGGAAACGGCGCAGCTTGTTTTCATTGAGCTCATGGTCGCCGCGCACCAGCGCCATGACGGGCTCGCCGTCGGCCAGGAAGAAGAGCGTCTTTATGAACTGCTTCGGGTTCATCTTCAGGAACTTCGCCACGTCCGCCACGGTGTAGAGGCCGGGGGTGGGGACGTCTTTCACCGGGTTCAGCTTGGAAGGATCAGACTGGCGGGCGGGAGCTTCGGAAACTTCGGCCTTCTCGGTGTTGGCGGCGTAGCCGCATTCGCAGAGGGCTATCTCGGCCTCGCCGGTGTCGGCGATCACCATGAATTCGTGCGACTGGTCGCCGCCTATAGGGCCGCTATCGGCTTCCACCGGCTTATAGCTCAGGCCGCAGCGGGTGAAGATCTTCTCGTAGGCGCCGTACAGGAGGCCGTACCATTTCTGCGCGTCCTCGTCGGAGGCGTGGAAGGAATAGGCGTCCTTCATCAGGAACTCCCTGGAGCGCATCACGCCGAAGCGGGGGCGGATCTCGTCGCGGAACTTGGTGCCGAACTGGTAAAGCAGCATGGGCAGCTGCCGGTAGGAGCTGACGTCCCGCCGCACCATATTGGTTATGACCTCCTCTGCCGTGGGGGCGAAGCAGAACTCGGAATCCTTGCGGTCAGTGATGCGCAGCAGCTCTTTGCCGTAAACCTGCCAGCGGCCGGTTTCCATCCAGAGTTCCTTGGGCTGTATGACCGGCAGCCAGACTTCCTGGCCGTTCACCCGGTTGAGCTCCTCGCGCACGATATTCTCTATCTTTCTGAGCACGCGCAGGCCGATGGGCAGCCACTCGTAGATGCCGCTGGCGAGCTTGCGTATCATGCCGGCGCGGAACATCAGCTTTACCGATACGTTGTCGGCATCCTGCGGCGCCTCGCGCAGCGTGGGGAGAAAATATTTGGAAAGTTTCATAATTAATATCCTTAAATTAACGCCCTTCAGGCAGACTCTTCATTAGAGATTCACATGGATGAACAGGATGGACAGGATAGTAAAGGGGCAATAAAATCCTGCCTATCCTGTTTATCCATGTTCAACCTTATCATGCGGCAAACATGTTCATCTTCTACTCTGCGACCTCTGTGACTCCGCGGTGAACTCCTACTTGGTAGACCGGATTTTTCTGATCACTTCGTTCACCCATTCGGATTCTTTTATCACTTTCATCTGCTTGCCTTTCTCTATCCAGATGCCGCGGCCCTTGCCGCCGGCTATGCCGAAGTCGGCCGAGCGCGCCTCGCCGGGTCCGTTCACGACGCAACCCATCACGGCTATCTTCAGGCCCTCGGCTTTCTTCAGCAGGTTGCGGTCAGAATAGATCCTGTCTTCCAGCTCGTGTATCACCTTACCCACGTTCACCTGGCAGCGGCCGCAGGTGGGGCAGGAGACCAGGTCGGGCCCGTACTGGCGCAGGCCAAGGCTTTTCAGTATCTCGTAGGCGGCGCGCACCTGCATGGCCGGGTCTTCGGTCAGCGATACCCTTATGGTGTCGCCTATGCCCTGCGCCAGCAGCAGCCCTATGCCCAGCGAGGATTTAACCGTGCCCGCCAGGAAGCTGCCGGCCTCCGTAACGCCGAGGTGCAGCGGTATATCGGACTTGGAGGAGAACAGCGTGTTGGCCATCACGGTGCGCTCTATATCGTCGGCCTTGAGCGAGACCACTATGTCGCGGAAATTCAGGCTCTCAAGCGTCCGCACCTCGTCCAGGGCCTCCTTGACCATCTGTTTCGCCCAGTCGTAAGGCTTCCAGGCGGGGCGGGGCTTGCCCCGCACTTTTTCCGTAGAAGCGGCCAAAGTGCGGGGCTTGTCCTTCAGCGCTTTAAGGGAGCCCGCGTTGACGCCGATCCTGATCGGTATCCCGGCGGCTTTGCAGGCGCCCACGACTTCCCTGACCTTGTCTTTTTCGCCGATATTTCCGGGGTTTATGCGCACCTTGTCCGCGCCCTGGCGCACGGCCTCGACGGCCAGCCGCCAGTCAAAATGTATGTCCGCGACCAGCGGGATGGAGATGGCGCGCTTAATGCGGCCGAGGTTGAGGGCGGCCTCCATGTCGGGCACGGCCACGCGTATGATCTCGCAGCCGGCCTCTTCAAGGCGGCGTATCTGGTCTACGGTGGCTTTAAGGTCGCGGGTGTCGGTGTTGCACATCGACTGCACCGACACGGGGCTTGAGCCGCCTATGCTGAAGCGGCCCACTTTCACCTTGCGGGTCTTGCACAGTTTATCGCGGCAGGCGCAGCCCATATTACTTGTCCTTGACCGGCAAGGCGATGCCGAATTGCTTAGCGGTCTTATCCACGCCTTCCTGCGTGGCGGCGGCCTCTTTTTTGGCGGCGTGGGAGGAAACCAGGCGCATGATGTCGCTGTAGGTGGCGAAAAGCAGGATGGAGAGCAGCAGCGCTATGCCCGCGCCGTTCACGTACTTCATGATCCCGCCGGTAAGCTTGCGCCGCGAAATGCCCTCGAAGATGTAGAGCACGGCCCAGCCGCCGTCCAGCAGCGGGATGGGCAGCAGGTTGAAGAAGCCCACCGCCACGGAGATAAGCCCTATCAGGAAAAACAGGTCGGTAAGGCCCGTGTGCGCGGCCTTGCTGACGATGTTCACTATGCCTATCGGCCCGGCAAGGTCCGGCTTCTCGCGCTTGTCGAAATTGGACTTCAGCGTCTTTACCGTGAAGGCGGTCCAGTACCAGCACTGGTGGGCGCCCATGCCTATGCCTTTAAGGAACGGCACCTTTTTATAGCCGAAATCCATCGAATGAGTTATGCCTATAACGCCGCGCCCCGAGCCGTCGGGGGCCTTGCGGGTCTTGACCTTCACCGTGGCCTCGGCCCCGCCGCGGCTGTAAGTTATGGAGATCTCCTTTTCGACCTTGCCGTAGATCTTTTCGGCCACGCCGGACCAGGTGCCCACGGCCACGCCGTCGAGCTTAAGCACCCTGTCCCCTTTCTTAAGCCCGGCCTTCTCGGCGGGAAAGCCCTGCGAGATCTCGCCTAATACCGGCAGGTCGGAGAGCACCGGCTCGCCCACAAAGAGTATTACGCCGGAGAAAAGGACGAAGGCCAGCAGGTAATTCATGAAAGGCCCGGCCGCGACCACGCCCAGCCTGGTGTACCAGGGCTTTGAGAAATATTCGTCGGGGGCGCCGGAAGCCTCGTCGAGGCTCTCGCCGGCCGGCTTCACATAGCCGCCCAGGGGGATAGCCCTGACGGAGTAGCGGGTACCCTTGTCGGTGCGGCCGTAGAGCTCGGGGCCGAAGCCGAAGGAGAAAGCCTCCACCCTTATGCCGGAGAGCTTGCAGACGATGAAATGCCCGAACTCATGAAGGAAGATCACCAGGCCGAAAGTGAACAGCACAGCTATCGTTGATATGATCATTTTAACCTCTTCTTTATCGTGTCCGCCGCATCGGCGGCTTTCTGCCTTGCCCAGCTGTCCGCCTCAACCACCCCGGCCAGGGTAAGGCGCTCGCGGGAATCCCCGCGGCAGGCCGCCAGGACTTTTTCAACCACGGCGGGGATATCCGTAAAGCGGAGCCTGCCGGCTATAAAACGCTCCACCGCGATCTCGTTGGCGGCGTTCAGTGCCGCCGGGTAAACTCCGCCTTTGCGGGCGGCTTCGAAAGCCAGCTCAAGGCAGGGGAAGCGGCGGAAATCGGGCCGCGCGAAGTCCAGCCGGGAGAGCTTCAGGAAATCCAGCGGCTCGGCCAGGGAGGGGGCGCGGTCCGGCCAGGTGAGCGCGTACTGTATGGGCAGCTTCATGTCGGGGGACGACAGCTGGGCCAGCACCGACCCGTCCTTGAATTCCACGCCCGAATGGACCACCGACTGCGGGTGTATCAGCACTTCAATTTTAGAGACCGGCAGCGAAAAAAGATTTTTTATCTCTATAGCCTCAAGGCCCTTGTTCATCAGCGTCGAGGAGTCCACGGTGATCTTGGGGCCCATCCTCCAGCGCGGGTGCCTGAGGGCCTGCGCCGGCGTGACTCCGGCCAGCGAGCCTTTGACCGCGCAGAAGGGCCCGCCGGAGGCCGTCAGGAAGACGCGCGAGACCGCCGCGTCGTAATGCCCGGGCTTTACGCCGGCCAGGCACTGGAAAATAGCGGAAGGCTCGGAATCCACGGGGATGATCCTCGCCTGCCAGCGCTCCGCCTCTTTCATCAGCAGGTCGCCGGCCATCACCATCGGCTCCTTGTTGGCCAGCGCGATATGCTTTGAGGCGCGTATGGCGGCCAGCAGCGGGGAGAACCCGACGGCCCCGGTAACGGCGCTGAGCACGATGTCCGCCTCTTTCAGGGAGGCCATTTCCACCAGGCCCTCCACGCCGGGGGACAGCAGCTTCACCCCGCGCGGGACGCGGGCCCGGAACTCCTTCCAGGCGGCGTAATCGAAGACGGCGGCATAGGCGGGCTTTACGGCTTTTATCTGGGCGGCGAGCAGCTTGAGGTTGGAGTTCGCGGTAAGGCCCAGCGCCCGCCAGTCCGCGCCCAGGTTTTTAACGGACCTCAGGGCGTTGACGCCTATGGAGCCGGTTGAGCCGAGTATTACGACGTTTTTCATCACTTGTTTTATGATCAGCGCGCGAGCACCGCGTAGTAGTAGATAACGGGAGCCAGGAAGATATAGGAGTCAAAGCGGTCAAGTATGCCGCCATGGCCCGGCAGCAGGCTGGAAGAGTCTTTGGCGCCCACGGCGCGCTTAAGCATGGACTCCGCGATATCGGAAACCTGCCCGAAGACCCCGATCAGCACGCCGGCCCCGGCCGCGAAAGCGGGGGAAACGGAACCGCCCGTCAGCCTGCTCATGCCCCAGGCCGTCAGTATGGCCGCTATAAAGCCGGCGGCCGCGCCCTCCCAGGTTTTCTTGGGGCTGATAGTGGAGAGCTGGCGGCGGCCGAAGGACTTGCCCAGGAAATAGGCGGCCGTGTCCATTACCCAGACGGCGACTATCAGCATCAGCGTCAGGCTGAGGCCGTCGGGCCTGATATCGCGTATGGCCACCAGGTGGGAAAGGCACCAGGAGATCATGAAAATACCCAGCAGGGTGAAAGCTATGCGCTCCAGGTACTTCTTGGGCGAAAAAAGCTCGTAGCTCATCACGCCTATCACCGTGAGCGCCAGCACCAGGCCGGTGAAATTGTTGCCGCCGGCCTGCGCGGCGCTGTAGCGGTCGAAGTAGAGGGCCGCAGGTATCAGCAGGCCGAAAAAGTACAGCGTGGGGGACTGCACCGGCTTCGCCCCCAGCTTCATAAGGGTGGAGTATTCGTAAAGCGAAAGCGTGATTATAGTGAAGATGAAAACGGCGTAGGCGGGGCCGCCGGCGCGTATCAGCAGCAGCACCACCGGGATGCCGAACAGCGCGGTCAGGACTCTGGGTAAAAGCATTATTTCCCTCTCCTTCTTTCGCGCTCCTGGTATTCCAGCAGGGCTTTCGTGAATTCTTCTTCGCGGAAATCCGGCCAGAGCGTGTCGGTCACGTAGAACTCGCTGTAGGCCGTCTGCCAGAGCAGGAAATTGGAGATGCGCATTTCCCCCGAGGTGCGTATCAGCAGGTCTGGGTCGGGCAGCGGGGAGGAATAAAGCAGTTTTGAAAAAGCGTCCTCGTCGACGCTTTTCACGCCGGAAACCAGCGCGCTGTTGACGGCGTCCAGTATTTCCTGCCGCCCGCCGTAGTTAAGGGCTATGTTCAGGACCATCCCGGTGTTGTGCTTAAGGCGCTCTTCCGCGGCCCGCAGGGCTTCGCGCGCGGGCCTGGGGAGCTCTTCTATGCGGCCGCTCAGCATAAGCCTGATGCCCTCCTTGTCCAGCTCGTCTGCGTAGGAGATTATAGTTCTCTTGAGCAGGAACATCAGCGCGCTGACCTCCAGCTTCGAGCGGCGCCAGTTTTCGGTGGAGAAGGCGTAGATGGTGAGCGCTTTTATCCCGGCCCGGCTGGCGAAGCGCACCACGGCATGCACGGAGTCGACCCCGCCCTTGTGGCCCGCCACGGAGGGCAGGCCGCGCTTTTTAGCCCAGCGGCGGTTGCCGTCCATGATTATGGCGACATGGGCGGGCAGGTGGGCGGGATCCAGGGTATCGGTATTTTTCACAGCGGCCATTTGAAAGTGCGGGCGCGGGGCAGCGGAGCTATTCCTCCGCGCCTGTTAAACGGTAAGGAGCTCTTTTTCCTTTGCGGCGACTATCGCCTCGACGCTTTTAACGTAGGTGTCGGTCAGCTTCTGGACCGCCTCCTCGTTGCGCGTCACGTCGTCCTCGGAAACCGCTCCCGCCTTCTGCGCTTTCTTGACTTTTTCCAGCGCGTCCCGGCGGGCGTTGCGCATCTGCACGCGGGAGTCCTCGCCCATGCTGTGCACCACTTTCACCATCTTCTTGCGCTGGTCCTCGGTCATGGGGGGGAGGTTTATGCGTATCACGCCGCCGTTGCGCGACGGGGAGGAGCCGAAGTCCATCTTCCGGAGAGCTTCCTCGACGGCGTCCACCGCTCCGGCGTCCCAGGGGCGCACCTCGATGGTGCGGGGCTCCGGGATGGAAACGGCGGCCACCTGCTTAAGAGGGACCTTGGCGCCGTAATATTCCACATAGACATTATCCAGCAGCTGCGGGTTGGCCCTGCCGGTGCGCAGCGACATAAGCTCGCGCTTGAATTTTTCCACCTTGTCCAGCATCTCCATCTCGGCTTCCGAGACGACATCTTCCATTGAAAATTCCGCCATAAAAACGCCCTCCTGTGCGGGCGATCCGGTGCCCGTCTTGATATTAATTATATTATATTAGAAATGGGTGGGGCTAAAAAAAAAGACTAGGGCTGGTCCTGGGCCACGGCGTCTTCCACCAGCCCGCAGATTATGTGGGCCGCGAGCATATGCATTTCCTGCACGCGCGGGGTGTCGGTCTCGGGGGCCAGGAAAGCCAGGGCGCAATGAGGCAGGATGGCCCCGCCGTTCTTCCCGAAAAAGCCGACGACCGTCATGCCGGTCTCTTTCGCTTTTACGGCCGCCTTAAGCACGTTGGGGCTGGAGCCGGAGGTGGAAATCGCCAGCAGCAGGTCTCCGGGGCGGCCCAGCGCCTCTACCTGCCGCTCGAACACCCGGTCGAAGCCGTAGTCGTTGCCCAGGCAGGTAAGGATGGAGGAATCCGTGGTGAGGGCCACGGCGGCTATGGCGCGCCGCTCTTTTTTAAAGCGCCCCACAAGTTCGGCCGCGATGTGCTGGCTGTCGGCGGCGGAACCGCCGTTTCCGCAGATCAGTATCCGGCCCCCGGCGAGCGCGGTTCCGGCCAGCGCCTCCGCAATGGCCTTGAGCGCGGAATAATCCGCCGCCAGCGCGGCGGCGGCGGCCTGGTGACTGCGGATCGCCGACAATATTTTATCTTCCATCGTCATTCCTGCTTTATCCTGGCGCTTTCGCGCCCCCTCGCGGAGCTCGGGCGGGCTGCGCCCGGGATACACCCCGGCCTGCGCTCGAAGCATAGCTTCGGCTCGGCCGCACTTCGTGTAACTGCCTGTGGGCAGTCAGGGTTATCAGCGTGCCGACCTTCTCACCGGCCAGGGCCCTGCGGATATTGCCCGGCGTATGCAGGTTGAAGACCAGGATGGGGATGTGGTTCTCCATGCAGAGGGTGAGGGCGCTGGCGTCCATGAACTTGAGACCCTTGTTTATGGCGGACATGTAGGTGATGTCCTTGATAAGCTTCGCCTTGGGCTCCGTTTTGGGATCGCCGGTGTAGACGCCGTCCACCTGCGTGGCTTTGAAGATCACGTCGGCGTTTATTTCCGCGGCGCGCAGCGCTGCCGCGGTGTCGGTGGTAAAATACGGATTGCCGGTGCCGCCCGCAAAAATAACCACGCGTCCCTTCTCAAGGTGGCGAAGCGCCCGGCGGCGGATGAAGGGCTCGGCCAGGCGGGAGATCTCAATGGAGGTCTGCACGCGGGTGGAGATGCCCTCGTGCTCAAGCGCGGACTGCAGGGCCATCGCGTTTATTATAGTGGCCAGCATGCCCATATTGTCCGACGTGACGCGGTCTATCTTGCCGTGCCCGTCGCGGGCGCCGCGCCAGATATTGCCGCCGCCTATCACTATGGCCAGGCGCGTGCCGCGCCTGCCGCCCTTGGCGATCTCTTTGGCGATGTAGGTGAGGGAAGAAGGGCTGATCGAACGGCCTTCGGAGGGGGTTCCCAGCGCTTCGCCGGAGAGCTTCAGAAGCACACTCTTGTACATAAAACCTCCTTCGGACAGTCGAGAATCAAGAATCGAGAATCGAGAATCGAGAGTCGGAGCGGGGGGGGAGTCAAAACTCCCGCCCCCGGCTCCCGACCGGTTGTTACTCTATTCCTACCAGGAAACAGTTGAAGCGGGTGACCGCTACATTGCCGCCCAGTTTGGCGCCCAGGTTCTTCACGGCCTGGCTGACGCTCAGTTTGGAATCGCGGATGGAGGCCTGTTCGAGCAGGCAGGATTCCTGGAAGAATTTATTGACGCGGCCTTCCAGCATCTTCGCGACGCCCTCCGGCGGCTTGCCTTTGTAGGGCTTGCCATCCTCGGCCGCTATGGCCTTGGCTGTCTCCTCGTCCTTTTCCATCTTGGCGCGGTAGATCTCGCGCTCCTTCGCCACAAGGTCGGCCGGGACGTCTTCGCGGCGGAGATACTTGGGGCTCATAGCCACGCTCTGCATGGCCAGTTCCTTGGCGAGGGCTTCAAGCTCGGTCTTGGCCGCGGCCATGTCGCCGTCGAAGGAAAGCTCGACGATGGCGCCCTTGCGGTTGTCGTTGTGCACGTAATAGTTGGCGGCGGTGGCGGCGGCGGCGGCGTAGACCACGCCGCGGCGTATCTGCATGTTCTCGCCCATCTTCATGGCCAGGGCCTGCAGGCGCTCCTTGGCCTTCTCGCTCTCGGCCGGATTGGCCAGGTCCGCGTCCGTAAGCATTTCCGAAGCCAGCGCGGCGGCGAAGCCGGCGACATCGGGGTTCTTGGCTACGAAGTCCGTCTCGCAGTTCATTTCCAGCAGGGAAAGGGTCTTGCCGTCGGCGGAGGTCTTAGCTACGACCACGCCCTCCTTCATGGCTCGGCCGGCCCGCTTGGCGAGGCCCGCCAGGCCTTTTTTGCGCAGTATATCCACGGCCTTGGCCAGGTCGCCGCCGGACTCGCTGAGGGCGCCTTTGCAGGCCATTATGCCGGCCCCGGTCTGGCCCCTGAGCGTCATTACCTGTTCGCTGGTTATTGCTGCCATAATTGGTGTTCTCCTTAAGGTGGGTTAAGAAAGGGGGCGCCGGCGTATACAGCCCGCGCCCCCGAATTCAAAATGCGAATTACTCTTCGGTCCTGACGGGCTCTTCAGCGGCGGGGGCTTCCTCGGCGGGTTGCTGGTCCGCGGGATAGGCCTCTCCGGGCTGCTGCTCGGCGGCGGCCTCTTGGCTGGCATCCAGACCGGCGGCCTCCTGGGACTGCTGGTGGGCTGCGGCCTTCTCGGCCTCGGCTTCCGCGCGGCCGTCTATCACGGCGTCGGCCATCGTGGCGCAGAAAAGCCTGATCGAGCGGGCGGCGTCGTCGTTGCCGGGGATGGGCCAGTCAAGCTGGTCCGGGTCGCAGTTGGTGTCGCAGACGGCCACCACGGGGATCTTGAGCTTGTGGGCTTCCTTGAGGGCGTTCGCCTCGTTTATGGGGTCGACGATGAACATAACGTCGGGCAGCGCGCGCAGGTTGCGGATACCGCTGAGCAGCTTTATCAGGCGGGCCTGCTCTTTGCTCAGGCGGGAAACCTCTTTCTTGGACATGACCTTGAAAAGGCCGTCCGACTCGAATTTCTCGAGCTCCTCAAGGCGCTTGAGGGACTTGCGCAGGGTCTCGAAATTGGTGAGCGTGCCGCCCAGCCATTTCTCGTGCATGCAGGAAACCTCGGCGCGGATCGCCTCCTCGCGGATTATTTCCTTGGCCTGCTTCTTGGTTCCGACAAAAAGGAAAGTCTTGCCCTGTTTGGCGCAGTCCTTCACGTAGGTATAGGCTTTTTTTATTTCCTTCACGGTCTTCTGCAGATCCAGGATGTGTATGCCGTTGCGCTCGCCGAATATGTAGCGCGCCATCTTGGGATTCCACCTGTAGGTCTGGTGGCCGAAATGAACACCTGCTTCAAGCATGCTTTTCATTGATACGTTCAGCATTTTTGCTATCCTCCGTTTTTTTCCGCGGTTCGTTTCTTTTCCCGCCCTCTAAGGAGCAGGATTCCAACACCATTATAATATCATATAGGGGCCAGCGTTTCAACGCGACAGGGCGCGCGTAATTTTCTATAATTAAATTTTGAACCATGAAAATAGCAATAGCGCAGATAAACCCCAGGGTAGGCGACATAGCGGGCAATGCCCGCCTGGTCGAGGCTTTCGCGCGCCGCGCCGAAGCCGCCGGCGCCGACCTCGCCGTCTTTCCGGAGCTGGCCCTGACCGGCTACCCGCCGCTGGACCTGCTGGACAGAAAAGATTTCATAGGGGACAACCTGCGCGCGCTTGGCCGGCTGGCCGGGCTGAGGCTGAAGACAGCGCTGGCGGTGGGCTTCGCGGACCGGAACCCGGCGAAAAAGGGGAAAGCCCTGCTCAACTCCGTGGCGCTGCTGCACTCCGGCCGGATAGCTGCGAAAAGGGCGAAGTCCCTGCTCCCCGCCTACGATATTTTCGACGAGGCGCGCTACTTCGAGCCGGCTTCGGAGAACAAGCCGGTGAAATTCGGCGGCGCCACGCTGGGCCTGACGATCTGCGAGGACATCTGGGCCGGGACGGCCCTGCTCCCCAGCCGCCTGCTCTACCGCAACAACCCGGCAAAGACCCTCTGCGAGGCGAAGGCCTCGGTGGTGATAAACATCTCGGCCTCACCTTTCTACAGGGGGAAAAGCGAAAAGCGCATGAGGATACTTTCCCGCCTGGCGCGGAAGATGAACGCCTTCATTATCTACGTGAACCAGGCCGGGGCCAACGACGAGCTGATCTTCGACGGCAACAGCTTCGCCCTCTCGCCCTCCGGCAAAGTCCTGGCCAGGGCGGCGGGGTTCGCCGAAGACCTTCTTATAGTGGACACCGGGGCCGCCCCGCGGCGGGCCCCCGCGGCCGGAGCGGACGCTGACGGAGAGATCTGCGCCGCCCTTACGCTCGGGATCAGGGACTATTTCAGGAAGACGGGTTTTAAAAAAGCCCTGCTGGGCCTGAGCGGCGGCATAGACTCCGCCGTAGTGGCCGCGCTGGCAGCCAGGGCGCTCGGCCCTGAAAACGTGACCGGCGTGCTGATGCCTTCCGAATACACCTCGGGGCGGAGCGCGGACTACGCCCTGCGGATAGCCCGCAACCTCGGCATAAAGACCATGACCGTGCCGATAACGAACATTTACCGGGCCTTCCTCAAAGAGCTGGCCGCGGGGCGCCCGCGAGGTGAAGTTTCCCTTACGATGCAGAACCTGCAGTCCCGCTCGAGGGGCAGCATACTGATGGCCCTGGCCAACACCGGCAACTGCCTTGTCCTCGCCACCGGCAACAAGTCGGAGATAGCGATGGGCTACTGCACCCTTTACGGCGACACGGCCGGGGCCATAGCGCCTATCGCCGACCTGCTTAAAACGGAGGTCTACCGGCTGGCCGGCTTCCTGAACCGTGACGCGGAAATAATACCCGCGGCGATAATAAAGAGGCCGCCTACCGCCGAATTGAAACCGGGCCAGAAGGACCAGGACGACCTGCCGCCGGACAACGTGCTCGACGAGGTTATCCGCCTTTACATCGAGGAGAACCGCTCCCCGCTCGAAATAATCCGCCGCGGCTTTAAAA
>JAUSCK010000273.1 GCA_030651035.1 Elusimicrobiota bacterium
TATATAGTATACAAGCATATCAACAAAATGTCAAGTGTTTTTTTATTTATTTTAAAAATGCTGCGGATGAAATCAGCTTAGAGTGTGGGAAATATTCCGAGATGGAGGTAATGCACCCTATATCTAGTCCCAACCCATTGAATCAAGCTCGGAGTCCAGAGAGGGAGGGGGAAGATCTTTTTTAGGCGCCAAGGGGGCCGGGCGGGGGGGAATCACCTTCCGGCCTGGAGTCAGCCCGCCAGCCCGGCGTGCCCCTGCAATCTCAGCAGGCGCATTCTTCGGGGCGGCGGCCCTTTCCAGCGCGGCGGCCGGCACGGCCCAGTTCCTGCCAATGCGCAGCGCCTCCAGCTGGCCTTTCTTAACTTTCTTGAAAACAGCGATGCGGCTAAGGCCCAGCCTCGCCGCCGCCTCGGGTATTGAATAATATTCCCTGGCCATCGCACTATGTTAACTTATGTTAACCATTAATGCAATGTCCACGAGATATAAAAAATAAATCCTGCGGCCGCGCACCCGCCATAAGGATTGGTTAACCTGTGTTAACCTTCAACTGCTGCATTTCGAAAAGCTCTTGAGCAATCACATTACATCACGCCGCACCGCGGTGTCGCTTTGCTCCACACTGCGGTGTCGCTTTGCTCCACTCCGCGACCTCTGCGCCTCTGCGGTGAAATTCTTGTAACATAATTTATATACTATGGGAACGGCTTTAAGCATATGAGAATACTTATACTGGGGGGGACGAGCTTTTTCGGCAAGGAAGCGGCTATACGCCTGAGCAAGGCCGGCAACGACGTGACGGTTTTTTCCCGCCGCGCGCCGGTGGAAGGGCTGCCGCTGGATATACGCCAGACCCGGGGGGACCGCACGGTAGAAATTGACCTGTCCCGCATGTCGGTGGAGCCCTGGGACGCGATAATAGACAATATCTGCTTCACCGCCGAGGACGCGCAGAAAGCCATAAAGGTATTCAACGGCCGCGCCGGCCTGTATATCTTCACCTCCTCCGCCTCCGTCTATTCCGTGCTGGAAGGCTCCTCCTCGCCTTTCAGGGAGAATCAGACGGAACTGCTGCCGCTCAAGGCGCAGCTCAAGGAAAAATACGCCTACGGCCTGGGGAAATACGCCGCCGAGCGGGAATACCTGAAAGCCTTCGTAGAAAAAAGATTCCCGGTGGCCATAATACGCCCGCCGATAGTAATAGGGCCGAACGACCCCACGCTGCGCGCCTACTCCTACTGGCTGCGGCTGGCCGGCGGCGGCCCGCTTTTCCTGCCCGGCGCCACCTTTAAAAACCGCTTTATCTTCTCCAAAGACCTGGCCAGGGCCATCGAAACGCTGGTTTACTCCGGCGAGCCTTACGGCAAGGCCTACAATTTTGGCGATTCGCAGCCCCTCACGCTGGACGATTTCGTGAAGATCTCGGCGAGGGTGATGCACAAGGAGGCCGAGATACTTTACCCGGACTACGCCTGGCTCAAAGAAAACGGCTTTAACTTCGAGGCTTCGCCGTTCTCCGCGGGCGGGGATTTTGTGCTGGATATTTCGAAGGCGGAAAAAGAGCTGGGCTGGGCCTCCACCCCGGCCGCGGCCTGGCTTGAGGAAACCATAAAATGGTATCTCTTCAGCTATACCGGCCCCGCCCCCGCGAATTACGCCTCCAGGAAATCCGAGTTCGAGCTGGCTAAAAGATCGGGAATAAGGCTATGAAAACGAAAAACGCGGCACGCGCAAAAAAAATAAAGCTCTTCTTGATGGACGTGGACGGGGTGCTGACCGACGGCAAGATGTACTATATCCCGGGCAAGGGCGCGGAGATGGTGGAGATCAAGGCCTTCCACTCGCTGGACGGCATTGGCCTGCGGCTTTTAAACCAGTTCGGCATAATCACCGGCGTGATAACCGGCCGCGAATCCCCGGGCACCGAGGAGCGGGCGAAGGGGCTGGGCATGGGCTACGCCTACCAGGGCTTCCTCTCGAAGCTGGAGCCGCTCAGGCAGATACTGGCGGCTACCGGCCTTAAGCCGGAAAACGTGGCCTATATGGGCGACGACTGGACCGATATCCCGGTGCTGAAAAGGGCGGGCCTGGCCTGCGCCCCGGCAAACGCCCTGGACGAGGTTAAGGCCGCCGCGCACCTGGTGACAAAAAAAGAAGGCGGCATGGGGGCCGTGCGCGAGGCCTGCGATTTCATACTTAAAAGCCAGGGCCATTGGGCTACCGTGATGAACTGGGTGGAGACCGCCCACTGGCCGGAGATGAAAAAAGACCCGATTAAAATAGTGCGCTTTTCGGACGCCGGGGGGGGGAAATGAAATTAGCGATCCTAGCCGCGCTGTCATTGTGCCTTGCGGGCCCGGCGGCCGCGGCCTACGAGGACGAGGGACTGCCGGAAGCCCCGGTTTCCACCGAGACCATCAAGAGCGTCGAGGAAGAAGAGGAGCAGCCCCTTATCCAGGAAAATGACGAAGACCTGGCCGCCTTCGTGACGGATTACGTGCGCAAAGACATCCAGCTCAAGGGCGCCTTCTTCCTGGAAGACAAGGCCTCAAAAAAGATCTACAGGCTCGAGCTGGCGGCCATAGAGCCTAAAGCCGCGGGAGGGGAGACCGGCGCCAAAACCGTGACGGCGCATTTCAAGGACGCGGCCAAGAAGAAATTCACCGTTCTTTTCCACCTGCAGAACGGGCCCTGGGGCGGGCTGGACATATTCAAGATCGAGCTGAAAGCCGCGCCGGGCAAGAAAAAAGGGAAATAGCATGGGACAGTTTCTCACAGCTTTCGGCGCGGGCCTCATGGACGGCATAGGGGACGGTTCTTGATATCTTAATATCCCTCGGACAGCACACGGCCTTTTTGGCATAAGTGAGATATAGCGCCGGAGCTTAATCCGAGGTCTTTCATCAGATCAACGCCTTTTGCTCCGCACTTTTCACGCATGAGGAAACAATATATCGCCTTGGCCGTAACCGCATCCGGGGTGCGGTCATGTTTAAAAATAAAATCCTTCCGCAAACCGGTAAGCTTTGTCACTTCAGCTATAACCTCGGCTTTAGACGCTTTCTGGTTCGCCACGGCGTCCAGCTCTTTCAAAACCGACGCTACAAAATCACCGCCGCCCAGCACACGCTCGTCTGATAGCTCTTTCTCCCCCCGGCGCGCAAGGCCTGCGGCAGCTTCGTAACCGCCTGCGCTGCGGATTAAACCGCCGCCAGAGTACTCCCCTTTTTTATAGCGCCCCACGCGTTCCTCTACGAACTGATCGTATTTTTTAATAGCGGCAGCCTCTCTGTCCCCAAAATGCTCAAGCAAATAATCGCGCGCCACAAGTCCGCCTCCGCCGGCAAGGACCTCGCCATGCCCGCACCATTTGTAACTTGCCAAATCCTTGTAGCGCTTAACAAGCCCGGCGCGCATAGGATTTAAGTGAATATATGCCGCAACCTCAAGAAGATACTCTTCCTCCTGGCACAGGATAGCCTTATAGCGGTCCTGGAACAAATGCCCGGCACGGCGATAACGCCGGTTGAAATACCCCACATACCCGGTCATTAATTTACGCATGGTGTCGGACAGAGGCCGCTTGCCGCGCAGTATCAGGAGGTGGTAATGATTGGGAATTAACGCCCAAGCGAGGCACTTCTGCCCGGTTTCAGAAACAGCCTGGACCGCCCGCTTATAAAATTCCTTAAAATCGGAATCGTCGCAGAATATTTCCCGGCGTTCATTACCGCGGGCGATAACGTGGTACAGCCCTCCCGGGATATCAATTCTCGCTTGTCTTGGCATATAAAGATTATACAATACTTATTAAGGTATTAAGAACCGTCCCCTATCCCCTACGCGGAAAACCGAAGCCTGCGCCATAAGCTGATGATTTCCGGCGAGGATGAAGGCTTGCTCGGTTCGGATTACGCTATAAGGGAACTGATTTCCGCCAAGAAGATCAAACTTGCCGCGCCGGTGAAGGACACCGCAAGCGGCAAGATGAAAACAGTTGAGTATGAGGTGGAGGGTCCTATAGCGTTGCTTTTCTCTACGACACAGCCGGGCATCCATTACGAGAACGCCACCCGGTGCTTTACCTTGTCGCTGGACGAAAGCCCGGACCAGACGCAGCAGGTCCACAACGCGCAAAGCGTAGGCCGGACATTGGAAGGTCTTTCAAATGCCGGGCAAAGCCGGGATATCCGGCAGCTTCACAGGAATATACAAAGACTGCTGAAACCTGTGAGGGTAGTAAATCCTTACGCTACGTTTTTGACTTTCCCGGTGAACCGGCTGGAATACCGGCGCGAGTATGAAAAATATTTATCCCTGATAGAGGCCGTCGCTTTTCTGCGCCAGTATCACAAGGAAGTAAAGAAATTCGCCTATGAAGGCGGTGAGCTGGAATATATAGAGGTCGGCATAGAAGATGTAGAGGAAGGCAATAAACTTATGACCGGTATCCTCGGTGCCAGGGCGTCGGAAATTTCCCGGCCTTCCGGCGAACTGTTAAGGCTTATAAAGCAAATGGCGGAAGAAAAAGCCAAAGAGCTGGAAATAGAGCCCAAAGCCTACAGGTTCAACCGGCGCGATATCCGGGAGTATACCGGCTGGAGCGATAACCAGATAAAAGCCCATATCGGCCAGCTTGAAGAACTGGAATATTTGCTTACAGGCAAAGGCGAGCGGGGCCGCATGTACCGTTACGAGCTGGCCTTTGACGGGTTGGAAACGGATAAAAAACGGCTTCCGGGCCTAACGGATATAGCCAAATTGCAGGCTAAAGTTGGAAAGTTGGGTATGGTTGGCAATGGTTGGGCGGCCCAAAAAGAAGGCGGTCCCCGACGTGGCGCTGGGTCTAAAGTTGGATAGTTGGGCATTTTTCGGAAAAAGAACTAGGGCCTTGTTGATATATGACAGAACCAAAAAGCATGGAAAACATGAAAACCGCCTTTCTTGGGCATTTAACGCTCAGGAACCTGTCCGCTTTGACTGTGCGCCAGACCAATTCAGTTATAGGGATATTCCTTGGCTGGTTAAATACCAAAGGTATCAAGGACATATACCAGGTGGACCAGAACCTTTTTGAGGAATACAAGGCCTGGCTCTCAAGCTATACAACGCGCCAGGGCGAACTGTTGGCCGCGACTACGATCCGGGAGCGGCTGTTTATAGTGCAGCGCTGGTTTGCGTGGTTAAAGAAAAAAAGCGTATTGGCGTATAATCCGATAGCCGATGTCAGGCCGCCGAGGTGTAAAAGGCATTTACCGCACGGCGTAATGCGCCCCGACGAGATATGCAAAGTAATGGAGCAGCCGAATTTGCGCTCGGTTATCGGCTACCGGGACCGCGCAATAATGGAAGTGCTGTATGCCACCGGCGTGAGGGCCGCCGAACTTACGGCCCTGAAAATTCCCGATGTGGATTTACAAACGAAGATGGCGCGTGTGCGCAACGGCAAAGGCAATAAAGACAGGTTTGTGCCGCTGTCAACGCCCTGCTGCCGGTTTCTTGAAAGGTATCTTGAAGTTATAAGGCCGAAGCTTCTTGAATGTATGCGCCCAAGCGGCAATAATTGGCTGGAGAAATGCAATACCGGGGAGGATTTTCTCTTTTTGTCCCTTTACGGCGGGCGATTGAGCAGCGTGTGGCTTGGCGCAATAATGCGGGATTACATCCGCAAAGCCGGGATAACGAAAGTGGTCAGCCCGGTTCATTCGTTCCGCCACAGCGTGGCTACGCACTTGCTTGAAAGCGGCATGGATATCAGATATGTGCAGGTCTTGCTTGGGCACAACGACATAAACAGCACGCAGATTTACACGCATGTCGAGCGCGCCACATTGCAGCGTATGTTAAAAAAGTTCCACCCCCGCGAGCTTGCGCGGGAGAAACCGCAGGCATTTATAGACGAAGAGGAAAAGGCACATGCTAAGGCTTAAAGAAAAACCGAAGGCGGGAAAAGCCATTCCTCCCGCCGCCCCTAAAAGCGAACTCTGGGAGCTTGCGGACCGTTACCTGGCCTGGCTGGTTACTATGCGTTATTCGGAAGCCACAATAAAAGGCAGC
>JAUSCK010000280.1 GCA_030651035.1 Elusimicrobiota bacterium
AAAGGGCCTACGCATGCGTAGGCCCTTTTAGTTGCCCTCTATGGGCATTTAGCCGCTCCCGCGCGGCCGTTCCGCGGGCTACACTATATATGTAAATGATATCCCGCAAAAATATTATCTTCGCAACGGCGCTTGCCCTCAGCGGGGCGGCGCCGCTTTTTGCGGGGCCGGTAGTCTACGGAGTGGCCGCGGCTCCCTGGTCCGCGGAGCAGGCCGTAAAACTTCCGCCCGAGCTTACCCCGGTTTTCCTGAAAGCAGTTGAGAAGGATTTCGGCCCCGCCGCTGCCGCCGGGCTTACAGATAAGAAAGAAAAAGTTTCCGCGCTGGTCGGCAGGTTCAAGAGCTGCGCGCTGAACGCGGAAGACGTGGAGACGGCGGAAAAATATTTTACGCCGGACTTTAACGCCGAGGTGCGCTATTTCGCGGCGCGCGGCTGCGCGGAATATAAAGAGCCGGCGGAGGGGCGGTCGGCCGCGGCAAGACCGGCTTCCCTGAATAATCTTGAAAGCCTTTCGGCTGCCGGCGCTTTCGCCACTTCCGAAGGTTCGGCCAGGTTCTTCGACGGCGCGAGATCCCAGGGCGCGGCGGTCCCTGTTAAAGCCGGAGGCCCGGTCTATCAGGCTGCCAGGCCGGCCGCACAGGCCGCTGTTACGGCGCCGTCCTCAAAACCCCTTTCCTCGAACGTTCCCGCCCTGCGCGTTGAAAGCGCGAGCGCTAAGACAGAAAGGCCCGCGGACCTCGGCAAGGACGGCCGCGTGAACCAGGCTCTGGCTCACTGGACAGCACTGCGTAAACAGAACTGGGAGGCCTCCAAAAAATTATCCGGTGCGGAAAGGGCCCGGGCCCTGATGAACGCAGCTGTAGGAGCAGGCTTCGGCGGCCTGCTTACGCTGAGCAATCTGCCCAATGTGGAGATAGCTGCCGCGCGCCTGGGCTGGGACGTAGGCCAGGGCGCCGGGGCGGGCGCGATAACCTGGGACGCCACGAAACTGGGTTTCCATTCCGGAGTTTTCCTGCTGGCGCTGGCGCCCATCCCCACGTTCAGGATTTTCAGCGCTGCAATGGCCGGAGAAGGTTGGGCCGTAGCGCTTGTAGGCGCCATGGCCGCCGGCCCTGTAAACAGCTACATCCTGCGAATCCTCTAATCACCAAAAAATCGCCGATCAACAAAAGACTAATAGGGGACAGACACCTATTATATTGACAACTTCAAATCTATTGTCTATCTTATTATTATGCCAAGACTAGCGCGGGTTGTGGGGGTGGGCTTGCCGCATCATGTCACACAGCGCGGCAACTACCGGCAAAAGATATTCAATACCGACTCCGACAGGGAGCGCTATCTGCTTTGGGTGGCGGAGTACTCCAAGAAAAATAATCTTTCAATATTGGCGTATTGCCTGATGGAGAATCATGTGCACTTCCTGGTTGTTCCCGGCGCAGTGCAGTCTCTGGCAAACGCTTTTAAGTACGCGCATATGCGGTATTCCGGGTATTTTAACAAGAAGCACAGCGAGTTCGGTCACTTGTGGCAGGGGCGGTTTTATTCATGCGTTCTCGACGGGCGACATCTGCTGGCGGCGGCCCGATATATAGAGCTCAATCCTGTGCGCGCCGGACTGGTAAAACAACCACAAGAATGGAAATGGTCCAGCGCCTCGGCGCACTGCAATGGGGGAGGCGGAGATTTTGACTTTGATCTTAAAGAGTTATGGGAATATACAGGAACAGGGCAGCTGGAGTGGAAGGGGTTTCTGGCCGGAGTGGAAAGTACGGAAGAGGTTTCTGATATCAGGACATACACGCACACAGGCAGGCCGCTGGGGAGCGGAAAAATGGTGGCAGCATTGGAGCGTGAGTATGGTCGCAGGCTGCGCGCGTTAAGTGTCGGGCGGCCCAAGAGGACTTAATAGGCGTCACCTGTTTTAAATAGGTGTCTGTCCCCTATTAATTTCTTTATTCGGAGCTAAATAAAAACGCCCCGCTGAAACGGGGCGGTTTTATTGCTGTTTACTTTTTAGTTCACTGCTTCGGGCTGTATATTGGTGTCCACTTCGGGGGCCTGCGCGGCCTCCATTCCGAAGGCGCCGGTGAGGGCGCGGAAGCCCTGGGTTATTATGGCCTGGTGGGGCACTATGATATTGCCGTTGTTGGGCAATATGATCACGCCCGGCGCCGGGGTATTTGGCCGGGTGGCTTCGAACTGCTCCCAGGGGGTAAGCGGCCAACCCAGGCCGGTCTCATAGCTGTTGTCCGTGGGGTTCAGGCCTATCCGCTCGTAGATATATTCTATATAGCCCACGCAGTCGAATTCGGTGGGGCCCTTCTGAGAGAAGTGCGTGTTGCTGTATTTGAGGCCTTTGGCGCCCAATTCCAGGCCCAGTTTGACCAGGCGCACGCGCTGCTCCGCGGTGGGCTTTACCGGGGTGGTGCGGTTGCCGTAGTAAGGATACATGTACTGATGGGTGAAATTCTTCCAGGAGTAGATGTTGCGCACGCCTCCGGGCTTGAAGTTGTTAGGCACGCAGTCTGTTATGATCACGTTGATCTTGCCGTTCTTGATCGCGGTGCCGGCGAACAGGCCGGCATGGCCTATGGGAAGATCCGGGTTCCCCCAGCTTCCGATAGTGCCGATTATGCCGCCGGTATAAATAATGTCGCCCTTTTCTATCCCGGTGCTCTTGGAAGGCTGGAGGTTGATTACAGTGGAGGGGTAGCCGATCTGCTCCAGCATCTCGAAAGCCACCGCGCGCACCACTTCGGTTTCCTGGGCGGAGGCGGCTATATCGAAAAGGTAGGGGCCGGACTTCCCGTTCTTCTTCAGTTTGCCCATGCTGATTATCAGGTTCATCTTTACTATGTCGTCGGCTTCGGCGTAAAATTGGGACAGCTTGGCCATCAGCCTGGGGTCGCCTATCTCGCCCAGGGACCAGATGGAGTCTATGGCCTTAAGGCGGGTCCTGATATTGTCCTCGTAGGGGCCCCTGCGGCCTCTGGAGGCTTTCTGGTAGCTTTCTACCGTTGCCAGCAAGGACTCTACCGCGAATTCATTTTTTAATTCGCCGGCGGAGCGTATGGCGCAGGCCCGCACGGCCTGGTCGGGATCGTTGAGCAGGCCCGCCAGTTCTTTGGCCACTAACCCGTCTTTGCTGGCTCCAAGGGCCTCTATGGCCGAGCAGCGGTAATCCGGATCCTTGTCTGTCCGCAGGGCTTCGGCAAGGAGTGTTTGCGCCGACTGGCTGTCGGAGGCGGCAAGGGCTTTCAGCTCGGCCGCCTTGGCCGGGTCATTTCTTTCTGAAAAAAGTTTTGTTACGCCAGTAGCGGCGTTGGCTGAAACCGAAAAAGATAAGAGCGCTGCGGTAAGGGTAAGGTTCTTGAAAGTGCTGTTCATTAACTCCCTCCTTGGGCTGTCTACACCTATAGTTTATCACAGCGTGGAAAAACAGCAAGGTTCAGTGTGCCCAGAGGTGAGGAGTTAAATAGACCAGGGCAGGGTAGGCCCTTTGGACCGGGAGGGGGAGGAGGGGGAGCGGTTCACTTCGCGGCCGTCAATGTGATTACCGGTATTTCCGCGGCGGCGAACCAGCGCAGCGGGGGGCCCCAGGTGCCGGAGCCGGAGGTGACATAAAAGGCGCTGTTATTTATCCGGTATAAACCGTAGAAATACTTATAGAACAGCCTTGTGAAAATAGTGAAGGGAAAAATCTGGCCTTTATGCGTGTGGCCGGAAAAAACCAGGTAATCGCCCGTTGCGGCTATGGCCGGGTAATACAAGGGCTGGTGCGTCATCAGCACGGTGAATTTTCCGTCCTTGTGCTTTTCCAGCAGGCCGGTGACGTCCGCCTGGGTAAGGTGCTCGGTGTGTATGTCGCCCAGGCCTATCAGGCGCAGGTCCTTCAGTTCGTAGGTTTCGTTTTTCAGCAGCTTTATTCCGAAGGCTTTATAACATGCCATGGACTTGTCCAGGCCGTAATAGTAATCGTGGTTGCCCAGGACGCCGAAAAAGCCCAGCCGGCTATTTATTTTGCCGGTTAGCTCACCCAGTTTTTCAGGGCTGGGTATGCCGGGGTCTATCAGATCCCCGGTAACCAGCACCAGGTCGGGGTTGACCGAGTTTATCCTGTCCACTATGCCGGAGTACCGGCGCAGCTTCAGGCCGGAATTAACGTGCATATCCGAGATCTGGGCTATTTTGAAGCCTTCGAGCGCCGGCGGGAGGTTTTTGACCGGGACGGCTATCTCCTTTATGTCCGGGACCTTCTGGCCGCCGTATACGCCCCAGGCAGTTATGACCGCGATAAGTGCCAGCGCCGCGTGGGCGAGCAGCCGCGGCTGGAGCCAGGCGGCCCGGCGCAGGCCGAGCGCCGCCAGGTCGGAGCAGGCGAAGACGAGCGCGGCTATCAGGATAATGCCCATCCAGGCAAAGCCCGCCGTGTATAAGGTCTCCAGCAGCGGGCCGTGGTGATAGCGCTTGAGGAACATGGTGAAGGGGGAGAGGAAAGCGGCGGCCAGCAGGGCCAGCCGCAGCCAGTAATGTGCGGTGTGGCCCAGGGCGAAATTCTTTACGAGCCAGCGCGCGGCGTAAAAGTGCAGGCCCACGTAGGAAGCTACCAGGACCAGGAAAACCGGGAAGAAGTGGTATGTTTTCATGTTGTGTGCCGGCTTAATTATATAATTTAGGCGATGAACATTACCCCGCTGGGAGCTATCTGGCTGAATGTATGTATAAATTCCTTCATCCCGATCTTTGGCTTTTTCGCCGCCGGCAGGATCTCGCCGCCGCTCTTCGCGCTGGCGGGCTCGGCGCTGGGGTTCGCCTGCTTCGTGCCCTGGTCGATTAAAAACAAGGTTTTCCCGCTTTATTTCAGGCGCGATCTGTGGCCGAGGCTTTTAGCGGTGGGTTTTTTCGGGAGCGCGCTGCCCATCGCGGCGCTGGTGGCGGCGCTTAAATATACGACGCCGGCGAACGCCGCCATACTGGGGCAGTCGGAGGCGGTTTATACCATAATACTTTCGCGGCTTTTCCTCAGGGAGAAAATTTCGCTCAGCCAGCTTTTCGGCACCGGCCTGGTGCTTGCGGGCACGCTGCTTATAGCCTACAAGGAAAGGTTCACCCTGCGCTGGACCGGGGACCTTATCGTGCTGGCGGTGCCGCTTTCATACCAGGTTTCACACCTGTTCAGCAAGAAGCTGCCCAAAGAGCTGTCGCATGTTTTTGTGGCGTCGGCGCGCACGCTGTTCGCCACGCTGGGGATACTGCCGGTTTTTCTTTTGGGGTTTGTAATGCCGGTGGCCTCATTCACGCCCAGCCTGGAGCTCCTGGGCATAGTGCTGGCCTGGGGGCTGGTGCTGACCGCCCTGAACAACATACTCTGGTACAAGGCCATACTCAACATGGACCTCTCCAAGGCCACGGCTATAGTGCTTTCCTACCCGGTGCTGACGGCGCTGCTGTCGGCCGCTTTCGGCATAGAAAAAATACAGGCCTACCAGGTGATAGGCCTCGGGCTGGCGCTTGCCGGCGCCTACTGGGTGACGCTGCTGGTCAGGAAACAGGCGCCTGCCGCCTCTTCCCCTTTTCTATAATTTTTCATCCATCTGGAGGTATTCCAGCACTTTCATGACCATCGCGGCGCTCGTCTTTACGCTCTTAGAGCGCAGCGGCTCCAGCACTATCGGCTTACCGGGGCCGCGCAGGGTTATCTTGTAGGGCTGCCCCAGGTCGCGCGTGATAATGCTCAGCGTGACCAGCTCCGCGAAGTCCTCCGCCCAGCTCATCGAGCCGTAAAGGGAGGGGAACGGGCTCCCGTTGAGCCCGGCGTAGAGCCGCGGCGCTTCGGAGAAGGGGATCTTTGGCCCGTTGTTGAGCCCGTAAAAGGTGATCTTATCCCGCAGCAAGTAATCCGCCGCCGGCTGCGGTATGGAGAAATGCTTCCAGATGATCATGAAAAAGTCATGCGCCAGGGTCTCGGAAGGCCTCAGGGATAAGGGCATGGTGTCGTCCGCCCAGGGGGTTACGCCTTTCACGTAATCCACGGCGTGCGTGGCCTCGTGGAACAGGCCGTAAAGGAGACCCTTGTATTTTTTCCCGGTGTCCACGGTCACGGAGCTCTTCCCGTCAGGGATAAAGCAGCTGGCTTCGCGGGCGCTGAGCGTCGCGGAGAGGTCCGCGGTCAGCGAGGCGGGATTCAGCGTGATGTGGAAATAGATATTCTGAGCGGCGTCCACGGCCCAGGTGGTGATGCCGTTCCCCTTTAAATTTTTCATAAAGAAGATGCCGAGGCAGCGCGCTTCAAAGACGTTCCTGTAAATGGGCGGAAGCAGCTTGAAATACCCCAGCAGCAGCGCCTTGTCCGCGGCCGACGGGGAATAAGACTCGTATTCCGGCGCCTTGTCCCAGGAGCGGTAGTGTTCCAGCAGGGCCGGCGGCATTATGGTTATCCGGTCTTCCAGCCTTGACCCGGGCGCGAAGCCGTACGCCTCTATCCGCGAGAGCGTTTTCTCCGGGGGCGGGGGCTTCACGAAAACAGACTTTGCCTTATAGAACAGCAGGGCGGGCAGTTCCGGCAAAACCTTGACCACTATTGCGCCGGCGAGGACGGCCAGCACCGCCAGGGTAATGGAAATAATTTTCAGGAGTTTTTTCATAGCAAGCCTTGCCGATGGATTTTAAGCCGCAAACAATAAAGGTCTGACAGACCTTAGGGCTCTTGTCCTCTAAACTATCCTTTAATGACTATAAGCGGCTTGAACCTGGCCACCTTGCGGGCTATGCCCGCCCCGGCAATAACGTTTACCACCGCCCCGGCGTCCTTGTAGGCTTCGGGCATTTCCTCGGCTAAAGTCCCGCGCCCGAGCGCACCCATATCCCTTTAGCGGCCAGCTCTTCGGTTATGTTCCGGCCGCGCACGCGCCTTACGGCCTCATGGCGGGACATAAGCCGGCCCGCGCCGTGGCAGGCCGAACCGAAAGTCTCGGCCATAGCTTTGTTCGAGCCCGCAAGCAGGTAGGAGGCGCGGCCCATGTCGCCGGGGATTATGACCGGCTGCCCGGTCCGCGCGTAAGCCGGCGGCAGCTCAGGGTGGCCGGGGCCGAAGGCGCGCGGGTCCAGGCGTCTGATATGTGGTGATGATACGGTCATTTAAAACTGGCGCGGCTTTACTGCCCGTCGACACCTTCGCTGTTTCCCGTTACTTTACCGCGCCTTTGCCGGCAGAAGTCGTTGCGAAGCCTGCTTCTATAAGCGCGGCCAGCTCCGGGTATTTGCCTTGCCTCGCGACGTCAGCCGCGGTCTGCCCGGCCTTGTTGGTCTTGGCCGGGTTGACCCCCAGCTCCAGCAGGGCTTTTATAGTCGCTTCCCTGCCGCGGTTGGCGGCCATCATAAGCGCCGTATTGCCGTTGGTATCTTTGAATTCCAGGTTCGCCTTGCTTTCAGCCAGGGCTATCACCACGTCGGTCCTGCCCTGCATGGCGGCCCACATCAGCGGCGGCCAGCCCAGGCGGTCGAGGGTCTCGGGCCGCGCCCCGATGGAGATAAGGTAGCGCACCGTATCAAGGCGGCTCCAGCGCGCGGCTATGTGAAGGGCTGTTTCGCCTTTTTTGTTGCGGTGATTTATATTGGCCCCGCGGGAAACCAGCAGGCGCAGGGAGTCCAGGTTGTCCTTGGCGGCGGCCCACATCAGGGGCGTCCACCCTCCCGGGTCGGTTATGTCCGGGCTCATTCCTGAGTCCAGCAGCTTGCGCATATTTCGCTCATAGTCGTTTTTTGCGGCTTTGAACATGCGCTCTTCCGGCGGGCCCAGCGGTATGTCGCAGCCGGCGGTAAAAACCGCGGCCGCGGCAAAAAAGGTAAAAGCAAAGAAGTATCTCAAGCGTCGCATAGGCAATCACAGAACATACAATTAAACAGACAGTATTATAAGGAGGGGAGAGCCTTGAAAAAATCGCCGCCCTTGTCATCCACCAGTATGAAGGCGGGGAAGTCTTCGACCTCTATGGCCCACACGGCCTCCATGCCCAGCTCCGGGTAGCCCAACGTTTCAACTTTCTTGATATTGCGCTCGGCCAGCAGCGCGGCGGGGCCGCCGGGGGAGCCGAGGTAGAAGCCGCCGTATTTTTTGCAGGCGTCGGTGACCGCCTGCGAGCGGTTGCCCTTGGCTATCATCACCATGGAAGCGCCCCGCGACTGGAGCAGGTCCACGTAGGAATCCATGCGGCCGGCGGTGGTGGGGCCGAAGGAGCCGGAGGGCTTTCCCTTGGGCTGCTTGGCGGGGCCGGCATAATAAACCGGGTGCTTTTTAAGGTATTCCGGCAGCTCTTTGCCGGCGTCCAGCAGTTCCTTGAATTTTGCGTGGGCCAGGTCGCGGGCTACCACGATGCGGCCGTTCAGGGAGAGGCGGGCGCCTATCGGGTGCTTTGAAAGTTCCGCCAGTATGGTTTTCATCGGCTGGTTCAAATTTATGCTGACGCAGTTTGCGCGGGAGGAGAATTTTTCCCGCATTTCTTTCGGGATAAGGCGGCCAGGGTCGCGGTCCATCTCCTCCAGCCAGAGGCCGTCCCGGTCTATGCGGGCCAGTATGTTGCGGTCGGCGGAGCAGGAAACTCCCATGCCTATGGGCGCGGAGGCGCCGTGGCGGGGCAGGCGCACCACGCGCACGTCGTGGGCGAAATATTTGCCGCCGAACTGCGCGCCGTAGCCCAGCGCGCGCGAGGCCTGCAGCAGTTCGGCCTCCAGCTTTTTGTCGCGGAAGGCCCGGCCGGTTTCGCCGGGATCATCGGGCAGTCCGTCCAGGTACCCGGCGGAGGCCAGCTTTACCGTCTTCAGGCACATCTCCGCCGAGGTCCCGCCGATGACGAAAGCTACGTGGTAGGGGGGGCAGGCCGCCGTGCCGAGCGACTTCATCTTCTCCGCCAGGAACGGCTTCAGCTTCTCCGGGGTCAGCGTGGCCTTCGTCTCCTGGTAAAGCGCGGTCTTGTTGGCCGAGCCGCCGCCCTTGGTGACGAAAAGAAAATCGTAGGACATGCCGGGCTTTGAATAAACGTCTATCTGCGCCGGAAGGTTGTTCCCGGAATTCTTTTCATTATACATGTCCACCGCGAGCGTCTGCGAGTAGCGCAGGTTCTCACCGGTATAGGTCTCCCAGATGCCTTTTGAAAGCAGCTCTTCGTCGTTGGACCGGGTCCAGACCTGCTCGCCTTTCTTCGCGGCCACGGTGGCTGTGCCGGTGTCCTGGCAGAAGGGCAGCTCGAAGCGGGCCGAGATGGCGGCGTTGTCCAGCATGCAGAAAGCCACGAACTTGTCGTTTTCGGAGGCTTCGGGATCAGATAAAATAGCGGCCACCTGCGCGTTGTGCGCGGGGCGCAGCAGGAAGGAAACTTCTTTCACGGCCTCCCGTGCCAGCCTGACAAGGGCTTCCGGGGCAACTTCCAGTATTTCCCTGTCCCCTACCGTTATTATTTTTACCCCGTCTTTGGTAAGAAGGCGGAATTTGGTCGCGGGCTTAGCCAGTTCGAACATTTCGTTATATTTGAATTCAGGCATAATTTTTCCTAATGCTTAGACATGGGATAATTGTGAGCCGGCGGACGACGCAGGGGCCGGGTTAGCAAAACCGGTCGGAAGCCTGAGCTTGCGTAAGCGCGAAGGCTGAGACGCGGAAGCGCGCGCACGGTGTGCGCGACGCTGGTTTTGCGTTCCGGCCCCTGTGGCGTCCGCCCCCTAGCGCTTCGAAAATAAATTAGCCAGCAGGAACTCGCGGTTCATGCGGGCTATGTTCGCCGCCTTAATGTCTTTCGGGCAGACGGCCTCGCACTCGTATTCGTTGGTGCAGTTGCCGAAGCCCTCCTTGTCCATCGCGGCCACCATGTTCAGAGCGCGCGTGTTCCGCTCCGGGCCGCCCTGCGGGAGCAGGGCCAGCTGGGAAATTTTGGCGCCGACGAAGAGCATGGCCGCGCCGTTGGGACAGGAGACCACGCAGGCCCCGCAGCCTATGCAGGCGGCGGCATCCATCGCCTCCTCCGCCTTGTCTTTTTCCACCGGTATGGCGTTCGCGTCCTGGGCCGCGCCGGTGTTGATGGAAATAAAGCCGCCCGCCGCTATCATGCGGTCCAGGGCGGAGCGGTCCACCACCAGGTCTTTGATAATGGGGAAGGATTTTACGCGCCAGGGCTCGACGGTTATCACGTCGCCGTCCCTGAACCTGCGCATATGCAGCTGGCACACGGTGGAGTGTTCGTCGGGGCCGTGCACGTCGCCGTTCACCACCAGGCCGCAGCAGCCGCAGATCCCCTCGCGGCAGTCGCTTTCAAAAGCTATGGGGCTATGGCCTTTTTTCAGCAGGTCGTCGTTGAGAATGTCCAGCATCTCAAGGAATGACATATCCGGGGAGACGCCCTTCACGCTGTAGGAGACCATTTCCCCCGGCTCCTGCAGCCCGGCCTGCCGCCACACGCGCACGGTAACGTTAAAATGTTTCGATTTGGGCATAATTAAAGTTCTCCAATCATTTATAGCTTCTTTCCGCCATCTTTATATGCTCGAAAGTCAGCGCTTCCTTATGCAGCTTGGCTTCGTTGCCTTCTCCCTGGTATTCCCAGACGGCGGCGTGCGAGGCGTTCGCGTCGTCGCGCTTGGCTTCCCCTTCCGGGGTAACGGATTCTTCCCGGAAATGTGCGCCGCAGGATTCCTTGCGCTCCAGGGCGTCCCTCACCAGCAGTTCCGAGAACTCCATGAAGTCGGCTATCTTCATGGCTTTTTCCAGGGTCTGGTTGAAGTCTTTGTCCGCGCCGGAAACAGCCACGTCTTTCCAGAACTCTTCTCGTATTTCAGGTATCTTCTTCAGGGCCTTTTTAAGGGTCGCCTCGGTGCGCCCCATACCCACGTCGTTCCACATGACGTTGCCAAGCTGCCTGTGCAGCTCCGACGGGGTTTTCTTTCCCTTGACCGCAAGCAGGCGGTTGATGCGCTCCTGCACCTGTTTTGTCGAATCGGTGAATTCCTTGTCGCCGGTGGAGACGGGTTCGAACTTGTTGGCGCCGAGGTAGCCGCTGACGGTGGTGGGCGCGATAAAGAACCCGTCCGCCAGCCCCTGCATAAGGGCGCTGGCCCCCAGGCGGTTGGCGCCGTGGTCCGAGAAATTGGCCTCGCCCATGGCGAACAGGCCCGGGATGGTGGTCATAAGGTTATAGTCAACCCAGAGGCCGCCCATGGCGTAGTGGGGGGCCGGGTAGATGCGCATCGGGGCCTTATAGCCGTTCTCGTCGGTTATCTGGTAATACATATCGAACAGGTTGCCGTAGGCGTCCTTTATCTTGTCGGCGCCTTTGCGTTTAATGGCGTCGCGGAAATCCAGATAGACCGACTGGCCGGTAGGCCCGGCTCCGAAGCCGGCGTCGACCACGGTCTTGGCGGCCCGGGAGGCTATGTCGCGCGGCACCAGGTTGCCGAAGGCCGGGTAGCGCCTTTCCAGGAAGTAATCTCGCTCGGCCTCTGGGATATCGTTGGGGGGGCGCTTGTCGCCCTTGGCTTTAGGCACCCATATCCTGCCGTCGTTGCGCAGGCTTTCGCTCATCAGCGTTAGCTTTGACTGGTGCTCACCCGAGCGCGGTATGCAGGTGGGATGGATCTGCGTGAAGCAGGGGTTGGCGAAGCCGGCCCCGCGCTTATAGGCCGCCCAGGCGGCCGAGACATTGCACGTGGCGGCGTTGGTGGAAAGATAAAAAACATTGGCGTAGCCGCCGGTGCAGAGAAGAACGGCGTGGCCGGAGTGGGACTCGAGTTCACCGGTCAGCAGGTTGCGGGCGGTTATGCCGCGGGCGTGCCCGTTCTTTACCACGATATCCACCAGCTCGCGGCGGGGCAGCAGGGTAACGGTGCCGGCCGCCACCTGGCGCATCATGGCCGAGTAGGCGCCCAGCAGCAGCTGCTGCCCGGTCTGGCCCCTTGTATAGAAAGTGCGGGAAACCTGCGCCCCGCCGAAGGAGCGCGTGGATAGAAGGCCGCCGTATTCCCGTCCGAAGGGCACTCCTATAGCCGCGCAATGGTCTATTATCTGGTTCGAGATCTGCGCGAGGCGGTAGACGTTGGCTTCGCGGGCGCGGTAGTCGCCGCCCTTTACCGTATCGTGGAACAGGCGCCAGACGGAATCCCCGTCGTTGGTGTAGTTCTTGGCGGCGTTTATCCCGCCCTGCGCCGCTATGGAATGGGCGCGGCGGGGGGAGTCGTGCAGGGTGAGGACTTTCACGTTGTAGCCCAGCTCGCCCAGCGAGGCCGCAGCCGAGGCGCCGGCCAGGCCGGAGCCCACCACAAGCACGTCGTACTTGCGGCGGTTGCTGGGGTTCACCAGCTTAAGATTGAATTTATGCGAGTCCCATTTCTTTTCTATCGGTCCCGCGGGAATTTGAGCGTCGAGTTTCATTGTTCCTCCAAAATTTATTTTTAACTTCTGCCGGTCCTGTCATCGCGGCTTCTTCTCCCGATTCCCGATTACCTTATTATCACAACCTGGTAGCCGGCCTCGGCCGCTTTCAGGTCTATGCCCAGCAGGTAATACGCCGAGATGAGCGCGAAGCCTGTCATTAAAACGGCCACCAGGATGCCGCCTATTTTTATCAGTGGCGTGTACTTCGGGTGGTTGATCCCCAGCGTCTGGAAAGCGCTCTGCATGCCGTGGCTGAGGTGCAGGGCCAGCGCGGCTGAGCCTGTTACATATATGGCCGTGAACATGCGGCTGCGGAAGGCGCCTGTCACCATCTGGTAAAAGCCCATGGAATGGTCCGTGAAGCGGAAGGTCAGCATATGGTAGGCCAGGTAGGCCAGTATGGCTGCCGCGGTATAAAGCATGGTGGCCGACCCGATGGTGCGGCCGCCCTGCCAGTTGCGGGCCTCGTAGCCGCTGGGGGCGTTAAGAAAGTCCTCCAGCCTCACCCAGGCGCCGGTTATTATATGGGCGAGGAAGATAAAAAGCAGCCCTATTTCAAGGAGCGGGGTGACGGGGTTCGAGAGCAGCAGGTCCACCCAGCCGTTATAGGCCGCCTCGCCCTTGAACAGGAGCAGGTTTTCAGCCAGGTGCACCAGCATGAAACCTCCCAGCAGCAGGCCGGAGACGGCCATCACGGCTTTCCTGCCTATAGAGGTAGTGATTAAACGCTTAATAAAAGTTATATCCATAAATATATGAACTCCGTGGTTTTGCGGGATATATATATAATAAAATATTATAACAGAGTTGGGCAAGCGTGTTTTTTATTGGCCTGCCGCCAAGTAAAATAATATTTAAGAAGGGCGCAAACCATCGCAAAAATAATATAATAGCTGAATATAGCCGCAGTATCCTGTATTGGGAGGCAGTAAAATGAACCGGATTATTTTTTCGTTTATTTTTTTCGCTCTGGCGTCAGTCTCGGCCGCCTATGAAAAAGTGGAGTTTAAAGGCCAGATACTGAGCCCCGCCTTCCTGAAGCCGGCCGCCGTGGCGCTGTCCGGCGGCAAGGTCTTCGTGGCCGACTCAAAGGCCAACGCCGTATTCGTCTTCGACGCCGCGGGGAAACAGCTGAAGAAAATAGAGGGCGGCCTGAAAGCCCCCGAGGCCCTGTCCTTCGGGGCAGGCATGCTTTACGTGGCCGACACCGGCAATTCCCGCATTGCCGTCTTCGACGCGGACGGAAAAATGCTCTGGGCTTTTTCAAGCGAGGGCGACGCGCCGGGCCAGCTCGATTCCCCCGCGGGCATAGCCTACGGACCGGACGACAGGGTATATGTCTCCAACACCGGGAATTCCAGGATAGAAGTCTTTAACGCCGACGGTATTTACCTCTACGGCTTCCCTGTGGCCAAGTCTGACGGCGTCACTAAACTCGAACCTGCCAAGATATCGCTCAGCCGCTCCGGGGATATCCTCGTCTCCGATCCGGATAAGGATATGTTGCAGAAGTACGACAGGACAGGCAGACTGCTTAAGGAATACGCAATGGCCAATGGCGGCGCGGTCGCGGACAGGTACGGACGGATATTCGCCATAAACGCAAAAGAAGGCAAGGTTCGTGAGGTTTCAGCCGATGGAAAGGAAATAGGCACTTTCGGCACCAAGGGGAAGGGCAAGAGCGAATTTAAGAACCTGCGCGACATAGCCATCGACAAGTCCGGCGTTCTCTACCTCTGCGACGAGGAGAACAAGAAGGTGGTCTTGATCGGTATGGTGACCGCCCATGCCGGGCCGAGCCTGCCCGCTGCCGCCATACTCGCCCGGTTTACAATAAAAGGTCCTTCCACCAAGTTCGCCTTTAAGGCCGAGGTATTTACCGTGACGCCCGACGGAAAGATAATAGCCTGGCTGCCGGAAGCCAAAGAGATTGTCCTTATAGACGGCGCCTCCAGGAAGACGCTCATCCGCGAGGGCAAGCTGCAGGGACAGGTCCGCGGGCCCCGCGGTCTTTTCTTGGACAAGAAGGGCAGGATATACGTGGCGGACACCGGCAATGACAGGGTCCAGATCTTCAAACCGGACGGGACCTATGACAATATGTTCGGCGAGAGCGGCTCAGGAGAGGGCCAGTTCAGACAGCCGTCTTCAGTGGCCGTCAACTCCATGGGTAATATATACGTGGCCGACACCAAGAACAAGAAGATAAAGGCCTTCAGCGCCGACGGGATGTTCCTTTTCGCGGCGGGCCCGGAGCTGGGCAATGTAACGCTGGTCAGCCCGGTGGCGGTAGCCTGCGACGAGAACAAGAACGTCTATGTGCTTGACTCTGTGTTAAAGAAGGTTATAGTCACGGACGCGATGGGCAAGTTCCTGCGCATTTGGGACGATTCGGGGAACCTGCAGGACCCCGCCTCGCTGGCCTATGACGGCAAGGGCTTCTTTTACATCCTGGATAAGGGCTCCTTCAACGTTAAGATCTTCGACGAAGCCGGTAATTTCATTGCCAGCTTCTTCGCCAAGGGCCGAGGCGAGCGGGAGCTTTGGGAGCCCCAGTATATGGCCTTCAGCGGCGACAAAATATACCTCTCCGATACCGGGAACGATAAAGTGTTGTCCTTCGATATCAGTTATTTGCCGCCGGCGCCCGTAGACTTGAAGGCGGAGGCCGGCGAGAAAAACGTTAAGCTTTCTTGGAACGCCAAGACCAATCCCTGGACAGACGGGTTCAAGGTCTACCGCAGCACTGGGACCGAAGACCCTGAAGAGATCGGAAACGCGCAGAAGCCGTTTTTTGAGGATCCAGGCCTTTCAGCCGAGGCCACTTATTACTATTTCGTGGCCGGCTTGTCGGCCACCGGTGTGATAGGCGGGCTTTCTGAGCCCGCGGGCGCTTACTTCAAACTGCCGGAGGCACCAGTGGCCGCTGCGGCGGAAACGGGAACCGCGCCGGCGGATGCGGTGAACAAGAACGTGGCCCCGATGGAGATCCTGGCGCCGGAGCTCAGCTATATCTTCTCCGCCAACTACAAGTATTACCAGAAGAACCCGGTCGGCAAGATCGCGGTGAAGAACAACACCGACAGCGACTTCACGAACGTGAAGCTTTCCTTCTTCTTCAAGGACTTCATGGATTTCCCGAGCGACACCATCGTCGAGGCGGTGAAGGCGCATTCGCAGACCGACGTGCCGCTGTCCGCCACGCTTAACAACAGGATCCTTAATATCAACGAGGACACCCCCATACAGTGCCAGCTCACCCTGACCTATTACCAGGACGGGGTCGAAAAGACCGCTACCCTGAACAAGCCGGTAAAGGTGCTTTCCAAGAACGCCATTGTGTGGGACAATTCGGCCAGGCTGGCCAACTTCATCACCGTGAAGGACACCCCGGTTTCCACCTTCAGGTCTTTCGCCCTGCTGGAGAAGAAGAACTTCGAGGCGGAGGCTACCCTGTTGGACGAAAGCGTCCTGACCGCGCTGATGGTCTGGGAGGGCCTGGGCGAATTCGGCCTTACCTACCTGGCCGACCCGGTAAACCCCTACTCGGTGCTGAAGTCGACGCAGAACCTGGTGCTGGACACCGTGCAGTTCCCCCGCAACACGCTGAAGCTCAAGAGCGGCGACTGCGACGACCTGACCGCCCTGTTCGCCAGCATCTTCGAGGCTTCAGGCCTGCACGTGGCGCTGCTGGACTTCCCCGGCCATATAGCGCTGATGTATGACACCGGCAAGACCGACGCTAACCTGGTGGGCCTGCCTGAGGACTACCTGATAAAATACAACAACACCTGGTGGGTGGGGGTTGAGACCACCATGGTCGGCAAGAGTTTCCAGGACTCCGTCCTGCACATAGCGGACCTTTACCGGAAGTCGGAAAAAGAGGTCAAGGTCATAGACGTCAGGGCCTCCTGGAACGAGTTCGAGCCGGTCACGCTGCCGGAGACCGAGGCCGAAACGTACGCTTCCGCCGCGCTGTCGGCCCGCATAAAGGAGGCCCTCTCTACGCTTATGGCCGCCCGCTATGAGCACCTGAAAAAATTCTACGGCCGGATACTGCAGGAAGTCCCGGGGGATATAGAGACCAACCTCAGCCTGGGTATAGTGCACGCCGAATACAAGGCCTACGACGAGGCCGCCGGCTGCTTTGGAAAGGTGCTAGAGAAGGAGCCTTTTAACGCCGGGGCGCTCAATAACATGGGCAACCTGAGCTTTACGGGCGGCAAGTACGCGGAGGCCAAGGACTATTACTTCAAAGCCACAAAGGCGGACCCGTTCGACGGCAACATCTGGCTGAACCTCGCCAGGGTTTCCGACAAGCTGGGCAAAAAAGAAGACGTGAAGATCTTTGCCGAGAAAGCGGCCAAGATAGAGCCGGAGCTCAAGAGCATAGGGGATAAGCTTTCCAAGTGAGGAAAAGGTAACGGGAGGGTATATTTATGAAAAAAGCATTAATAGCGCTGGCGCTGATCTTCGCGGTGGGCGTGGTTCACGCCGAGGAAAACAAGGATTGGAAGGGCTGGTACGGCACCATGCTCAAGGGCCTTAAGACCAAGGTGCAGAGTAAACTCCAATCCAAGCACCGCGCTTCCGCTGTCGCGGCTGTGCGCGGCACGCTGCAGGGCGAGGATGCCAACGCGCTTTACTGGAAGGGCGGCGTTTCTGAAAAGGCCCAGAAGAAGCTGGCCGACGAGAAAAAGCAGCTGACGGACGCCGTGGAGCTGGTAGTGGGCGGAGATGTAGAGGGCGGACGCGCCGCATTGAACAAGTTCCTTAAGGATAACCCGGAAAGCTTCTTCGCCCAGGACGCGAAAGAGGCGCTGGCCAACCTGCCCGCCCCGGAAGTCAAACCGGAAGCCGCACCGGAAGTTAAACCGGAAGCCAAGCCGGAAGCCAAACTGAAAGAGGAGAAAAAGGAAGCTCCGCCGGCCGAAGAGCCGGACGGCGGCGAGCTGGAATAAAAGCCCGCGGCGAAAACCGGTAAGTAAACCCGGTTCGATCCGCTTTACATTAAAAAACCCCGCTTCCCGGCGGGGTTTTTAATTATTCACATGGATGAGCAGGATAGACAGGATAAAAACGGGAAAAAATCCTGTATATCCTGTTTATCAATGTTCAATCCTTCTTGCGGTGAGCTGGTTAGTCGTCCGGGGTTTCTTCCGGCGCGGGGGTCTCCTTAGCGGGCGCGGGCTGATCGGCGGGGGCCGCCGGCGCCGGCGGCGCGGGGGCCGCTTTCACCGGTTGTTCAGCCGGCACCTGGGGCCGGGCGGACGGTACCGCCCAGGTCTGATCCGGCTTTTCCGGGGTTATCTCCGGTTTGTCCGGCGCGGGCGCGCCTTCAACCGCCTCCCCGGGCAGCCAGGTCCTGTCTGGCGGCATCGGAGGGCCGGAAAGAGGCTGCGTTTCTGTTTCCGGCTGCGCCGCTTTCTGCGGCAGTTCATACGGCGCGTACCCGGCCGCTTTCAGCCGGGAATAGACGTCTGTGGCCGAGCGCCACAGCATCTGCCTCAGCAGACCGTTCTCGCGGGTGCCCGGGGAAAGGAACGGGTAAAGCGGCGCCATCAGCAGGTGGAAAGTGGTCTTATGCACCGCCTCTGTTTCAACGCGCACGGTGCCGGTGGAAACGGCGAAGTCGGCGGTGAGGTAATAGTTGACCCGCAGCGAGGAGGGGAGTATGAAGATAAGCACCGTGTCCACCAGGTAGGAGCGGAAAAGGTCGTTGTAAGTCCAGCGCCCGAAGCTTGTCAGTTCAAGGCGCAGCGTGCCGCGGCCGCGCGCCTTGTCATAAAGGCCGGCATCGGAGAAGATCTCCCTGGCCTTGCGGTTTAAATTGGCTGCGTCCACCGGGTCCACAGGGCGCGGCTTTATTTTTTTGGGCCTGGTGGAGCCCTCGCCTATGGAGTCGGTCGGGGCCCGGTAGGGAAAATTCTGCCAGGAAACCTGTATATCAGAAAACGGTATAATGCCCTTGTCTTCAAGCATGGCCTGCGCCGTGTCGCGCTCCACGCGGATATCCCCGGAGTTGAAGGAGGCGCAGCCCCAGAAAGCCGGCAGGACAGCCAGAAGCAGTATGAGTTTAGTTGTTTTCATGTTTGGCACAGAGCCTTTGCTGACATTCATCATTCTGAAATGCTGTTCAATTTTATATATTATATTATACTGTTCTATTCATCAAGAGGCTTCGGGGGCATATGGCGCTTAAAAAAATAGAGAAAATCATTAAAACCGAGGGCAAGCCCGACATAATAATACGGCAGGCCAAGGTGCAGGACATGCGCCGCATACAGATGCTCTACGCCGAGATCTACGGCGGCAGCTACTCCGTGCCTATCGTGACGGATAAAGAGAAGATGCGCAGCGCCATAGAGAACGACGATTATTACTGGATAGTGGCCGAATGCCAGGACCGCGTGGTGGGCAGCCTCGTTTACGCGCTGAACCTCACCTACAGGAACTCGAAGGCCTTCGGCGCGGTGGTGAGCCAGGAGTTCAGGAAGCACAACCTGGCCTACACGATGATGAAGCTGGTCCTCGACGACATCACCACCAACAAGGACCTGGTGGACCTGGTCTACGCCACCACCCGCACCGCCAACCACGCCCCGCAGAAACTGACCGAGAGCCTGGGCTTCATAAAGCTGGGCATCTTCCCGAACACCCACAAAGTGCAGGACAACGAGACGCACTGCCTTACGGCTTACCTTACCGAGAAAGCCCTGCAGCGCCGCAGGCGCAAGCCCCGCATCATCCCTGAGGTGGCGCCGTTCTATGATATCGTCCGCCGGCAGATCGCGCTGGACAGGCCGCAGATAAAGGACGTGAAAGGGGAATATAGCGACCATAAACAGAAGATCCCGCTGCTCCACTTCGAGGCCATCACCGCCCCGGAGTTCATCAAGCACAGGTACCGAAAAATAAAGCAGACCAGTTTCTTCGAGCACACCGTGATGCCGTTCCACGACCCTAACCTCCTGCTGATAACCCCGGACCAGGGCACCGAGGTCTACATGACCTATAACGCGAAGGACAAGTACAGTGTCGTGGTCGCCGGCATGACCAACGAAAAAAGCTTCGCGGTGGTGCTGGAGAGCATCGCCCGCAAGGTCAGCGAACTGGGCATGGCCTACGTGGAGGTCATAATAGACGCCTACTCCCCGGCCACACAAAGGGACGCCATGGACGCGCGCTACATCCCCAGCGCCTATTTCCCGTGCGCCAAGCGGATGGGAGGCAAGCGTTACGATTGCGTAATTTTCTCCCGCACTTTCGAAGTGCTGGACTTCCGCAACGTCAAGATCATCTCGCTCTACAAGAACTTCCTGCGCGAATACCTCAAGCTCTGGCGGGAGAACTACATAGAGCTGGTATTCAAGACGGAGCCGAAGTTAAAGAAGTAATACCGGCAGACAGTAAGAGCGGGTAGAGCAGGATTGTAACGCATAGAGAAGGCGAACGGGGCGCGGCCGGTTTGGCCGCCGGCAATCAATGGTTATACGCTGTTCCGGGATGTTTATGCGCGAGGCGCTGGAATATTTCCGGCTCAATATAAGCCACTTCAAGAAGCCGCCTTGCCGGGCCGGAAGGTGAGTTCCATCCTTGTTCCCACGCCCGCACAGTTGACGCTGTTACGTTTAACAGCGAGGCGAAAACCGGCTGGCTTACGCCGAAACCGCGCCTAAGGCTGGCAATCTGCTCTTTACGCCACAGCCTGGCCGGCGCTGGAATCTCCAGCGTTGTCTTACGAAGTTTTTTTGCGCCATGCGCATGCGCGACAGCTTCTTTGAGTCCAAAGATAAGTTCTTGTCCTAGTTTTGTCTTGTGCATATTATTGCGCCTCCTCTTTCAGCTTCCGCACCAGGGTTTTTAAAATCCGCTTTTCATCCGGGGAGATATCATCTTTTTCATCCTTGTCGTAAAGGGCAAGAAGATAAATTTGTTCTACGGCGGCTATATCCAGATAGATTGCCCTGTAGCCACCGCGCTTTCCCTTACCGCGGCCCGGATCTGCGATCCTGAGCTTTCTGAGCCCTCCCGTTCCCTGAACAACCCGCCCGGCGTCGGGGTTTTTAAGCAGTTCTGTCTGGATATTCTCCAGGCAGGCCACCCCTGCCCTATCAATCCGTTTCTGAAAAGCTGACGTTTCTATAAAAGTGCGTCGCATACTATCAAATAGTATATACCATTTAATGGTATATGTCAAGGGAAGGCATTGTAGTCCGTATAAGGCCTGTTTCCGTAGCTCTTTCCTTAATTTCGCTCTTTCCGCTGATTAAAAACTTTTCGGAAAAAGCTCCCTTTCCTGTTATTTCTTAATAATACAAAAAAATCGGCGAATTTCTTTAAATTAAAAAAAAGCCCTCTGCGCCCGGTTGTCGCCGGGCGCGCTGGAGTGTGGGGGGTGTGTCTGGCCTAATCGTCGGCCGGGGCGGGCTCTATGGCTTCGTTATCAACCCGCGGGTCCAGCTGGCACTGTTCGTCCGGAGGGCCGCAGGCGTGTTCATACAGTGAAGCTTGAGGTGCCGGTCGAAATCTTGGGAATTCCGACGAAAGGCCCAGGTGGCTTAAAAGCCGCACCAATTCTTTATCATTAAGAATTACGGCAACCGGCTTAAGTTCAAGGCCGCACTTGGGGCAGGTGAGTGGAAATACTTCAAAAACCCGCGCCAGGCAGGCCCCGCACTTTGGCTCGTTTACAGAAAAAGTGCGGGGCAGGCGGCCCAGGAGCCGGCTTTCTTTTTTACCTTGTCGATTTTGTCCCGCAGGGCGGCCCGGTCCGCCTCTTTTTCCGCCTTGGCTACCAGCAGCGGCCGCAGCGGCGACCTGGGCGCCAGGGCGCCGTAATAATGGACCAGGTTCTTCTTGGCCGTTAGATGAGCATAGCTCTTGATACGGCACTGGCATAGCCTTGGGCGGCGGCATCAGCAGTGTCCAGCGCCGCAGGAACTCGATGGGCGTCATTGCCAGCATTTCCGATTTGCCCGCCTTCGGCTCGGTGCGGTAGAGCACCGTGTTGGCTTTTTCCGCGTAGACCAGCCGTTTTTGCGAAAGGGCTGGCCTCGAGCAGTACCCGTAAGCGCTTAAGCCCTTCCCTGTCAGAGTCCTTGATCAATACCTCTTCGTGTATTGAAAATCCTAAATTCTTCCAGGAAAGCAAATTCCCGGCGGCTTCCCGGGGTAGGCCGCAGGCCCTGCGGACGCGCCTGATGAATTTTTTACGGACAGCTGTTACAATAGCGGCCAGTTGCTGGTCCGTCGGGCAGGGGACCGGGGTGAATACCACTTCTTTTCGGCCGATAGCATTTGTTTTCAAATTGAAGACACCGTCCGAAACCACAGCATGTACATGGATGTGTAAATTTAACGCCCCGCCAAACCGTTGAATGAAATGAAGTTGGGCCGGCGTCCCGGTGGTGTTTTGGCAAAGGAAGCGGTTTATTTCACCGGAGAATATTCCTGAAAGCTCGCCCGCCAGCGCCGGATTGTGGTTCAGGAAAAACCTCAGGCGTTTACGGCCACCAATACCCATTGACGATATGGCACAAAGGCCAGCAGCCGCTCAAGCGCCTGGCCGGTAAGAATGGCAGAGCGTTTGGCGTCGCAACAAGGGCAGCCCCGGATTTTGCAGGAGAGGGCCACGAAAACATCGTGCCCGCATTTTGGGCAGCGGAAGCGCACAGCGCCATAGCGCATTACGCCGCATTCAATGAATTTTTCAAGGGTGGATATTACACCGGGCTGGGGGCGGGGGGGCCGCGAATCGGTCGGGGTTTTTCAGCCATTGCTCGAATTCCTGCAGGTTACCCAGGACTATCCGGGACAGGGGACTGCCGGGAGCGCGGGCGCGGTAGCCGGGTGTTTCACGGTGGGAGACAGCATGGTTGACGCGCCCGGACCCGCCGGGTTTAAGAGCCGGGACTACAGTAGCAGACTGCCTTTCGTCAGCGCACATGCCGCCCCCCTTGGTTATTGCGCTTTCTGTAAGTCTGTTTATAGCGTAGCAGACGACCCCGACAGCCTACTGTCGGGTTTAAAGAGCGCGGCGGGCGCGTTCAGCGCGGGGGCGGGGATAAAATTGATAAACACTTGATTTGGACTACGCGATGTCGCCTGAAGTCAGCCTGGGCAGCACACAACGCATAACGCTGAAAAAGAAGTTTTGAGTTAAGATACACAATAAAAATACGCTCACCTCGCTGTATTGTGAACTACCTCAGAAGTTAAATAATGGACTGCCTCAATTTGCTCACAAGGAGTTTGTATAATTTGAGGTAAGCGGTGTAATAATAAGAATCGTTATTTAGGATGAATTATGGCAGACCTTTCAGTTGAAGACCGCCTTCCGCCTTTTTACAGGCCGCTTAAGAGCCGGGCCGCCGTGGACGCGCTTTTTGAAACCCCGGCTTTCGAGTATTCCCCGAAAACCTCAAAAGCTTTCTGCGCCGCCATGCGCGCCGCGCTGGATTTCCAGGGTAAGCGCGCCCCCGTGCTGAAAGCCCTTTATAAGGCCGAGGGGTTTGCCCCCGCGTCGGTTAAAACGGAGCGGGATATTGAAAAGATACCCTTCATATTCGTCTCCGCCCTGAAAGAGCGTGACCTGACAACGCTGCCTTATTCGAAGATAGTCCTTGAGCTGAAATCCAGCGGCACCTCGGGCCAGCGCAGCCGCATGCAGCTCGATAAGGGGTCGCTGATGCGCGTGCGGCGGATGGCCTGGAAGGTTTTTGAGGGGCTGGGCCTGACCGATCTTGAGCGGGCGCACGACTATATCTGCTTTACCTATGACCCAGAGGTGGCCAAGGACCTGGGCACCGCCTGGACCGACAAACTGCTGAGCGGCTTCACGAAGAAGGGGGAGATCTTTTACACCTTCCGCTGGAGCAAGGCCAAGAACGATTTCTATTTCGACCTGGACGGCGCGGTGCTGGCCATGAAGAAGTTCGAGGACGCCGGCGGCCTGGTGCGGCTGGTGGGCTTCCCCGCCTTCGCGCTGAAGCTTACGGAGGAATTCAAGAGCCGCTTCGGCCGCTATCCGAAGCTTAATCCCGGCTCCAGCGTGGTCACCGGCGGGGGCTGGAAGACGCTGGCCGACGAGGCCATGGACAAGAAGGTTTACCGCAAGATCCTGGCGGACAACCTGGGCATACCGGTGGAGAACGTGCGGGACCTGTTCGGCATGGTGGAGCACGGCGTGCCGTACGTGGACTGCCGGCTGGGCAATTTCCACGTGCCCAACTACGGCCGCGTAATAGTCCGCCACCCGGGCACGCTGGAGCCGCTGGGCTATAAAGAGCGGGGGCTGCTGCAGTTCATCACGCCGTACCTTACCAGCTATCCTTCGCTTTCCGTGCTGTCCTCCGATTTCGGCCTGCTGCTGCCCCGCTGCGCCTGCGGCCTGAGCGGCCCGGTGCTTGAGATAAAGGGCCGCGCCGGCGTGACGAAGCTGAAGGGCTGCGCTATTTCCGCGGCTACAATGTTGTAAGTTTTAAACATGGATAGACAGGATATACAGGATTTTATTGCTCACTCTTTTATCCTGTCCATCCTGTTCATCCATGTGAATGATTTATGAAAATATATAATACTTATCTTTTTGGAAAAGTTCTGAACAAGACCGCCTGGACCCCGGCCGAGTTGGAGGAGATCGGCCTGCGGGCGCAGGCCGCCCGCGAACTGATGCGCGGCGCCTCGCGCGAGTATATAACCGAAACCCTGGCCAGGGCCGGGAAGCTGTTCGAGAAAGGGGGCAGGTACCGCAGGGCGGCGCTGGCCCACCTTAAAGAACACATCACTTTCTCCGCGTCGGTAATAGACAAAACCCTGGACGTGATACCGGAGCTTTTAAACAAGCAGGCCATGCATAAGCGCATGACCATGGAGCTGTTCCTTCCCTACGCGCTGGAGGCCCCGGTGGAGCGCCGCGGCTACGACGGGCTGCTCCGGGCCATGCCTAAGGGCGTGGTGCTGCACGTGGGCGCGGGCAACGTGTTCCTGGGGATACTGGACTCGCTGGTGATAGGCTATCTGACGAAGAACGTGAACATCGTAAAGCTTTCTTCCTCAGGCTCGAACTTTATAAATATTTTCATGGACGCGCTGAAAGAGGTCGACGAGAAAGGGCTGCTTTCGAAATCCGCCGCCATAACCACCTGGAAAGGCGGCAGCCAGGGGCTTGAAGAGGCCGCGCTGAAGAACGTGAACGCCGTTTTTGTCTGGGGCGGGTACGAGGCGGTGCAGGCCTACCGCAAAATAGCCCCCATAGACGTGCGGGTCGAGGGTTTCGGCCCGAAGACCAGCGTGGGCGTGGTCTTCGAAAGCTGCGTGGAGTACGAGGGCATGGACGCCGTGGCCCTGCGCGCGGCCACCGACGCCTCGCTGTGGGACCAGGCCGCCTGCTCCTCGCTTCATACGCTTTATTTTATAGCCCCGGCCAAAAAGCACAAGGCGCTGGCCGCGGATTTCCTTAAGGCGGCTAAAAAGCATTTCGCTCAGCTCGCCGCTGACCTGCCCCCGGGAAAGCTGTCTCCCGACGAGATGGTGGAGATAACCAAGGCCCGCCAGTTGGCCCGCGTGGACGCGGCGCTGGGCGCGGCCTCTTACGAGAGCTCCGCGCCTGCGACCGACTGGACCGTGATCTACGAGAAGGACCCGGTCTACCGCGTTTCGCCGCTCAACCGCGTGCTGTACGTCAAGACCGTGGAGAGCCTGGAAGAGGTGAGGGACAGGCTGCTGCCGCTGCGCGGCTATATACAGACCGTGGGCGTGGGCGGCTCCATAGAGCGCAAGAAGGTGCTGGAGACGCTGGCGCCCGCCGGCATCGCGCGCGTGGTCAAGCTCGGCAAGATGCTCGAGGAGGCCAACGGCTCGCCTCACGACGGGCTCTTCCCCATGATGTCGCTGGTGAACTGGCTGCCTATAGAGGAGAAGCCCTCGCAGCTGGACCGGTTGAGCGAGCTGGTGGATCATGCCAGGAGCCGCAGCCCGTTCTACGGCCGCCATTTTAAGGGCGTGCCCAGGATAGTCAGCATGGAGGATTTCGCCAAGGTGCCTTTCCTGGAGAAGCACCACGTGCTTGAGAATACCCCGCCCGACAGCGCCGACCTGCTGACCTCAAAGGTGCAGCGCGGCATCTATTTCGCCAGCGGCGGCTCCACGGGCCAGCCCAAATATATCTTTTACGACCAGCACGAATACGACCACACCTGCCGGATGCTGGCCTTCACGCTGGAGGCGGCGGGCCTGAACGAGAAGGATACGATAGCGAATCTTTTTATCGCCGGCAACCTCTGGTCCAGCTGGCTTTCGGTGGAGAAGGCCATCGCCTATACCAAGGCCATCTCGGTGCCGGTGGGCAGCAACCTGCCGATCGAGAATATCGTCGGCTACCTGGAGGACTTCAGGGTGACGGCGGTGATAGGCCTGCCGTCCTTCCTGGTGAAGCTGGCGGAATACGTGAAGGCCAACCCCGCCAAGCACAAGCTCCGCGTGGCCAAGATCTTTTACGGCGGGGAATATGTGGGCGTGGAGATGGTGAAGTTCTTCAAGGGCGTGTTCCCCGGCGTGGACGTGCGCTCGGCCGGCTACGCCACGGCGGATGCCGGCGTGGTGGGTTTCCAGTGCCCGGTGTGCGTGAAGGGGCAGCATCATCTCTTCTCGTCCAGCCAGTTCATCGAATTCGTGGACCAGGACACCATGCTGCCGGTGAAGAAGGGCGACGTGGGCGAACTGGTGGTCACTTGTCTTTCGAAGAAGCACATGCCCGTTATCCGCTACCGGGTCGGCGACCTGGGGCGCTGGCTTCTGAAGCCGTGCGCCTGCGGCAGGAAGGAGCTGATGTTCGAGATCCTCGGGCGCTGCGACGACCGGATCCACGTGGGCGGGGCCCACCTGTTCGTGAACGATATCCAGAACGCGCTGGGCAAGGTTCCGGACCTGAGTTTTAATTTCCAGGCGGTTATAGACAAGAAGGGCCATAAAGATACGCTGAGGGTGCGGGTCGAGGTAACGGACGCTGCGGCCCTGGCGCGCTCGGGCGAGCTTGCTGACCTGCTGTGGCGGGAGATAGAGGAGCATTGCGAGGACCTGCACGAGAGCGTGCGCCTGAAGTGGCTGGACAAGCCCCTGATCGAGGTGCTGAAGCCCAACACGATAGAGCGCATCCAGCGCACCGGCAAGATCCGCAAGGTCGTTGACAAAAGAGTAACAGTGACAAGCTGATAGCTATATGTTCTTTACAGATCCCGCGGGCGGCTCGTCCAAAACCGGGTTTTTCCCGAAAATCCCCGTTTTAGCAGGTAAAATCCCGCTGCCGGCGCTGCTGTGCTTTCTTGTACTTGCCGCGCTGTCCCCGGTTCTGCATAACGGTTTCGTGAATTATGACGACGTCCAATATGTGCTGTCAAATCCGGCGCTTCGCGGCTCATGGCTTGATGCGCTCTCCTATTCCCCGGGTTATTACCATCCCGTAGTTACCCTGCTCTATAAAGCCGAGTTCTCCCTTTTTGGCCTTGCTCCGCTGCCTTACCATATCACAAGCCTCGCGCTTCACCTTGCCAGCTGCGTGTCGGTTTTTTATCTGTTCTCCCTGCTCGGCTGGCGCAGGGAGCCGGCTTTCCTGGGGGCGCTGCTGTTCGGCGTTCACCCGGTGCATGTGGAACCGGTGGCCTGGATCTCCGGGCGCAAAGAACTGCTGTGGGGGCTTTTTTCCTTCTGGACCTTAGGCTGCTATTTTAAGTACATAGACACCGGGAAGAACAGGTTTTTTATCCTCTCGCTTTTTTGTTTTGTCCTGGCAGTTCTTTCAAAACCCTTCGCCCTGATGCTCGTCTTCGCCGTCCCCCTGGCGGATTATTACCGTAAACGCGCCTTTAGCGCGGTTTTGCTGCTTGAAAAAGTCCCGTATTTTATAGCGGCGGCTTCTCTTTTTCTGCTTTCCTGGCTCCCCTCCGGTTTTCTTCTGGACGCCGGCTCCGGGGGATTCAATCCTTCAAATCCGGCCGCAGCGGGGGCTGAAAGCCTTCTGTTTTACGTGTGGAAATTCATGCTGCCGGTAAATCTTTCCGCCATGTATCCGCCGTCGGCTTTGCGGGTGGCGCCGGCAGTCCGGGTCTTTCTTCTTTTTGCGGCGGCTCCTGCCCTTTACGGCGCCTGGCGTATTTTGCGAAGGGCCGAAAACGCCGAGGCGGCAAAAGCCGCCGTCTTTTGCCTGGGATTTTTTATTATAACCATTTTCCCCGCCCTTCTGGCCCGCGCGCCGGCCGACCGGTACGGGTATGTTCCGGCGGCCGGGCTTTTTTTTCTTTACAGTTTCTTCGTATGGCGGCTATACGAAGTTTTCCGCCGGAAAAGGTTTTTCTCTCCCGCGCGGACGCTTGCGGCCCTGGCGGCCGCGCATTGCGTCGTTCTGGGCGCCGCTTCGTTCGAGCGGGCGGCGGTCTGGAGGGACACTTTTTCGCTGAGCGCCGATGTGCTGAAAAATGATCCCCGCCAGGCCGTGGCGTATTTCATCCGGGCCGACGCGCACAGGGAGGCGGGGCGGTATCGGGATTCGATAGCGGATTATAGCCGCTGCCTTGAACTGGCGCCGGGCAACTGGAAGGCGCTGAGCAACCGGGCCAGGGCTTTTGCCGATCTGGGTGAGTTTGACAAGGCCATAGCTGACTGCGGCGCGGCTATCCTGATAAATCCGCGCTCGGCCCAGCTGTTCCTTAACAGGGGGAACGCCTTTTCCCTGAAGGGGGAGTATGTCGCCGCCCTCAGGGATTACGACCGCGCGCTCGCGATATCCCCGGCCTTTACCCCGGCCGCTGAAAATAGACGCACCGTTCTGGGCAAGCTGAAATCAAGCCCCAAAAAGGCGCAGGCCCGTAATTAGGGCAACAGACTTTTATTCTCATTTGAAAAGAAATATTCCCAAACGAAAATATCTTGTCCCGCTTTCCTGCCGTTTTCCTGTATAAATGATGGTCTAACTAATTAAAAAGGCTCTTTTGACCCTTTTTCAACACTGGCACAAAAAATGCTCTGTATTGGATATATGATCAAACGCCTGTTATTTTTAACAGTCCTTCTCTTCAGCGCCTCAACCCTCCGGGCCCAGCTCACCGGCTATATCATCAATGTGGGCCAGGGCGACGCCATTTACCTTGAGCTGCCCTCCGGCGGCAATGTCCTTATAGACGGCGGCCCCTCCGGTGAGCCGGTCTATGAGTTCTTAAAAGCGAAAGGCGTCACCAAAATAGACCATGTAGTGCTGACGCACCCGCACAGCGACCACTACCGGGGCCTTAAGAGGGTGTTCGCCGACACGGACGTCAAGAACTTTTATGATACCAGGGCCGAGAATATAGACGCCATCGGCGACAATAACCTGCGCGAACTGGCCGACGCCGAACCGGGCTGCAATACCTGGTTTCCCGAGGTGGGAGAAGAGCTCAGGTGGGACCCCCAGGTCACCGTAAAGGTTCTCAATACCTGCTCGGAGGTGACACAGAGCCGGGACAACGACGTGATCAACAACTGCTCCATGGTGATCAGGCTGTATTATAACGGCAACGGCATGCTCTTCATGGGCGACGCCGAGGCCGCCGTAGAGAACGCCATGACGCGCGTCTTCAGGAACGGGCTGAATTCCTCCATTCTGAAGGTTTCCCATCACGGTTCCCGCTATTCCTCCACCGAAAAGTTCCTGGCGCGCGTTCGGCCCGAGTACGCCTATGTCTCGTTCGGTGTGGGCAATGTCTACCGTCACCCGCACATTGAAGCTATGCAACGTGTTGAGGCAACCGGTGCGAAGTTAATTTACACCATCGGCGGCACGCAGTCGTTCACTATCCCCGCCCAGGATAAAGGTCAGTCCTTCCCGGTCAGACCGGTATTCAATGTCGCCAGTATGACGGCGGAACAGAAGTTCGAAGAGATGGGGCTTACCTGGGATCCGGGCGCTTACGCGGGGGCCGGCCCGGACTCGCCCGCCATGATGCAGCTGTCGGATTACGTCGCACCGGAAGGCGCGGCGGCCGACTGGCCGGCCAGGTAGCCGGTGGAAAAAGCTTCCTGCAGATTGTAGCCGCCGGTGATCCCGTCAAGGTCCAGCACCTCGCCGCAAAAATAAAGCCCGCGCACGGTGCGCGACTCCATTGTCCGGGGGTTTATTTCGGCAAGATTTACCCCGCCGCGCGTGACGGTAGCCTCCCGCAGGGGGCGCGGCCGGGTTATGTGCACCCTGAAATCGCTGAACAGCCCGACGATCTTTTTTCTTTCAGCGCCGGTGATGGAAGCGCACTGCCTGGCGCGGTCGATGCCGCAGCGGCCCTCGAACACGGGCGCGAGGGAGCCCGGCAGGGCTTCTTTGAGATAGCTCGAAAGCATCCGGGCGCCGTGACCCGCAAAATACTTCTGTATCTCCGCGGCCAAGCCGTCAGGCGCCAGCTCCGGCTTGAGGTTCAGGGAAAGCTCCACCTTGCCGCCGGGCTCCTGAAGCGCGTCCACCGCGGTCCCGCTCAGTACCAGCAGCCTCGGGCCGGAGACGCCGAAATGCGTGAACAGCAGGTCGCCTCTTTCCGCCGCCGCCTTCCTGCCGTTGACCAGGACCGCGATCGTTATATTCTGAAGCGTCAGGCCCTGCAGGTCTTTTATGAACGGCTCGTCCGACTCGAGGGCCGTAAGCCCCGGCCTGAGCGGGATAATGGTGTGCCCGCATTGTTTTGCCCAGGCGTAGCCTTCGCCGGTGGAACCTGTTTCCGGGTAAGACATTCCGCCGGTGGCGATAATAATTTTTCCGCCGCGGATAACAGTCCCGTCCGGAAGTTTGACGCCTTCCACCGAGCCGTTCTGAATTAAAATACCCGAAGCCCCAAGGCCGCAGACGACCCTGACTTTGCCGTGCCTCAGGTAGCCGCTCAGCGCGGACAGAACGCTTTGCGCCTTGTCATCCGAAGGGAAGATCTTCCCGTCCGGGTCCGTGCGGGTCGGCACGCCGTGAGAATTCAGGAAGCCCGTTAAATTCTGGTTAGAGAATACGCTCAGCGCGCCGTACAGGAATTTTCCGTTTTTGCCGAAAGCTTCTATAAAACCCTTCATGCCGGCGCTGTTGGTTACATTGCACCTGCCGCCGCCGGTGATCAGCAGCTTTACCCCCAGGCGCGGGTTTTTTTCAATAAGCGTGACTTTCGCGCCCAGCTCGCCGGCACGGCCCGCCGCCATAATGCCGGCCGGCCCTCCGCCGATTACGATTATCCCGGCGCTGTCAGGGGCTGAGTCGGACATTTTTGTTCTGCGCGGGTTCACGGCAGGCGCGTGCTTAAAGTGGCGGCGTCGATGTTTATGAATTCCCCGCCCAGCAGGCCTTTCTTCTGCAGGTTCTTTATGACAGTCAGCGGCATGGTGGCGCGCACGTTGTAGACCATGTAGGGGATGGCCCACATCTTTATGCGGCGGTTCTCGGGCAGCACGCGGTTCATGATTATCAGCATGTTGTTGGTGCAGTTGTTGGTTATGGTGTGATAAAATTCTCCCTCGCGGTCAACAGCCGCCAGCGCCATCGATTCGCGCAGCAGCTGCACCTTCTGCACGTGGGAGAGCTGAACGGGATAGGGCACCAGGTGCCCTTTCTCAAGGAGCACCGTGCGGCCCGCGTAATCCTCCCAGGTAGACAGATTCCAGATTATGCCGAACTTGTTCCTGAGCCCCGTGAGGGGGGAGAAATTCTGGCCCACGCGCGTGCGGCCCTCAATGCTCAGCGTCAGGCCGGCCGGCTCGCTGCCGCCGCCGTCGCGCAGGCCCCCCGGCTCGAACGTGAACAGGAAGAAAGAGTGCGCCGCCACAAATTCCGGGGCGAAAGGCTTCTTGACGAAATAGACGTTCTTTATCAGCTCCGGCCTGAGAGAGGCTGTGGTCCAGTCGAAGCTGCCGTCGGAGGGCCTTCCCCCGCGCAGCGTGCGCACATTATCCATCACCAGCTCGCCGGCCTTGTCCGAAAGCAGCCTGGCCTGGCGGCGGCGGGGCTGGTAAGGGGGCGGCACCACTTCCCCGGCCTTCGGGGTGTATTCCGTTATGGATTCGACCCTGAGAATGGAAAGGTCGTCGGCCTGGCGGGCCAGGGCCTCTACGCTGACGGCCCTGCCGTTGAATTTTTCCGCTTTTCCGGGGGCCAGGTCCAGCTGGAAGAGGCGCCCGTCAGCGGTGTTCAGCAATACCCGCCCTTCGTCCACGGCGAGCACGCCCTTTAGGGTGTAGGAAACGCCCCATTTTTTGTCGGCCGGGAGTTCCAGCCCCGGGAGGGTGAGCTGTTTTATCCGTGAGGCGCTGAAGTTTTCAAGTTCCGCGAAGCCTGCCGGGGTTTGCGCCGCCGCGGACAATGGAAGCGAAAGCAAAATGGAAAAGGACAGGTTCTTTAATCTCATGTATAAATAATACCTGTTGCGGCGCGGTTCTATCAGGTTCCAAGGTCCCTTTTTTTTAAGGCAATGTTCCCATGCCGGAGTAGGCCCTTCGTCCGGGTGCGGCGTCCAGGATGGATGCTGAGTTCGCATGAGGCAACCGCGCGGCCGTGTTATATAATATAATTGCATGATAATGGTTTACGGAGCCCGCTAAGGGCCTCCGGAGAAGCCGGCTGGGTAAAAAGGATGATTTTATGAAGGTTCTAATAGTGGATGACAACGCCATGACAAGGACCATGATAAAAGACATTTTAGAGGAAATGCACCACGAGGTGCTGGGCGAGGCCGAGAACGGCGACGAGGCTATAAAGGCATATAAGGAACTGAGCCCCGAGCTGGTGCTGCTGGACATGATAATGCCGGGGAAAACAGGGCTTGAGGTCCTGGAGATACTCAGGGCGATAGACCCGAAGGCGAAAGTGGTTATGGTGACGGCCGTCCAGCAGGACGAGATCAGCAAGAAGCTTTTTGAGAAGGGCGCGACCGCGATACTTTTTAAGCCGTTCTCCTACGGGGAATTTGAAGAGGTCATAAAGCAGCTTGCCTGAAGGCTTATGACTGACAATTCCAGCGGCATATTAACGGCGATGATGGAGGCGAGCCTCCGGAAGTGCCTGGACAGGCTTTCAAAGGTTTCCGCCGGGACCTGGGAAATACTCGGGATAAGCGCTTCCCGCGGGACGCTGGAGGACGCCGTAAAGCGGCACGATTTTAAAAACCCGGCCGCCTCCGCCGTTTATCTGAATATCGCGGAACTCCCGCTCACCGCGATGATCATGTTCGACCCGGACGATATGGAGAACATCTCCAATTGCTTTATGGGCTACTCCTTCGCCAGGGGCCCGGTCACTACGCAGGCCGAGGAGATGATGCTGCTGGAGCTGGGGAACATAATACTCAACTCGCTGATCAATTCGGCGCTGAACGCCTTGAAGAAAAGCGCCATGCCTTCGGTGCCGGCCTACCTTGAGGGAGACTCCGGCCGCCTGCTGGCGGGGCTGGCCGCGGTCGCGGCCCAGGAAAAGAATTTCCATATAATAGCGGCAACGCTCGTCATCAGGTCCAAAAAAGGCGTCTCCAGGAGCGAGGTGCTGGCCCTGATCCCCGAAGAGCTGACCCGGGAACTGCCGGCCTCCTGAAAATAAAAACCGCCCGCTTACGGCGGACGGCCTTTAACAACTTTCCGCCTCGCTGTTAGCCGGGCTTCTGCGGCTCCGTAAACTGCGCCTGCAGCCCTTTCAGGGCGGTCAGGTAGCCGCGCTCTTTGGAAATTATGTCTTTCAAGATCTCCTGGGTCTCGGGCTTATCGAGCAGCTTTAGCAGGTCGCGGTAGAGCTGCACGCTTCTTTTCGTGCGGGCCATGTGCGTCCGGAGGCACGCTTCTATCGAGCAGGAGCCCTCCGTTTTGCGCTGGCGGAAGCCGACGCCTTCCTTTGAAATTTTACTGAGCGCCTTAAGCCGGGTCCTCTTTTCATGGGCAAGCCGGGTGAAAAGCTCGTACAGGCTGTCCCCTATCTTCGGGTTGGAGCAGTAAAGGTCGGCGTCCACGCTATAGACGGAAACGTCAGTCATCTCTTCGGTAATGATCACGCGTATAAGTTCTTTAAGTCTCATGTTCATATTCTAGCAATCTGCGCGGGTATATTAGAATGGCCCGGGGCAATTTGATACTATTAACCTGAATCCTGCAGTTCAAGATAGATTTCATTGCAAAAATAAGAGAACAGAATTATTCTGCAGGATTCCCCGCGAAGCGGGCGGAGGGCCAAGCGCTATGCGCGACAGGCCCGACGAGGTGTATGCCTCCCGAAGGGCGCCCGCTATGCGGGCTGAAAGTTGCAGCTGCAACTTTCAGGCTAAGGTTTGCGCCTTACCCCCGCGTTCACGGCGTATTATGAGAAAACTTTTCACCGCTAAGGTCCTGATTTCTCTGCTGCTGCCGGTGGCGGCTTTCGCGGCCGGCGCTCCCGCCGCGCCCGTGGAATATAAGGCGCTGGTCGACGTGGGCTCCTGGCCGGCGGTTATGAAAGCTTACGGCCCCGGCCTGCCGGTAAAGGAAATCGAAATATATTTTTACGACACGCCCGGTCTCGCCCTTTATCAGCGCGGCCTTGTGCTGCGGGCCAGGACCGGGAAAAAACGCGGTGACAGCACCGTTAAAATGCGCCCCGCCCCGCCGGCGCTCCCGCCCGGTGTTTCCGCGGCCAGGGGCTTTAAGTGCGAGTACGACAGCGGCCCCGCGGCCTCCGTCTATTCCTGTTCGCTCACCTCCCGGCAGGAGAACGGGAAAATAGCGGCCGCAGCGGCCGGCGGGGCGAAGGCGGGGAAACTATTCAGCGGCCCGCAGAAGGCCTGGGCAGGCGGCGTGGACTGGGATAAACTGCGGGCGCTGGGGCCGGTGAAGTCCTCTTCGTGGGAGGCCGCCAGCCCGGGTTTAAAGACGCTTTCGTTCGAGCGCTGGGACCTGCCCGGCGGGCCGTCTTTCCTCGAGGTCTCTTTCCGCGCCCCCGGCCGCGCGGAGGCCGAAGAGGGGATAAAAACCCTGCATGCGGAGCTGCAGCGGCTCGGCGTAAAACTTGCGGAAGGGCAATCTTCAAAAACCCGCGCCGCCATGGACTTCTTCTCAAAATGACCCGCTATTTCCGGGCTTAAGCCTTTTGCCGGAAGAGGCAATTACATATAATTAGAAAGTCGGTTAGCGGCCAGAACGGAGGACTATCATGAGCGTGTTCTCGAAAACCCAGCTTGAAAAATATGCGGATGTTCTTATCTGGGGCCTGACAACGGCCCGCCCCGGCTTCAAAAAATACGACACCGTCCTGGTGCGCTGCGACCTGGAGGGCCGCGAGCTGGGAGAGATAATACACCGCAAACTGGTGCAGCGGAAGTGCAACGTGGTTTTCCGCTTCATGATGAGTCCGAAGCTGGAGCGCGATTTTTACGAATTCTCGGACGAAAAGCAGCGGGCTTTTATAGCCCCCGGCGACCGGGAGTTCTTCTCCGCCGCGAACGGCAACATCTACATCCACGCCCCCGCCTCGCTGACCAACCTGAAGGGGATAGACACCAAGCGCCAGTCCCAGGTGGCCATAGCCCGCAAATTCCTGCGCGATATAATGAACAAGAACGAGGAGCAGGGGAAGTTCGGCTGGACCCTCTGCACCTATCCCACCGGGGAGCTGGCCAGGCAGGCGAAGCTCTCCGTGAAGGAATACTCGGCCCAGATAGCCAAGGCCTGCTTCCTCAACGAGCCCGACCCGGCTAAAAAATGGGCGCAGATATACAAAGACACGATGGCGATAAAGAAATGGATCAGCGGGCTCAATATCGACGTTATCCGCACCGAGTCGAAGTCGATGGACTTCGAGGTAAAGCTGGGCGAGATGCGGAAGTTCCTGGGCGTGAGCGGGCATAATATCCCGTCCTTCGAGATCTTCACCTCCCCGGACTGGCGCGGCACCCGCGGCCGCTACTTCGCCAACCTGCCCGCCTTCCGCGGCGGCAACTACGTGGAGGAGATCCGCCTGGAGTTCAAGGACGGCCGCGCAATAAAGATCTCCGCGAAAAAGGGCGGGGAATACGTAAAGAAGATAATGGCCACCGACAGGGGCGCCTCGCAGATCGGCGAGTATTCCCTGACCGACCGCCGCTTCTCGAAAATAGACCGGTTCATGGCCGACACGCTGTTTGACGAGAACCACGGCGGGAAGCACGGCAACTGCCACGTGGCTATCGGCTCCTCCTACACGGACACCTACACCGGCGACGTCTCCAGGCTTAACGAGGGCCTCAAGAAGAAGCTGGGCTACAACGACTCTGCGGTGCACTGGGACCTGATAAACACCGAGGATAAAAAGGTCACGGCCACCCTGAAGAACGGCAAGAAAGTCACTATCTACGAGAACGGCCAGTTCAAATATTAAGCCAGGATTAAGGATTAAGGATTAAGGATTAAGCTTAATTCTTATCACTTAATCCTTATCACTTCTCTACATGTCCACACTTCTCGCTGCGCTTAGAACTGAAAGGGGGCGGCACGTGGCCGGGGCGGTATTCCTGGCCGGGCTCTCGGCGATGTTCCTCTTCTGCGGTTACGAGTTCATCCGCTCGCCCGCCGAATCCATCTTTATCGACCAGTTCGGCGCCGGCGCCAAGCCGTACGCTATCGCCTGCGTGCCGTTCATGATGGCCGCGATGATCTACAGCTACGGCCGCCTGCTTTCCTCCGTCGGCGCCAAAAAAGCCATGGCGGTTTCGATGCTGGGCAGCGCGTTCTTCCTGCTGCTGGCCTGGCTGCTGCTCGGCCGCGCCGGGAAGTGGCTGGCCTTCCTGCTGCTGGTGTTCAAGGAATCCTACGTGGTGATAATCTCCGAGCAGTACTGGTCCTTCATAAACAGCGTGCTGAAGGACGAGGAGGGGAAGGTCTTCAACGGCCCGGTGGCCGGCCTCGGGGCGCTGGGTTCGCTCATCGGCGGCTGGCTGCTGGGGCGCTTCGCGGTGGGCCTGGGCACGGATATTTTCGTGGCTATTGCAGCCGTCATGATACTGCCGGCCGCCGCGCTTTTCTGGATAGGCTACAATAACGCCGGTGAGCCGAAGCCGTCTCCGGACGAGGCGGGGGGCAAAAAAGGCCACCTGCACCTGAGCATCCTTAAGGAAAACCGCACGGTGCTGTTCATCGCTTTAATAATCTTCGCCGCGCAGGTGGTGGCCACGGCGCTCGATTTCCGCTTTACACAGCTGGTGCAGGACTTCATGCCGCTGAAGGACGCGCGCACGGCCTACCTCGGGCATTTTTGGATGAACGTGAACATCTTCTCGTTCTCGATGCAGTTCCTGCTGACGCCGCTGCTGCTGCGCTATCTCCCGCGGCGCGGCATACTTACCGCCATCCCGGCCGTGCACATCGTCACCTGCCTGCTCCTTTTCCTGTATCCCACGCTGGGGCTGGCCTCTACCGCTTTTCTGCTGTTCAAGGGAATGGACTATTCCATCTTCAGGGCGTCCAAGGAGACGCTCTACATCCCTTTCTCCTACGACACCCGCTACCGCGCCAAGCAGATAGCCGACGCCTTCACCTACCGCTTCGCCAAGGGGCTTACCGCCACCTTGGTATCCGGGCTTAAGGCCGCGGGCTCGATAGCGCCCGGCTTCTACCCGGCGCTGGGCGTGTTTTTCTCAGCGGTCTGGCTGCTGCTGTCCTTCCCGCTCACGGCAAAGCGCGGGCCAGCCGGCGCGCTTGAACACTAACCTCCGGAAAAATTGCAAAAAGTCTTTCCCTACCGCTATAATATTAACAGACAGGGGACAGCGCGGCAGGTTATAAAATTCCCCGCCCCCTGGTTTCCCGGAAGCGCCGGGAGAAAAAGGCACAGGATGGATCTTCTCGCGCGGCGCCTGGCGCCGGCCATATTCGCACTGGCGCTGTTTTCCAGCGCGGCGCTGATATTTGTACTGCAGCCCCTGTTCACGCGCATGACCATGCCGCTGCTGGGCGGTTCGCCGGCGGTCTGGAACGCTTCGATGGCGTTCTTCCAGGCCGCCCTGCTCCTGGGTTATCTTTACGCGCACCTGCTCGCGCGGCTGAAGGATCTGCGGCTCCAGGCCGGGCTTCACGCCGGCGTGCTGGCGCTTGCCGCGCTGGCGCTCCCGCTGCGCGTCAGCGGCGTGTTCGGCCCCCCGAACTACGAACACCCCGCGCTCTGGCTGATCGGCGTCCTGGCCGTCTCGGTCGGCGCGCCGTTCGCGGCCGCCTCGGCCACGGCCCCGCTCCTGCAGGCCTGGTACGCGCGCTCGGGCCGCGCCGACGCCCGGGACCCGTATTATCTTTACGCCGCAAGCAACCTGGGCAGTTTCGCCGGCCTTCTTGCTTATCCCGCGCTGATAGAGCCCTTGCTCGGCACCAGGGCCCAGAGCGCGGCCTGGCAGTCGGGGTATGCGCTCATCACTGTCCTTATCCTGGCCGCGGCCGTCACCGCGCTGCTGGCCAAGGGTCCGCCGGGAGATTTGGCCGGGGAGAAGGCGGCCTCGCCGCCGCCGGGCTGGGCAAGGCGCCTCTATTGGCTGGGCGCGGCGGCGGTGCCGTCGGCGCTGGTGCCCGGGGTGACGCTCCAGATCTCCACCAATATCGGCTCCGCGCCGCTTTTCTGGGTAGTGCCGCTGGCGCTTTATCTTGTCACTTATATCATCGCCTTCTCGCGGGGCGCCGAAAGGATCGCCCCGCTCGCCCGCCTGATCTATCCGTTCTCGCTTTTTTTTCTGATCGGTTCCTATTTGCTGCCGGGCCAATGGGTCCCCGTACTCTCCGGCAACCTTTTCGGCTTCTTCATGAGCGCGCTTTTATGCCACCTGGCGCTCGCCCGCGCGCGCCCCGGAGCGGACCGGCTGACGGAATTCTATTTATTCGTTTCGCTCGGTGGCGTGCTGGGCGGCGCGGCCGCCGCCTTACTGGCGCCGGTGATCTTCAACAATGATTACGAATACCCGCTCGCGCTGGCGGCCGCGGCGCTGTTCCTGCCGCGCGGCACGGCGGGGCTGCCGCGCCTGGCCGCCTGCGCGGCCGCCGCCGCCGCGATGATGGGGCTGGTGCTGATCCTGCTCAGGTGGCTCCAGCCCGGCTACGCCGTTATGCTCGCCTGCGCGGCTGCCGCCGCCGCCGCGCTAGCCGCGGAGGACTGGTTCAGGGAGGACCGCCCGCCGCTCCCGCGCTTCGCGCGCCTTCTCTCCGCTGCGGCGCTCGCGGCTTTTCTGATCTACGCGGCGCTCCCCGAGAACTACGGCTTTTTAAGCCATGTGAAAGCGCTGCTCATCCCGGCGGGCGTCCGCGTGCCGCGGGAGCTGCTGCTATCCGCGGCGAGCCTCCTGGCGCTGCTGTACGTCATCCGCACCGCCGCTCAGCCCGGGCGCCGGAGCTCCATTTTTACTAAAGCCGCGCTTACGCTGGTCCTGACGGGCGCGCTGCTGCTCTTTGCGCTCCGGGTATTGAACGAGCGTCTCGCGCAGGATACGCTGGTGCTTACCGGCCTCGGTATTTGCCTGGCCGCGATCTTCCTCAACCGCGCCAGGCCCAGGGTTCTGACGGCCCTGGTGCTGGTATCTTTCCTGATCTTTTTCCTTAAAGAAGACCGGGTCGGACGGATTATTACGCAGGAGCGCGGTTTCTTCGGCATACTGCGCACGCGCGAGATCCCGGATCCCGGCGACCCGCGGAGGCCGCTGCTCCGCATTCTGATGCACTGCGGGGTCGTGCATGGCGCGCAGCTCCGGACCCCCGGGCTCACCCGGCAGCCGCTGACCTATTACAATCCGCGGACGGCGCTGGGGGAGGCCGTACTTGCCGGCCTCAGCACCGGGGAGCCGAGCCGCGTGGCGCTCATCGGGCTGGGCGCCGGCTCGACCGCGTGCCTGATACGCCGGACCGACCGGCTCACGATTTTCGAGATAGATCCCGCCGTGGTCCGCCTGGCCGCGCGGCCCGGGGGGGATTTCACCTATGTGCAGGAATGCCAGCCCGACGCGCGCGTAGTGCTGGGCGACGCGCGGCTCAAGATCGCCGGCGAACCGGACGGGGCCTTCGATGTGATCGTGGTGGACGCGTTTTCAGCCGACGCCATACCGGCGCATCTGCTGACCCGCGAGGCGATGGAACTTTATCTGCGCAAGACCAGCGACCACGGAATAGTCGTGCTGCACCTTTCCAACAGCAGCCTGGCGCTCATTTCGGAAGCGGCGCGCGTCGCCCGCGATATCGGCGCGCCGGCGCTCTTCCGCGTCAGCAAGCTTTTTCGTCACCCGTACGCCTCCTACTTCGGCGGGCTGGGCGCGGGCGCGATGATCGTCGTCAAGTCAACGCAGGTCCTGGACCGGCTGCCCCTCTCAGCCATGCCCGAATGGTCCTTTATAGAATCGCCCGGGGGGCGCGCCTGGTCCGACGATTACATCAACATCCCGCGCGCCCTGCTGAAAAGTTTAACCGGGGAGGACTATCGCCTTAAAAAGCTGTAGCCCGGACCATATAGCCTGCCCCGGCTGACGATTGAACCAAACAAC
>JAUSCK010000300.1 GCA_030651035.1 Elusimicrobiota bacterium
TGTCGAGAATTATCGCCGTGACCATTTCCACCGCGGCCGCGGCCGGGGCGTAATAGGCGCTGCCGGTCTTCAGCAGTTTCACTATCTCCGCTCCGCCGTTGCAGGTGCGCGTGTTGATCGCGTCTATCTGTTCCCTGGTCATCAGTTCCGTTATCGGGATGCCTGCCACAGTGGAGAACCTGGGGAGCGGCACCATGGTGTCGCCGTGCCCGCCCAGCACCATCGCGTGGACGTTCTCGGTGGAGACTTTGAGCTCCTGGGCGATGAAGGTGCGCATCCTGGAGGAATCCAGTATGCCCGCCATGCCGATGACCCGGTGCTTGGGGAACTTGGAGGTCTGAAGGGCTACCTGGCACATCGCGTCCAGCGGGTTGCTTACGATTATCAGGATAGAGTCGGGTGAAAACTTGATCACCTCTTCGGTCACGCTCTTAACTATTGCCGCGTTGGGGTTTAAAAGGTCGTCGCGGCTCATGCCCGGTTTGCGCGGTATTCCGGCGGTGATAACTACTATGTCCGAGCCGGCTGTTGATTCATAGCTCGTCGCCCCGGTTACTTTTGAATCGTACCCGTAGATCGGGCCTGTCTGCATGGTGTCCAGGGCTTTCCCGGCCGGCATATTTTCAGTCAGCGGGATGTCCACCAGAACAATGTCGGCTAAGTCCTTCTCCGCCAGTGCGCGGACAACGGATTCCCCCACGTGTCCCGCGCCTACCACTGTAACTTTAGCTCTTTTCATTAAACCTCCATAACCCTTTCATTGTCAAATCACTATAATATTATCAAACTTTGCGCCCGGCAAATATGACCAAAAACAGGACATTGCTTGCTTTTGGTCAGTCTGGCTGCAAAGAATTACGAACCTGATTTTCCGCACGCCATTCGCCGGTTCGCCCCGCCTCCGGCATCAGGCGGCTGCTCCTACCCGGGATTTCACGGCGCCCGACCTCGCTTTCTCCTGTGCGTCTACGGCCGCTATGGCGGATATGTTCACGATGTCGCTGACTTCCGCGTCCCGCTGAAGGACATGTACAGCTTTGCTCATCCCCATAAGGATAGGGCCGATAGCAGTGGCCCCGCCCAGGCGGCTCAGCAGCTTGTAGGCGATGTTGCCCGCCTCCAGGTTGGGGAAGATCAGGACATTCGCGCCGCCTTTGAGCGTGCTGAAGGGATAAGTGTGTTCTATTATCTCCGGTACCACGGCGGTATCCGCCTGCATTTCGCCGTCGATCATGAGCTCGGGGGCCTTTTTCCTGACTATCTCCACGGCCCGGCTGATCTTTTCGGTTTGCGGGTGGGCCGTGCTGCCGAAATTAGAGAAAGACAGCATGGCTACTCTCGGCTCGATATTGAAGCGTCTTGCGGTATCCGCCGCGAGCAGGGCAATTTCAGCCAGGTCTTCGGAATCCGGGTCGATGTTCACGGTGGTGTCCGCCAGGAAGTATATTTCCTTCTTCAGGAAGAGCATATAAAGCCCTGAAACTTTTTTTACCCCCTCCTGCATCTTGATGACCCGCAGCGCCGGCCGGATAGTCTGCGGGTAATGGTCCGTCAAGCCGGAGACAAGGGCGTCGGCGTCTCCCTTGTGCACCATCATCGCGCCGAACGCGTTCCTGTTGCCCAGCATTATTTCTTCCGACCTGTGGTGCGTGGCGCCTTTTCTTTCCCGCATTTTAAAATACTCCTCAACATACCCTGCGCGCCCCGCGAAAGTGGCCGGGTCGATAATTTCAACGTCTTCCAGGGACAGTCCGTGCTCCTTTATCGAGGCTTTTATCCTGGCCTCATTTCCGATAAGGATCGGCGTGGCTATCTTCTCGTCCACAAGTTCCTGCGCCGCGCGCAGTATCTTTTCCTCTTCCCCCTCGGGAAATACGATGCGCTTCGGGTTGCGCTGCGCCTTGTCTATCACGGTGCGCATTAGCTCCCGCGCGCGCCCGAGGCGCTTCTCCAGCTGCAGGCGGTATAGCGCGATGTCTATCGGCTTCTGGGCGACGCCTGTTTTCATGGCGGCTTCGGCCACGGCGGAAGCTTCCCAGATCAGGACCCTTGAATCGAAAGGCTTAGGGATTATATATTCCCTGCCGAACTGGAGTTTCTGCCCCCCGTAAGCCTTCCTGACCGAATCAGGCACGTCCTCTTTGGCGAGTTCCGCCAGGGCGTAGGTGGCGGCAAGTTTCATCTCATCGTTGATCTGGGTAGCCCTCACGTCCAGTGCGCCCCTGAAAATGAACGGAAAGCCGAGGACGTTGTTGATCTGGTTGGGGTAGTCCGAACGGCCGGAGGCCATCAGGATGTCGCTGCGGGTGGCCAGGGCCAGCTCGTACTTTATTTCAGGGTTGGGGTTGGCCATGGCGAAAACGATAGGGTCTTTGGCCATGGAGAGCAGCATGGCCGGGGTCAGCACGTCAGCGACGGAAAGTCCGAGAAACGCGTCGGCTCCCTTCATTGCCTCTTCGAGGGTCCGCAGCTTTGTGTCGACCGCGAATTTTTCCTTATACTTGTTCATTCCCTCGGTGCGGCCTTTGTAGATAACGCCCTTGGTATCACACATTATTATGTTTTCGCGTTTTACTCCCAGCCGGACATAGTGGTCGGCGCAGGAAAAGCCCGCGGCCCCGGCCCCGTTGACTACCAGCCGGACTTTTGAGATGTCTTTCCCTACTACTTCCAGCGCGTTGATAAGCCCGGCGCCGGAGATTATCGCGGTTCCGTGCTGGTCGTCGTGGAAGACCGGGATCTTCATGGTCTTTTTCAGGGTTTCTTCTATATAGAAGCACTCGGGGGCCTTTATATCCTCAAGGTTAATTCCGCCGAAGGTCGGCTCCAGCAGCTGGCAGGCGCGGATGATCTCGTCGGAGTTGTGGCTGTCCATCTCCAGGTCAAAGACGTCTATATCCGCGAATCTTTTGAAGAGGATACCTTTCCCCTCCATTACGGGTTTACCCGCCGCGGCGCCGATGTCGCCGAGCCCCAGCACAGCCGTGCCGTTGGAGACGACCGCCACCAGGTTTCCTTTGGACGTGTACTTATACACATCCTCCGGGTGGGCCTGGATCTCAAGGCAGGGGGTCGCTACGCCGGGGGTGTAGGCAAGGCTGAGATCTCTTTGTGTAAAACATGGTTTTGTCGAGACGACTTCTATCTTTCCCGGGGTGGGAAAAGAGTGGTAATCAAGGACGTCTTTTTTTGATATGCTCATAATGTTTTCGTGTCGCTTACGGCCGGTTCAGGCTTTCAGCAAACACAGTCTCCTTTTAGCATTTAAGTGTTTGTTCGTGTGCGTTGTGTTTATGGTTTTGCGCCTCCGGCCAGCCCTTCAATTAAGCCTAACAAATTTGAAGACGCTTTTACAGCGTCCGGCACCTGCGCTCCTGAAATGCTGCGGGCCATCTCTAAAAGACTGGCCGGCCTGGCGATAAATTTCCGCATTGCTTCCTCAAGAGCGTCCTCGAAACCAGGGCTTTCCTCAAGAAGGACGGCTCCTCCGCAGGCCGCGAGCGCCAGGGCATTTTCTTTCTGATGCCCGGAAGCGGAGGCCGGGAACGGCACCAGGATAGAGGGTTTTGAGAGATAGGCAAGTTCTGCGATGGTGCTTGCCCCTGAACGGGAGATGACCAGGTCGGAAGCCGGATACAACTCATCTATCCTTTCGCAGTAGTCCATTACTTTTATCCCGGGGAGGCCGTAAAGGCCGGCCTTTTCATAAGCGGAGCGCACCGCTTCGAAATCCCGGCGGCCGGTTATATGCAGCAGCTGGAATTTCAGGCCTTTATCACGGAGCCTGGCCGCCGCGGCCGAAGCCGCGCTGTTCAGGCGCCCGGCGCCCTGGCTGCCGCCGAAAACCAGGAAGGTCATAGCATCCGGGTCCAGCCCTAATCTTTCCCTGCTCTCTTTCGCGCCGGGAGCCTTGGCGAAAAAAGCGCGTATAGGGGTGCCTGTAAGTTCTGATTTATAGGCGAAGGGGTTGTTTTTCACCGGAAGTCCGAGGGCTATTTTATCAGCGAAGCGCGCAGCGATCCTGTTGGAGAGGCCGAAGCTGGCGTTGGATTCGTGGATCGCCGAGGGGACGCCGCCAAGCCTGGCGGCTATCACGGCCGGGAAAGAAATATAACTGCCGGTACCCAGAACGGCGTCGGGACCGAAGTCCTTGATTATCCTCAGGGCCAGCGCCATGGACCTGAAAAACTTTATCAGGAAGGCCGCGTGCGCCAGCGGGTTAAGGCCGCGCGGCAGCGAGACCATATCGAGCTCGGCGTAAGGGAAGTCCGCGTCCTCCAGGGCGGGGCGCGCGAGATCCTCCTTCTTCACCAGGAAAAGGGCCTGCCAGCCGCGCGCGCGCAGCTCAACCGCAAGGGCGAAGGCGGGATAGAAATGTCCGCCGGTTCCGCCCGAGGCTATAAGGATGCGTTTTTTTACTGTCATCACGCGCCGCTCCTGTGGGCCGAAATATTGAGTATTATCCCCACCATTATCATCGACGTCAGTATCGAGGAGCCGCCGTAGGAGAAGAAAGGCAGCGGTATGCCCTTGGTCGGCAGAAGGCCGATGGTCATGGCCAGGTTAAAGAAGGCCTGGAGGGTTATCACCAGCGTAAGCCCGAAGGCGGCCAGCGCGGTGTAGAGGCTGGGGGCGTTGCGGGCTATCCTGGCGCCCTTAAGCAGCAGCGCGGTAAAAAGGCCGACGATAAAAAGACCGCCGATCAGTCCCAGCTCCTCGGCCACCACCGGGAAAATAAAATCTGTATGCGGCACGGGCAGGTACATCAGTTTCAGCTTGGAGGCCCCTATGCCTTTGCCGAACCAGCCGCCCGAGCCGACCGCGAGCAGCGACTGCACCAGCTGGTAGCCGGTGCCGGCGGAGTCGTCCCAGGGGGAGAGGAAATTCTTGAGGCGCGCTATGCGGTACGGCTTGCGGGCCAG
>JAUSCK010000303.1 GCA_030651035.1 Elusimicrobiota bacterium
AGAAAATATTTTTTTACCTCAATAACCATTTCATTTTTTATAGGCGGCTCAAGAGGTTCTTTAGGATCCAAGCCTAAAATACCCCTTAAAACATCATTCGGGGTCCCAAAGACCTTTCTTAACATTATGGCCCGTTTTTCAAGCTCCGACATCACTTCAGCGTCAATGCGTATTACTGGTGTCATACCCTCTCCTTTTAAAATCCAGCACCATCTTGTTACATTGTAACATATTGTATCCGTTTTGTCAAGCCCGATAAATAAATCGATTTCCCTCCCCATAAATGGCGCCGGAGGCGCCTCCCCGGGAAGAGGGCGGGGGACCTGCCCGCTCCATTTGAGGGTTTTAAGGCCGGGGTCTGGAGCGCATCCCTCCGGGACGGCGAGGAATGTTTGAGGGCAAAAGCTTTGTCTTTTGCCCGGGTGCGAAGCACAATTCAGTGTTCAGGTTCCGCAGCCGGCGGAAGACCCCGGCCTTCTTCCCCAAAAACCCGGTCTTGGAGCGGGCAGGTCCCCCGCCCTCTTCCCAGCAATCCCCTTTAGTGCCTCTGCGAGTGGACATTTAATTTTGTTTATATAGACGGGCTTATAGAGAAATATATATAATTGATTCATCGTTGTTTCCTTTCCAAAAAACCAAGCCGGGTACGGAGAACCGTTTGACCGCCTCAGCGCCAAGGACTGATACACAGCCTTTTCTGCCTTTTTCGGCTGAAACGCTGGCAGCCTTGCGCGATATCATAACGCCGTTCTCGGTGACCAGCACTGATGGCGGCCTGGTTTTCACTCCCGGCCTTTCCTCTTCAGCCGCTGTTATCCCGGCCTGCCGCCCGGAAAATCTAGGCGATCCAGGTTTTTGCGCCGCACATAATCTGAAATACGCCTATGTGGGCGGCTCAATGGCGAACGGCATCAGCTCCACGCAGCTTGCGGAGGCTCTGGGCCTGGCGGGAATGCTCGGCTTCTACGGCGCCGCCGGCCAGCCGCTCGAGGAAGTGGAAAAAGCCATAGACCGCGTACAGTCCGGCCCCGCCTTCAGCTGCGGCTTCAATCTCATCAACAGCCCGTCCGAACCCGCGCTTGAAACGGCGCTGGTGGACTTATACCTGCGCCGGGGCGTGCGGCTTATAGAAGCCTCCGCCTACATAAACCTTACCCTGCCGCTCATCCGGTTCCGGACGGCCGGCATCCGCCGGAACGCAGCCGGGGAGATAGAGGTCCCGAACCGCGTAATAGGCAAGGTCTCCCGCACCGAAGTGGCCACCCGCTTTTTCTCCCCGCCGGAGGACAAGTTCCTGAAGGAACTCGTGTCGCGCGGCGAGCTTACCCCCGACCAGGCCGGACTCGCCTCTAAAATCCCCGTGGCCGAAGACGTTACCGCCGAGGGAGATTCAGGCGGGCATACCGACAACCGGCCGCTGGTAAACCTGCTGCCGACGATAATAGCGCTGCGGGACAGGCTGCAGGAGCGGCACTCATATTCCGCGGGGCTGCGGGTGGGCGCCGGCGGCGGCATAGCCACCCCGGAGGCCGCAGCGGCGGCGTTCATGATGGGCGCCGCCTATATCGTTACCGGCTCGGTGAACCAGGCCTGCGTGGAAGCCGGAACCTCCGGCATCGTAAAAAAACTCCTTGCCGCGGCCGAGCAGGCCGACGTAGCCATGGCCGCGGCCGCCGACATGTTCGAGATGGGGGTAAAGGTCCAGATCCTGAAGCGCGGCACGATGTTCGCCATGCGCGCCAACAAGCTTTACGAGTATTACCGCGCCTACAACAGTTTCGGGGAGATCCCCGCCGAAATGCGCGCCGTCCTGGAGCGGGATTATTTCCGCGCCCCGTTCGAAGAGATCTGGGGCGGCACGCGCGAATTCTTCCTGCGCAGGGACCCCGCCCAGGCGGAGCGCGCGGATCGGGACCCCAGGCATAAAATGGCCCTGGTATTCCGCTGGTATCTGAGCCAGTCTTCCCGCTGGCCGCTGGCCGGCGATGAATCCCGCAAACTGGACTACCAGGTCTGGTGCGGACCCTCGATGGGGGCTTTCAACGAATGGGCGAAAGGCTCTTTCCTTGAGCAGCCGGAAGCCCGCGACGCGGTCACGGTCGCGCATAATTTACTCGCCGGCGCAGCGGCGCTTACCCGCCTGCACGCGCTGCGCTGCCAGGGAATAGCCGTAGCTCCCCGGCTGGCGCGGCAGGAACCGCAGACAAGGGAGCAGCTCTCCCGATTCTTCGCATGAAAAGCATTCACATGGATGAACAGGATAGACAGGATTAAAAAAGAAGAATAACAGATCCTGTACATCCTGTTTATCCATGTTTAAAAAAAGGAAACTATGAGCGTTAAAGATAACTCCGTCCAGTCCCCTATAGCCATCGTCGGCATAGGCTGCCTTTTCCCCAAAGCTGAGAACGCGCGCCGGTTCTGGGCCAACATCAAAACCGGCGTGGACGCGATCACCGACGTGCCCGCTTCCCACTGGCTGCCCGAAGATTATTTCGACAAGAACCCCAAGAGCCCGGACCGCACCTACGCGCGCCGCGGCGGCTTCATACTGCCGGTGGATTTTGACCCGTCCGAATTCGGCCTGGCACCCAACGCCCTGGAAGCCACCGACAGCGCCCAGCTCCTCGGCCTGTTGGCCGCCAAGATGGCGCTTGAGGACGCGGGCTACGGCCCCGGAAAGGAATTTGACCGCAGCCGCGTCAGCGTTATACTGGGCGTTACCGGCGCGCTGGAACTGGTTATCCCGCTCGGCGCGCGGCTGGGCCATCCCAAATGGCGCAAAGCCCTGTCGGAATTCGGCATTACCGGCGACAACGCCGAAGCGATAATTTCCCGCATGCAGGAGGACTATGTGCCCTGGCAGGAAAGTTCCTTCCCCGGCCTGCTGGGCAACGTGGTGGCCGGCCGCATAGCCAACAGGTTCAACCTGGGCGGCACCAATTGCGTCGTCGACGCCGCCTGCGGCAGCTCGCTTGCATCCCTGCACATGGCATCGTTGGAACTCGCCGCCGGGCGCTCCTCCATGGTCGTCACCGGCGGGGTGGACTGCTTCAACGACATTTTCATGTATATGTGCTTCAGCAAAACTCCCGCACTCTCCGCTTCGGGCGACGCCAAGCCCTTCGACGCCTCCGCGGACGGCACGGCTCTCGGCGAGGGCCTGGGCATGATAGTTTTAAAACGCCTGGAAGACGCGGTAAAAGACGGCGACAGGATCTACGCGGTGCTTAAAGGCGTGGGCTCCTCCTCCGACGGGAAAGGCAAAGCGATCTACGCGCCCAGCTCCGAAGGCCAGGCGCGGGCGCTCAGGAACGCCTACAGCGCCACCGGCATCTCGCCCGACACCGTCGAACTGGTTGAAGCTCACGGCACAGGAACGACCGTCGGCGACGGCGTTGAAGTGGACGCCCTGACCGAAGTATACCGGGCCGGCAGGAAAGAAGGCGCCTGGTGCGCCCTCGGCTCCGTAAAATCCATGATAGGCCACACCAAAGCCGCCGCCGGTTCCGCCGGCATTATAAAGGCCGCCCTCTCGCTTTATAACAAAACTCTGCCCCCCACCATAAAAGTGAACACCCCCTTAAAGCAGCTGGCCGGCGGAGTCACGCCTTTTTACCTGAACACAGAACTCCGCCCGTGGATAAAAAAAGACCACCCCCGCAGGGCCGGCGTAAGCGCGCTGGGCTTCGGCGGCGCTAATTTCCACGCGGTATTGGAAGAATACTCCCCCGAGAAACAGCTGCCTGACTGGGACGGCGACGTGCAGATAGCCGCTTTATCCGGCGCGGACACGGAAGCCATCAAGGTCGGGTTAACTTCCTGGAAAGGCCTTGACTGGGACGGGATGCGCGTAAAAGCCATGCGTTCGCGCGCGGCGTTCAAGTCTTCCGACGCGGCGCGGCTGACCTTTGTGCTGGAGCGCGAGAAACAGGACGCGGATAAAGTCATAAATTCGGCGCTGTCCAATCTGGACTCTCAGGCAGCCAATAAAACCTGGACCACCCCGGACGGCATCTTCTTCTCGTCGGGCGCTCCGGAAAAGCTGGCCGTGTTATTTCCCGGCCAGGGCGCGCAGTACCCCGGCATGCAGCGCGATATAGCCTGCCGCTTCCCCGCGGCTCTGAACACCGTCTCCGCGGCCGACAAGGATTTCGGAGGAGCGAAGCCCCTGTCCGATTTCATCTATCCCCGCGCCGTTTTTACCCCCGCCGAAAAGCAGGCGCAGGCCGACGAGCTGCGCAGCACCGATATCGCCCAGCCCGCGCTGGGCGCTGCCTCGCTGGCCGCCTACCGGGTATTGTCGGGCTTCGGATTATCGCCCGACGCTTTTGCGGGGCACAGCTACGGCGAGCTGACGGCGCTGTGCGCCGCCGGGGTTTTCGACGCCCAGTCCCTCTTCGCGCTGTCAAAACTGCGCGGCAGCCTGATGGCGCGCGGAGAGGGCGACCGCGGCGGCATGCTGGCGGTGCAGACCGCCCTGGCTGAGATAGAAAAAGTGATGAAAGAGGAAAAACTGGACCTCATAATAGCCAACAAGAACGCCCCGGCGCAGTTCGTGCTGTCCGGGCGCACGGAAGAAATAAAGAGGGCCGCCGATTGTTTCACGAACCGCAGCATAAAAAACACCACGCTGCAGGTTTCCGCCGCTTTCCACAGCCCGCTGGTGGCCGGCGCGCAGAAAGAATTCGCCGCGGCGCTCGGAAAGATAAAATTCAATAAGCCGCAGTCCGGGGTTTATGCTAATAAAACCGGGGCCGCTTATCCGGATTCCGCCGACAGGGCGCGCGAGATATTGTCCTGGCAGCTGGCGTCGCCCGTGGAATTCACGGCGATGATAGAGAAAATGTACGCCTGCGGCCTGCGCATCTTCCTGGAGGTAGGGCCCGGCTCGCGGCTTACAGGGCTTACGGCCTCCATACTGGCCGGGCGCGAACATACGGCTTTCGCCCTTGACGCCTCTTCCGGCAAACGCTCCGGCATAGCTGACGCCGCGCGCGCGCTGGCGCGCCTTGCCGCGCTAGGGTACCGTTTAGACCTTGCCTCCTGGGAAAACGGCGAGGCCGGAGCCAAAGACGCGCTGGAAAAGAAAGTTTCCAAACTGGCGGTAAAGCTTACCGGCGCCAACTACCGCTCTCACCGCCCGGCAGCCCCGAAAAAAGCGATGCAGCCGATAGCTGTGTCCCAATCCCCCGCGGTCCCTCATCCGTCATCCTTCACCACCCATCCTTCCGCCCCGGCTTTCGCTTCCGACGCCCTCCGCATCGCGCAGGAAAGCATGGCCGCCCTTCAGAAAATGCAGGAGCAGACGGCTTTGCTGCACGCCAGGTTCCTCGAGGGACAGGAAGCCGCCCAGCGCTCTTTCCAGGCGCTGGTCGACCAGCAGCAGCAGTTTTTCAGCGGCGCCCCGGCCGGGCACTTCCCCGTTTTCCAGCCGGCTCCCGCTCCCGCGCCGCTTCCTCAGCCCTCATCCCACAGCCTTCATCCTTCCATTCCGGCCCCCGCCGGCGGCGTTAACGTCGAGCAGGTGCTGCTCGGCATAGTTTCATCCCAGACCGGCTACCCTGCCGGGTCTTTAAACCAGGACATGGACATGGAATCGGATCTGGGCATCGATTCCATCAAGCGCGTGGCCATACTCTCCGAGCTGCAGGAAAAACTGCCTTCGGCCCCGCGCATCACCCCCGAACAGCTGGGCTCCATACGCACGCTGCGCCAGGTCACGGCTTATCTCGCGGCGGGAATGACGCAGGCCCCCGCCCGGCCCGCCGCTGAAGCCGGCGGCGCAGCAGGCCCGGATGTCATACAGGTGCTGCTCTCGATAGTCTCGTCGCAAACCGGCTACCCTGCCGAGTCTTTGAACCAGGACATGGACATGGAATCGGACCTTGGCATTGATTCCATCAAGCGCGTTGCCATACTCTCCGAGCTGCAGGAAAAACTGCCCTCCGCCCCGCGCATTACGCCTGAGCAGCTCGGCTCCATCCGCACCCTGCGCCAGGTCACGGCTTATCTCGCGGCGGGAATGACGCAGGCCTCCGCCCGGCCCGCCGCTGAAGCCGGCGGCGCAGCAGACCCGGATGTCATACAGGTGCTGCTTGCGATAGTCTCGTCGCAAACCGGCTACCCTGCCGAGTCTTTAAACCAGGACATGGACATGGAATCGGACCTTGGCATAGACTCCATCAAGCGCGTGGCCATACTCTCCGAGCTGCAGGAAAAACTGCCCTCCGCGCCGCGCATCACGCCCGAGCAGCTCGGCTCCATCCGCACGCTGCGCCAGGTCATGGCCTTCCTCACTTCCGCCGCCGCCCCCGCGGTCCGGCCGGCCGCCAAACCTGCCCCGGCGCGCGATGCCGCGGAGAGCGAGATCACAAGGGAAATATTAAAAACCGCTGATTTTAATCCTGGCGGCGCGAGGGAAAATACCGTGCTGGATAAGAACCTGCCGGTCTGGGTTACGGACGACGGCTCCGCCCTGGCCGGGGAGGTAGTGAAAAATCTCTCCGGGCGGGGTTATAAAGCCAGGAAAATTTCGCTGGACGATAAAGGGCTTAAGCCGGAGGGCGGCCTGGCGGGTCTGGTCATAATCGCCCCTGTCGCCAAACTCGCGCAGAGATCTTTCTGGGCAGGTGATTCGGAGAATTTCCTCAAGAGCTCCTTCCGCCTGGCCCAGGCTGCCGGACCCGCCTTGCGCGCTGCCGGCAAAAGATCCGGCGCCTGTCTGATGACAGTCTCGCGCTTGGACGGCGCTTTCGGGATCTCAGGTTTGAAATCCGAGCAGAACCCCGTTTTCGGCGGGCTGGCCGGGCTGGCTAAAACAGCGGGGCATGAATGGCAGGAAGTTTCCTGCCGCGCGCTGGACGCGGCGGCCGACTGGCAGCATACCGTATCGGTGGCGCAGACCATAGCGGACGAGCTTTTCTTTAAAGGCCCGGCAGAAATGGGCATTTCGGAAACAGGCAGCAGGGTAGTTCTGCTCAGCCGGTCCGAACAGGTTAAAGGCGACAGCCTGCCGCTTAAAAAAGGCGACGTGGTCCTTATCACCGGCGGGGCGCGCGGCGTGACCGCAGAAGCCGGAGCGGCGCTGGCGGCCGCCCGCGGCCCTACCCTGGCTATCCTGGGGCGCAGCCCCCTGCCGGCCGCCGAGGAAGGCTGGCTTTCAGCCTGCCCCGCGGAAAACGACATTAAGAAGGCCCTTATTTCCCGCAACCCGGGAATGGCCCCTAAGACCGCCGGTGAACAGTGCCGCAAACTGATGGCCGCGCGTGAGATCCGTGCGCAGCTCAACCGCTTTGAGGCCGCCGGTTCGCGCGCGGTTTATTATTCCGTCGACATACGGGACCAGCAGGCCGTCAGCGCCGTCGTAGAAAAGATAAACAAAGAACTGGGCCCCGTGCGCGGCTTCGTGCACGGCGCGGGAGTGCTGGCCGATAAACTTATAGTGGACAAGACGGCGGAGCAGTTCGATTCCGTGTTCGACACGAAGGTGTCCGGGCTGCGCAATATCCTCGCAGCGCTGGACCTGCCCAAGCTTAAACTGCTGGCACTGTACTCCTCTTCGACCGCGCGCTTCGGGCGCACCGGCCAGTGCGATTACGCCATGGCCAACGAAGTCCTTAACAAGACGGCGCGCCTTATAGCGCGCCGCCTGCCGGACTGTCATGTGGCGTCTTTTAACTGGGGCCCCTGGGACGGCGGCATGGTCAACGACGGGCTCAAGGCCCTGTTCGCCAAAGAGGGCGTGGGCGTCATAGGCCTGGCGGCAGGCGGCAAATTCCTTGTAACCGAGCTCTCCTCCAACAGCGGCGCGGTGGAGGTGGTAGTTGTAGCGCGGCCCGTAAAAGCCTTCTCAAGGCAGGGACAAACCGCGACGCAGGAAGTTCCCGCGGCCTCCTTAGCCGCCCCGGCTTTCGAGCTGGCGGTTTCGATAGAGGATTATCCTTTCCTGCGTTCGCACGTAATGAACGACATGGCCGTCGTGCCTACCGCCGTCCTGATCGAATGGCTGGCGCACGGCGCGCTGCACGGCAACCCGGGACTGCTCTTCCACGGGTTCAACGACCTGAAGATCTACAAGGGGATCATACTCGGCGCCGGGGCGTACAGGCTGTCCGCCCGGGCCGGCAAAGCCGCAAAAAAAGATGTTTTTTTCTCGGTGCCGGTCGAACTGCGGGGCCCCGGCGGAGAACTGCACGCCGGAGCTGAAATGATCCTGGCCGCAAGCCTGCCCCGGCCCGCCGCCGCCCTGCCTGAGTTCGCGCTTAAGCCGTATGCCCGCGCCATCGAGCAGGCCTACGGCGAAATACTTTTTCACGGCGAAGACATGCATTTTATCCGCTCGGTGGCCGGCTTCTCGGAGAAGGGGATAATATTTAACGCGGCCGCCGCCCTGCCGCCGGGGTCGTGGCTGCGGCAGCCCCTGCGCGACCGCTGGCTGGCCGATCCCTCCGCGCTGGACGCCGCTTTCCAGGGCATGATACTCTGGACTTTTGAGAATTCCGGCTGCTGCTCCCTGCCGAACTCCGCCGCGTCTTACCGGCAGTACGGCGCCTGGCCCGCCAAAGGCGTGCGCATAATCGCGCGCGTGGCGCGATCGGCCGAGCACAGCTGCGTCGCAGATATCGATTTTATAGACGATAAAGGAACGCTTGTGGCCCGGCTGGAGGGCTATGACTCCACTGTGGACAAAGCCCTCAACGCGGCTTTCCGCAGGAAAACGCTGGCAGGGGCCATTGCTTGAACCAGTTCGCAGCGCGGGGAATTAAACATGGATATACAGGATGAACAGGATCACATTTTCCGTTTGTTATCCTGTTTACCCATGTGAATGATATAAAATGAACGAGACTCAGCCTATAGCCATAGTCGGCGCCGGCGGGATATTTCCCGGCGCGCCCGACCTGCCGCGCTTCTGGAAGAACATTTCCGAGGGGACTTGCGCCGCGAAAGACGTGCCCCCGGGACGCTGGATCCTGCCCGGCAGGGAAGCCTTTGACCCGCAAAAGGGCGCGCCTGACAAGGTCTATTCGCTTAAGGCCTGCTTCATCGAGGATTTCAAGCTTGACCCGGCCGGGCTGGACCTGCGCGAGACCTTTATCGAAAAGCTGGACCCGGTTTTCCACCTGGCCCTGCACGCCGCCCGGCAGGCTTTTTTCGACGCGCAGCATACAAAGATAAACCGCGCCCGCACCGGCGTTATAATCGGCAATATCGTCCTCCCCACCGACTCCGTGTCGGCGCTGGCCCGCGAGACGCTGCTCCCTGCCTTCGAAACCGCCGCTTTCGGCAAAACCCTTACCGCCTTAAAAACAAAGACCGACCCGCTCAACCGCTGCGTCGCCGGCCTGCCCGGCGGTATCATCGCCCGCGCGCTGGGCCTCTCCGGCGGCAGTTTCACGCTGGACGCGGCCTGCGCCTCTTCGCTTTACGCCATAAAACTGGCCGTCGACGCCCTCCGGTCCGGGCGCGCGGACGCCATGCTTACCGGCGGCGTGGCCCGCCCGTCAAGCCTTTACACCCAGATGGGCTTCGCCCAGCTGCGCGCCCTCTCGCCCTCGGGCGTTCCGTCCCCTTTCGACGCCGCCGCCGACGGGCTGGTGGTGGGCGAAGGCGCCGGGATGTTCATCCTTAAGCGCCTGGCCGACGCGGTGCGCGACGGTGACAAGATCTACGGCGTCCTGACCGGCATAGGCCTTTCCAACGATATAGGCGGCAGCCTGCTGGCCCCGAATACCGCGGGCCAGCTGTACGCGATGCGCGCGGCCTATCGCCAGGCGCGCCTTTCCCCGTCTCAAATAGATCTTATCGAGTGCCACGCCACCGGCACGCCCACCGGCGATCCGGTCGAGGTGGAAAGCCTGAAAACCCTCTGGGGAGAGCGCGGCTGGAGCGAAGGCCAATGCGCTCTGGGTTCCGTAAAGTCCAACGTCGGCCACCTCCTGACCGCTGCAGGCGCCGCCGGCATGATGAAAGTTCTGCTCGCTTTCCAGAACAAGAACCTGCCGCCCACCGCTAATTTTTCAAGACCCGGCCCCAAAATAAAGCTTGCCGGCAGCCCTTTCCGCGTGCAAAGCCGCTGCGAGGACTGGGCGGCGCGCGACAGCAAAACCCCGCGGCGCGCCGCTGTCAGCGCTTTCGGTTTCGGCGGCATAAACGCGCATGTGCTGGTAGAGGAATACTGCGGCACCTTTTCCCCCGCGGTGCGCGGCCCCGCCGCAAAAGCGGCCCCTGCGACCCCCGCGCCCGTGGCCATCGTGGGGATGGAGGCCCGCTTCGGCGCGCTCGGGGGCCTGAGAGAATTCCAGGAGGCCGTATTAGGCGTGCCCGCCGCGCTGCCGGCCGCGCTGCCGGCTGAGCGCCGACGCGGCCTGGCCGGCGAAGACATAAAAGGCTTTTACCTGCGCGAAGCGGGGGTGGCCTCCGACGCCTACCGGATCCCGCCCAGAGAGCTGGAAGAGATGCTGCCCCAGCAGCTGCTTATGCTGGACACGGCGGCGAAGGCCGTGGCCGACGCCAGGCTGGGCGAAAAAGGGATGGACAATGCGGGGGTTTTTATCGGGCTCGGCCTGGACCTCAACACCACAAATTTCCATTTCCGCTGGTCTTTGTCTGAAACCGCGCGCCGGCACGCCGAAGAGCGGGGCTGGAACCTTTCAGCGAAAGAAGAAACGGACCTCCTGTCCGTTCTGCGCGAGACCGCCGGCCCCGCCCTGTCGGCCAACCGCACCATGGGCGCGCTGGGCGGCATAGTGGCCAGCCGCATAGCCCGGGAATTCCATGTCGGGGGCCCGAGCTTCACTATTTCCAGCGAGGAGACCTCCGGCCTGCGGGCCCTGGAAGCCGGGGTACGGTCGCTGCGTTCCGGTGAGCTGGATACCGCGATAGTAGGCGCGGTTTCCATCGACGGCGACCCGCGCGCTTTAGCCGCCGCCGACGCCGTAAATCCTTACTCGCCCCGTACCCGCCCTTTCGACGGCTCCACCGCCGGGACAACCCCCGGCGAAGGCGCCGCAGCGCTTATTTTAAAACGCCTGGACGACGCCCTGCGCGACGGCAACCGGGTATACGCCGTCATAAAGGGACTCGGGTTCGCTTCTGGCGGCGGCGTCGATAAGGCCGCGCCCACCGCCCAGGCCTACGCCTCCGCGCTGCGCGAGGCCTACAGCGAAGCGCAGGTTGACCCTTCCACCATCGGTTACCTGGAGACCCACGGCAGCGGAACGCCCGCGGAAGACGCCGTGGAAGCTGAAGCGCTCACGGATTTTTACGGCATCTCCTCCGCGCAGTTCCCCTGCGCGCTGGGCACGGTGAAACCGGTTACAGGCCACACCGGCGCCGCCTGCGGCCTGGCCGGGGTGGTAAAAACCGCCCTGGCCCTTTACCAGGAGATCCTGCCCCCCCTGATGAAAATTTCCCCGCTGGCGGAGCTGGCCCGCGCGAAAAAAAGATTCCATATCCCGCTCGAGCCGCAATACTGGCTGCGCAACCGGGCTGAAGGCCCGCGCCGCGCCGGCGTGAGCGCCCTGGGCGCTGACGGCAACTGCGGCCATGTAGTTATGGAGGGCCTTGAGACCGCCGCCGACAGCGAGCGGACGGCCCTGGAGCGCCGCCAGCCGCTGGGCGCGCGCGGCGAGGCGCTGTTCGCCGTCGAGGACGACGACTCCGCCGGCATCCTGGCGGGCCTGGGCGACCTGCGGGCCTGGACGGCCCGGCAGGAGCCCGGCGCGAATATCGAAAGGCTGGCCCGCAGCTGGTTCGCGCATACCGGCGCCAAGCCCGGGAAGAAATGCGCCTGCGTACTGCTGGCGCGCGCGGCGGAAGAGCTGCTTTCACTTTCTGATACCGCCGAAGCCGGCCTGCGCGCCGCCCCAGGCGCGCCCTTTTTCCGCGAGAGGATCTTCTACTCCCCCTCCGGCCAGGCAAAGCGTGAGAACATCGCTTTTGTCTTCCCCGGCTCGGGCAACCAGTATATCGGCATGGGCAGGGAGCTGTGGGCGCAGTGGCCGGAGATCCCGCGGCGCCTGGACGCCGAGAACGGCTACCTGCGCAGCCAACTGGTGCCGAATTATTTCGTCCCGTGGCGGCTGCTATGGGACTCCGGCTGGCAGGAGGAAACGGAGCGGGAGATAGTGGACGATTACAAGTCCATGATCTTCGGCTCGGTGGCCCACGGCGCGGCGGTCAGCGACCTGGTGCGCTCGCTGGGCGTGGAACCCGCTTATGTCATAGGCTACAGCCTGGGCGAAACGGCGGGGCTTTTCGCGCTGCGGGCCTGGACCGCCCGCGACGAGATGCTGCGCCGCATCAACGAATCCAGTCTTTTTGTGAGCGACCTGGCCGGCCCGTGCGACGTGGCCCGGCGGTTCTGGAACATGCCCAAGGACGAGAAGGTGGACTGGGTCCTGGGCGTAATAGACCGGCCCGCTGAAAATGTCCGCATGGCCCTGAAAGGCGCGGAGCGCGCCGCGCTGCTGATCGTGAACGCGCCGCTTGAATGCGTCGTCGGCGGCTACCGCAAAGCGGTCAACTCACTGGTGGAAGGGCTCGGCTGCGTATTCCTGCCGCTCCAGGGAGTGTCCACGGTGCATTTCGCGGCGGCCAAGCTGGTGGAAAAAAAGTACCGGGACCTGCACCTGTTTTCAACGACCCCGCCCCCCGGAGTGCGCTTTTACAGCGGCGCCTGGAGAAAAGCCTACGACGTCACGCGGGAAAGCGCGGCCGATTCCATAGTGGCGCAGGCTATACACAGCCTCGATTTTCCGTCGCTGGTGCGCCGCGCCTATGAAGACGGCGCCAGGATCTTCGTGGAACTCGGCCCGCAGGCCTCCTGCACCAGGATGATAGACAAGATACTAGGCGCCCTGCCGCATTTAGCTAAATCCGCCTGCGTTAAGAACTACGACGAAACCGGCACGGTTTTGCGCCTGCTGGCCAGGCTTTTAGCCGAGAGAGCCCCGGTGGACCTGGGCGCGCTTTACGGACGGGACTCCCTCGCGGCAGCGCACCAGGCGCCGCCGCCGGCAAAGACCATGGTGTACGCCAACCTCTCCGTGCCGCCGCCAGTGAAGGTGACCTGGCAGCCGGGAAAGGCATGGGTGGCCGTCGCCGAAGCCCCGGCAGTAACTGCCCCGCCCGCAGCGTCTCAGCCGCCTGCGCCCAGAGCAGCGCCAGTTTCCGGAACCTTGTCTTTACCCGCCGGTTCCCCGGCTTCCCCTCATCCCTCATCCTTCATCCCTAATCCCTCGCCCGCCGCCCCCGCTTACCTGCAAAATTTTTCCGCCGCCGAGGCCGCTAAGGCGAAAGCGCATGAGGTCTTCCTGCGGCTGTCCAACAATTTCACGGAAATCCAGTCAAAGAACATCGCCTTCCAGAACACTCTCTTAAAATCCCTGAGCGGACATGCGCCAGTCCTTCCCCCTGTCCCCCCCTCATCCTTCATCCCTCATCCTTCATCCCTTAAAGTGACGCTTCCTGCGGCTCCGCGCGATGTTTTCATGACCCGCGAACAGTGCCTTGAATTCGCCGTCGGGTCTATCGCTAAAGTCCTTGGGAATAAATTCGCTTCGGCCGATACCTATCCCACGCGGGTGCGCCTGCCGGACGAGCCGCTGATGCTGGTGGACAGGATCCTCAGCGTGCGCGGCGAAGCCGGGTCCTTAACCTCCGGCAACGTGGTTACGGAGCACGATATTAACCCGGGCGCCTGGTACCTGGACTGCGGGCGCATCCCCACCTGCATCGCCGTCGAGGCCGGGCAGGCGGACCTGTTCCTGTGCGGCTACCTCGGCATAGACGACCGCACGAAAGGCAAGGCGGTTTACCGCCTGCTGGACGCCGAGGTGACTTTTCACCAGGGCCTGCCGCGCCCGGGGGCTGTCGTCAGTTACGATATTAACATCGAGCGCTTCGCCAGGCACGGCGATATCTGGCTTTTCTTCTTTAATTACGAGAGCACCGTGTACGGCAAGCCGCTGCTCAGCATGAAAAAGGGCTGCGCCGGTTTCTTTACCGCGGAAGAACTGGCGAAAGGCAAAGGCGTTGTGCTGACCGCGGAGGAAACCGCCCCGGCGCCCGGCATAAGCCCGGCCGGTTGGAAGGCTCCCGCGCCAACAGGCGACGGCGTTGAATCCTATGACGAGGCCAAGGTGGCCGCCCTGCGCGAAGGCCGGTACTCCCAATGTTTCGGGCCCGCTTTCGAAGGACTGCTTTTAGCGAACCCGGTGGGGCTGCCGGTCGGCAGGATGAAGCTTGTAGACCGGGTGCTTGAGCTCTCCCCGCGCGGCGGGCGCTACGGGCTGGGCAGCATACAGGGTGAGATGGACATCCGCCCCGCTGACTGGCACCTGGCCTGCCACTTCATAGACGACCATGTCATGCCCGGCACGCTGATGTACGAATGCTGCCTGCACACTTTCCGCATTTTCCTCCTGCGCCTGGGCTGGGTGGCAGAGGCCGGCAGCTGCTGGTATGAGCCGGTGCCGGGCGTAACCAGCCGGCTGGAGTGCCGCGGCCAGGTGCTGCCCTCGACGAAAAAAGCCATGTATGAAATTATCGTAAAAGAGATCGGCTACCAACCCGACGGCCAGCCTTATGCTGTCGCCGAGGCCTTCATGTACGCCGACGGCAAGCGCATCATTCACATCCACAACATGTCCATAAGGATGGGCGGGACCACCAGGCAGGAGATCGAGCAGCTGTGGTCTGCCGGCGGCAGGGAGCCTTCCGCCCCGGCGCCCGGGAAAGCCGTCTTCGACAACGCCAGCATCACCGCTTTCGCCGTAGGGAAACCTTCCGAGGCCTTCGGCGAAAAGTACAAGGTCTTCGATTCCGGGCGCGTAATAGCCAGGCTCCCCGGCGCCCCTTATAAATTCCTGGACCGCATAGTTAAGATCGAGAACTGCCGGCAGTGGGAACTTGCCGCGGGCGGCAGTATAGAGGCCGAATACGACGTCCCGGCGGAGGAATGGTATTTCAAAGCCGGCGGCCAGAGATCAATGCCTTTCGCCGTGCTGCTGGAAGTTGCGCTGCAGCCCTGCGGGTGGCTGGCGGCCTACCTGGGCAGC
>JAUSCK010000307.1 GCA_030651035.1 Elusimicrobiota bacterium
ACCGCAGGGGCCAGAACGCAAAACCGGCGTCGCGCACACCGTGCGCGCGCCTGCCTGCCTCAGGCTCGGCGCTTACGCAAGCCTCGCCTTCCGGCGGCTTTTGCTAACCTGGCCCCTGCGGTCTCCCCCTCCGTTAGCAACTAGCTTTCAGGGCGGCGAGGGTATGGGTTCGGCGGGCCTTCCCGCAGGCCGGAGCTTACGTAAGAGCGTAGGCCGAGGGGTGAGCGCGGCCACGGTGTGGCCGATAGCGCGCCCGCCGGGCCCATACCATCACCGCCCCTTGCGAGGCGCGTTTTTGCGTTCCGGTCCCCACGGTAGGCCGCCCAAAATCAATTTGACTTTAGCAGTGCGTCCGATAGTGCACGCACATACTGTGACCACCCCAGCCTGCGCCATAGTATTGTAAAATATAGGCGTGATTTACTTTCTTGACCTGCTCATCGCAGCGCTCCTCATCGTCCTTAACGCCATATTCGTAGTAGTCGAATTCGCGCTGGTTAAAGTGCGCTTTACCCGCCTGGAAGAGCTGGCCGCTAAGGGCCTGAAAACGGCAAAGCTGGCAAAAAAGCAGGTGCAGCACATAGACGCCTATCTTTCTTCCATACAGCTGGGAATTACGATGGCCAGCCTGGGTCTGGGCTGGGTGGGAGAGCCGGCCATGGCCGCCATCCTACAGCCGATCTTTTCCTGGCTCGCCCTCCCCATCTCTCCCGCCATGACGCATAGCGTTTCCTTTGTAATAGCTTTCGCCCTGATCACGGGAGCGCACGTAATAATCGGAGAACAAGCCCCGAAATACCTCGCCATACTGATGCCGGAAAAAATAACCCTTATTTCGGCGATCCCCCTTGAAGTTTTCTACAAGATCACGTACCTGCCCATGCTGGTGATAAACAAGAGCGCCAATTTTTTCCTGGGCCTGTTCAATATAAAGCCGGGCGAAAGCGAAGCCCTGCACTCCGACGAGGAACTGCGCATGATACTGGGGCAGTCGCAGGAGCACGGAAAACTTTCGCTGGGCCGCCTGATGATGTTCGAGCACCTCTTCGATTTCGGCAAGACAAAGGTGAAGGAAGTCATGACCCCCCGCGGCGCCATAAGCTTCATTAACCTCGCCTCCCCCCCGGAGGAAGCCCTCAGACTTATAAAAGAAAAGCACTTCTCGCGCTACCCGCTGGTGGCGGCTGACGGCGCGACTACCGGCTACGTGCATTTCAAAGACCTCTACGGCTGTCTGCTGAACCCCGGCGTACCGGCCGTGGATTTCCCCGCCCTGAAGAGGCCTATTACCGAGGTCTCGGAGGAGATCTCGGTGGAGCGCGCGCTGCGCGATTTCCAGGAGAAGCGCATACAGCTTGCCATGGTGAAGAACGCCAAAGGCGAGACCACCGGCCTGCTGACCATGGAAGACATAGTGGAAGAGCTCACCGGTGAAATACGCGACGAATTTGAGCAGCCCCCGAAGATGCTTTTAAGCAGCCTGCTGCTGCCGCAGGCCTGCCGGCTGGACCTGAAGGAAACCGGCCGCTTCGAGGCCATAGAGGAAGTGCTGACCGCACTGCACACGGCCTCCCCCTCTTTCGACAAGGCCGACGCTCTCAAGGCTATAATAAAGCGCGAGACCAATTTCTCTACGGCGCTCGGGCACCAGACGGCCTTCCCGCACGCCCGGCTGGCCTCGCTCTCAAAGCCGCTGCTGGCGGTGGGCAAAAGCAGGGAGGGCATCTATTTCCCCTCTCCGGACAGCCAGCCCGTAAAGATTATTTTCCTTATTCTCACGCCGTTCAACGAGCCCACCCTGCAGCTCAACACCCTCTCCCAGCTCTCCGGGCTTATCTCGAACCTGACGCTGCGCAAACGCCTGCTCTCGGCCAAAACCCCGGAAAACCTGATGGACATAATAAGCACGTTCGAAAATAAGGTGATGAAATAAAAGAATCAAGGAATCGGGAATCAAAGAAAAGAAAGAAGCCCCGCGCTGTGCGCGGGGCTCTTCTTTTGTGTAATCGGGGTCTTTTCGCTAAACCTCGGTTCTGCGACTCCCGACCCTCGACTCTTAGACTCCCGACTATTTTTTTTCAGGCGCCGGCGCGGCTTTCGCCGGGGCTGCAGCCGGGGCGGGGGCCGCTTTGGCGGGTGCGGCTTTTGCGGGGGCCGCCGCGGGCGCCGCTCCGGGCGCTGCCGCGGGCTGGGCCGGGGCCTCCTGCTGCTGCAGCGGGTACTCCTGCACCACCGAGCGGAAGCGCTGGTTCGCGCCGAATATCGTAAGGAGCAGCGAGGTGACGGCGAACAGCGCCGCGCAGCCCGCCGTGAACTTCTTTATGAAGGAAGTGCCGCTGGCGGCGTTAAAGAGCGAGTCGCCCCCGCCGCCGAACATCGACAGGGCGGAGCCCTTGCTGGTCTGGAAGATCACGATCGCTATTATTATCACGAACGCCAGGATGATGTGCATTGTAACTATAAAGGTATACATTTTTTAATTCCTCCGGAGACATTTGAAACATTACTACCAGACGTCCAGCGAAATAAGCGCCAGGCGCTTATTTCTGCGACAGAGCCACCAGCCCGGGCAGCTGCTTTCCCTCTATGAACTCAAGGCTGGCGCCGCCGCCGGTCGAGCAGTGAGAAATATTTTCAGGCTTCACTTTTGCCGTCTTAAGCACGGACAGCGTGTCGCCGCCGCCCAGAATGGTGGTGGCGCCGCCCTTGGTGGCCTGCGCCATCGCGGTGGCCACGGTTATGCTGCCGCTCGCGAAAGAGGGCGTCTCGAAGATACCGACGGGGCCGTTCCAGAATATGGTCTTGGCCGCCTTTATCTTGTCGGCGAAGAGCAGCTCCGTGCGGGGGCCGACATCGACGCCTATCCAGCCGTCGGGCACCGCCATGGCCTGCGTGACCTCAACCCTGGCGTCCGGCTTTATCTCGGTCACCACGCGGTGGTCGGCCGGCAGCAGCATCTCCACGTTGTTGCGGTGCGCCTTCAGAATTATGTTCTTGGCGTCTTCTACCTTCTCCGCCTCCAGCAGGGAATTCCCTATATTGGTGTTCTGCGCGGCCAGGAAGGTGTAGGCCATGCCGCCGCCTATGATGAGGGTGTCCACCTTCTCTATAAGGCTGTAGAGCACGCTGATCTTGTCGGAAACCTTCGCGCCGCCGATGATGGCGAGGAAAGGGCGCGCCGGGCTTACCATGGTCTTATCCAGGTATTCCAGCTCTTTCTGCACCAGGAAGCCGATGGCCCCGGGCAGGAACTTCGCTATGGCCGCGGTGGAAGCGTGGGCGCGGTGCAGCGCCCCGAAAGCCTCCTGCACGAAAAACTCGCCGTGCTTCGCCAGCAGTTTCGCGAAGGCTTCGTCGTTCTTCTCTTCCTCGGGGTGGTAGCGCAGGTTTTCCAGCAGCACTATCTCTCCGTTCTTCGCGGACGCCACTACCTTGTCGGCCTCCGGGCCCACGCAGTCCGTGGCAAAGTGCACTTTCGCACCGGCCAGTTTCCCGAGGTGGGCGGCCACGGGCTTAAGGCTGTATTTGGGTTCCGGCTTGCCTTTGGGCCTGCCCAGGTGCGCCATCAGCACCACCTTGCAGTTCCCCTCCAGCAGCAGCTTAACGGTCTTCAGCGTCTCGCGGATGCGGGTGTCGTCCGTTATAACGCCGTCCTTCAGCGGCACGTTGTAGTCCACGCGGACCAGCACGTTCTTGCCCGTAAGGTGCGCGTCCTGCACTTTGGCCAGTTTCAAAACAGTCTTGTTTTCCGTAGGCATAATCAACTCCTGTAAACGGTCTCAGAGTCTGAGAGTCCAAAAGCCCGGGAGTCTATGGCGTTAAAGACTCCCGACTTGCGCTATTTCTTCAGCATCTTCTCAAGTATCGCTTTCAGTGCGGGCTTGCGCTCTTTGAGGGAGTAGTTCACGCGGACCGACGGCTTGTTGAACTTCAGGTGCTTCGCCAGGTCGATGGGGGTTCCGACCAGGACCAGGTCCGCGGGTATCGCGTTTATGGTCTTGTTCAGTTCCGCCATCTGGGCATCGCCGTAGCCCATCGCGGGCAGAATTTCTTTAAGCTGCTTGAAGTTCTCGAATACTTTCTTTATGGTGCCGACAGAGTAGGGACGGGGGTCCACTATCGACTTGGCTCCGTATTTCTTGGCCGCGACGTAGGCCGCGCCGTAGGACATATCGCCGTGGGTAAGGGTGGGGCCGTCTTCGACGACCAGCACTTTCTTCCCCTTCACCACATTGCCGCCCTCTATGGCCACAAGGCTCTCCGCCTCGATGATAACGGCTTCCGGGTTCATCAGCTTTATGTTCGCCTTCACCGTGGCGATCTCTTCTTTGGTGGCGTTGTTCACTTTATTGATGACCACGACGTCCGCCATGCGCAGGTTGACCGCGCCGGGGTGGAAGGTGGCTTCGTGTCCCGCCCGCAGGGGGTCGGTCACCACTATCTGCAGGTCGGGCTTGTAGAAAGACATATCGTTATTGCCGCCGTCCCACAGAATAACATCGGCCTCTTTCTCGGCGCGCTTGAGTATTTCGCCGTAGTCCACGCCGGAATATATTATGTGCCCGGCGGCTATGTGCGGCTCATATTCTTCCATCTCTTCGATGGTGCACTTGTGCGTCTTAAGGTCCTCAAGGGTCTCGTAGCGCTGCCAGGTCTGCTTCACCAGGTCGCCGTAGGGCATGGGGTGGCGGATAGCCACCACTTTCTTACCCATTTCCTTAAGCATGGAGGCGATGTAGCGCGTGGTCTGGCTCTTGCCGCAGCCGGTGCGCACGGCGCACACGGAGATCACGGGCTTGCGGGATTTGATATAGGTATGCTCTCCGCTGAGCAGCTTGAAGTCGGCGCCGCAGGCCAGGGCCAGGGAGCCCTTCGCCATGACGGTATTGAAAGCCACGTCGGAGTAGGAGAACACTACTTCATCCACCTTCAGCTTCCTGATAAGCGCCGGCATTTCCTTCTCCTCGTAAATATGTATGCCGTTCGGATACAGCTTGCCGGAAAGTTCTTTAGGGTACTTGCGGCCCGCTATATTGGGGATCTGGTAGGCG
>JAUSCK010000308.1 GCA_030651035.1 Elusimicrobiota bacterium
TCTCTCTGTGTCTCTGTGGTGAAATTCTTAATGCTCTTCCTCAAGGGTTTTTGTTAGTTTCTCTATCAGTTCGTCTACTTTTCTGGTATCGGCTGCGAGGTTGGTTTGGGATTTCTGTTGTAAAAAGTAAAGCTCTACGGCGAAATCATAGGCGGCCAGTATGGCGAGCTTCGAGGAGTCCACTATATTAAGTTTCTGCTCGATCTTATCTATTTTTTTCTCGACCTGGCTCACAATAAGGCCCATCTCGATCTGGGTAAGGCCGTCCACGGCCGGGAATTTTATCAGGCGGTTCTTGATCTTGGCTTCGAAATCGTTATTCTGCATCGTCATCCTCGAACAGGGCCGGCTGCAGGTCGTTGTCTTTTTCTATCCTGGCGCAGATGCGCTCCAGGCGGCGGCGCACCTTGGCCCTGAAATCAGCCAGCTCGCGCGCGGCCGCGGTATTGGAGAAGGCTTTATTACGGGCGGCGCCAAGCAGCTCTATCTGCTTCTTAAGCACGTCGTTCTCCTCTTTAAGCCTGCCGATAAGTTCGCGAGCGCCGTTGATCTGTTCCTCAAGGCGCTTTAAGCCGTTGTGCATATACAAATTATAGTAAAAACCTTCCCACCAAAAGGCAGCGAAATGCAAAGAAGCTTTTAGAACTGGACGAGGATTGAGTAGCGGAAGGTGGTCCCGAGGTCCCCGAAAGGGACCCAGGCGAAATCGAAGGCGAGGCTGGGGAGGGAAAGCCCGGCTCCCAGCGTGAGGCCGCTCGCCCCGTCTATTTTCTTCTGGTGGTTGCTGTAGCCCGCCCGGACCAGGCCCTGCAGCTTTCCGGAAAGCTTGCGGCGGTATTCGCCTCCAGCGGCGAGTATAGTGCCCGTGTCGCGGTAGCGGGTGAGGTCCAGGGCCAGGAGCAGGTCGGGGAGCGGTTGCGCCGAGGCCCCGAGAACAATGGCCGAGGGGAGCGGGTCTTTCCCCGTCCCGAGTTTCAGCCTGGTCCCCAGATTGCGCGCTACGGCTGCGACGTTAACCGGGAAACTGGCGCCGATGTCGGGCCGGTACCTTAAGCCGAAATCCGCCGCGAAGGCCTGCCCCGAGACTTCATCGATGCTTACGCTCACCGATTTGCCCGTCACCCCCGCGGACAGCCTGTCCGTAACGCGGCGGGCGTAGGAGAGGCCGTAGGCGAAGTTAGAGGCTTCAAAGAAGCCTACGGGCAGGTCCGTGTCCTGCGTGCGCCGCTCCATTTCGCTTACGCCCAGGTTGGCTATGGAGAAGCATAAAGTCTGGCGGGCGCCGTCACGCAGGGGAAGAGACATGGCGCCGTACTGGTACCGGGCGCCCTGGAGGTACTGGGCGTGCATTGCGCCCATCATGGGCCTCTCGATAAGCGCGAGGCCCGCGGGATTATAGTACGCCGCGTAAATATCGTCGGCGACGGCCGACTGGGCCTCAGCCATGGCGGCGCCCCTGGCCCCGGCGCCTATCTTCAGGAACTGGGCCGCACTGGTCCCGGCGTTAGAGCTTGCGCAGCTGCCGGGCGAAACGAAAACCATTACGGCAAGTATCCCCGCCGCCAGGCACAGAAGGATCCTGGACGGAAAGATTTCCGATTTCACCGCTGAGGCGCGGAGGTCGCAGAGTTCAGTCACGGGTTTCATCTGTATTTGGGATCCTTCACCACGGCCATTTTCCAGAATTTCTTCTGCCCGCCTATCTTGATCTCGCCGAAATAGACGTCGCTAGCCACTTCCCGGCCGGCGCCGTTCCTGCCGTCCCATTCGAAGTAATAGTATGTCCCGGCCCCGCTGACTCCGGCGGCGCCGTCAAGATACCCGCAGTCGTATTCCCGCACCACCTCACCCGCCAGGTTGTAGATCCGTATCTTCCCCTGCCCGGAAATCCCTCTCGGCACCCCGACCCGGATTATAGTCCCGCGCGTGGTCACCTGCGCCGTTCCGGCCGAGTAATTTCCGCCGCCGGCGTTGACGTTCAAAGTCCTGGTCTTCGTCTCCAGGTTGAAGGGGTTCGGGAAGTTGAAGACCTCTATCCCCGCGCCGGTGAACGAGCTGGTGGAGGTATAGAGCGGGGTGGAAGCCAGCACGACGAAGGTGGAGAAATGATCCACCAGCGCCGAGACGGTATTGTTCGTCGTGTCTATCTGCTTGCTGTCCTCCTCCAGCTCGAACCTCATGGTGGCGTAGTTGAAATACCAGATATTCAGGTTCGTAAGGGACGCGGAGGTAGACAGGGACGCATCGTAGGAGAGGGTGAGCCTCGCCTTGTTCTTGAGCTCGCGCTTTATCCCGGCGGGCAGGAAGATATCGTAGAAGGCGCTGAAAGGCGTAACCACCGACTGCCTGCCGCCGGCCTGGGGCTCGAAACCCTTCACGCGCCCGGCTTTCAGGGCCAGGATAGCCGAGGCCATGTTAGGCGGGAAGGCGCCCGGATTTTTAAGGCGGTCATCCGCGGGGCCGGCGGCAGAACTCAGGCTCAGGGCCTTAGCTTTGGCCTGCTCCTTCGTCTTTCCCTTGTTCACACCGACCTCGACGGAGGTATCGGGGTTGGCGTCGGTTTCACCGTCCTCTACGAAAGTGCCCGGCGGGATCTCGAGGCTGGTGTTTTCTACGCCGTCGTCATCGTCCTCGGATTCCATATCCAGCTTGCCGCCCTGCATATTGTTCATCTTCTTCGACTTGGAGGCGTCCACCGCGGTATAGAAGTCGTAAACCTGGTTAAACTCGTAATTGTTCCCCGTGGAAGGATCCAGAGCGGCGGTGTAAGCGCGCAGCCTCACGCTGAATTTTTCCTCGGTATCTGCCGGCCGGTAGACCGCGGTCAGGTTCCTGCGCCCCTGCAATAACTTCTTGTCGCTGCCCAGGAATTCCCCGGTCCCGTCGGGAGAGGAGAGGCCGGCGCCGGCGGAGGTATAGGTCGTCTGCTGGAGAATGTAGCTGAGATCGTTATCCGGCCCGGTTTCATTTCTCAGGGCCTTGTTGCAGCGGAACTTGAGCTGGATCTGGTTGTTGCCCAGGTATTTGAAAGTGGGGAGGCATTCCGGCACCGGCACCCGGTAGGTGAGGTTGACCGTCTTGGAGGCGGTGGACTCCATTGCCTCGAACGATACAGCCCCCTCGTTGGGGAAAACTATATCGTCGCCGGAAGCGCCGAGGAGCGCTATCTGGTAGTCAAGCCCGGTCCTGAAGCCCGGAATTTCGTAGGAGCACACGGTGTGGGCGATAGTGTTCTTCTCGACGGTCCCTATCAGATATTGCGTGAAATAGTCGTCCGCCGCCGCTATCCCGGCCACTTCCTGATCGTTCGGGCAGGAGTAGCCCGTAGGGGAGGCGGGGTCGGCTTTCCTTATGGAACCGAGGACCGAGGCGCCCCGCACCAGGGTGATGTTCCCGGCCGAGATCGTGCCAGTAGTCACCGAGACGCTGGAAGCGTGGACCAGGTACCCGAGGCTTACCGCGTTGAGGCTGTAAGCGCCCGTGGAAAGGCCGGGGATCTCGAACCGCCCGTCGGTCTCCGTCATGGCGAGGATATCACCGAGGGGATTTAACTGCGGGATGGTCCCTGTGCGCTGCAGGTAAACCGCCGCCGCGGGATAGCCCTTCTGGTCGCCAAAGGGGCAGGAGAGGGCGCCCTGGTCGTCGGTCAGCACCTGGCCCGTGACCTTGCCCAGCAGGGGCTCCAAAACAAAGTCGACCGCGGCTGATTTTTGCAGGTCTACCCTCAGTGTTTTTTTGCCGTAAAGGACCGCTCCTTCCGCTTCCTGCAGGTTGTCCGCCCTGGCTGAGGCCGTCACGTCGAAATAGCGCGAGATGAAGCTTGACACCCACAGGGTATAGCTGCCGTCGGAGGAGGTCTGGGTGTTCACCGAGGCCGGGTTCTCCACAAGCGCCGGGACGGCGCTCATGGTTATGTTCGGCAGGCGCACCCCGGCGGAACCGGAGACCGTCCCCCTGATGGACTGGCCCTGGTTCAGGTCCACTATGCCGATATCCTTCACCTGGCCGGGGGAAAGGGTCATGCCCGCTATCACCGCCGGAGCGTAGTTCTGGCTGCCGGCGTTGAGGAAGGCCATGTCCCAGCTTTCCTGCTCAAGGTGGATGTCGTAAGCCACGCCGGGGGCAAGAGGCTCGATGCGGAAAGTACCGTCGGCTTCTATCGGCCTTCCGGAAACGCTGGATCCCGCGACGATATACCCGCCCTCCCTCCAGGGGTTGGCGATGGCGTAAATTTTAAAATTAGGGGCAAGCAGGGTCGCGTTCGTCTCGGTGATAAGGGAATCAGAGTTCGCGTCGCGGAGCTTCCCGGTTATCGCGCCCGCGCGTTTCAGCAGCAGCTCCATGCCCGAGACCTCGCCCTGCAGCCCGTCGGGGGAGGTGGTGCGGTCGGGGAACGAGAGCGGCCGGGCGATATATTTTACCGGCGTTCCCAGGTCCTCGGCTTCCAGCGTGTAGAAGCCGGCCGAGGGGACGCGCTCGAAAAGATAATCCGCGGAGCTTGCGACGACTCCCGCGCCGGGATTGCCGAGGAGGAGGTCGGCGGTCTCCACGATCTCGCCGCGCCTGTTCCTTAAGGCGAGCCTCAGGCTCCTTGCGTCCGAAAGCCCCTGGTCGAGGTACACCCTGCCGGAAACGGAGAAGCCGTCCGAGAGGGTGAAATCCGCTCCCGCCCTGCCGGCGTTGGCTACGGTAACGAGCTGCTCTTTGGAAGGCACGAGGATCGGGCCCGTGGTCCCGGCCCTGAGCGGCAGGGTCCTCAGCAGGTAAACGCCGTTCTGGATGCCGGTGATGGTAAATGTCCCGGACGGGGCGAGGAAGCCTATCCTCGTATTAGCGGCGTCAAAAACGGAGGTGGAGACCTGCGTTTGAAGTTCGCCGAACTGCCTCCTTATGGCCTCCACCCTGGCCGTAGTGGAGGAGACGTTCGCCGGGTAGCCGGCGGGCGCGTAGAAAGGCGCGTTCTGGCTTATGAGCGCGTTCGTATTAAAGAGCGGGTCGGAGATCTGGTTGATGATCTTCCCGGAGATAGAGTAGGTGTCGCCGCGCAGGTCCAGCGTCGTCGGGATGGTGGAGCCGTTCACGGCCGCCACGGTGACCACCTTGGATCTGCCCGTCGGAGAATAGAACATCGCCAGCTCCAGCGTTTCCGTCCTGAACCCGGAAAGCCTGAAGGTGGCGCTGGAGATGCCGGCGGTGCAGCCCGGGGCGGTGCCGGTGGAAGGCGTTGTTCCGCCGCAGCGGAATTCCGGAAGGCCCGTAGATGACAGGACCTCGTAAATCCGGCCAACCCTCAGCGGGTCGTCGGATTTAAGGATCCTCCACTTGAGGCCGGCCAGCGTGAAGTCCGGCGCCGACCCTGTCTCTTCCACTGGCGGCAGAAGCATAAGCCCCGCCACGGCCCCGCTCGCTTTTTCAAAAGAGAAATTGAGGCTGGCGGTCTGGTTCTGGGTGGAAATAAATACCGTCTTGGGGAACCCGCCGGCGCTCTGGAAAGCCGCGTCCGCATTGAACGAGATATCAGCGAAGATCTGGTAGGTCGCGCCGGGCTTAAGGCCCGTTATCACGTATTGCGCCGACGAGGCGGTGGCGGCGTATGCGAGGTATACCGTCGTGCGGCTCTGGGCGGCAGTCTGCTGCGACCACGCGGTAATGCCGATGGAGACAGGGCAGGTGGAGCCGGCCAGCGCGGTAAACCCGGCGGTGTTGCCCGTTACGGTAACCGTTCCCACGATCAGGCCTCCTTCCTTAAAAGAGGGCAGGTCGACCGAAACGTTATTTGCGCCCACGGTTACGGGCCCGCTTGAGACGGACTCGAAGCCCGGCGCGGAGGCGCGCAGCGTGTAGCTGCCGGGCTCCATGCCGGTTATAAGATACATCACGCTGGTAGTCCCGGCCGGCAGGCTTGCGAGGGTAGACCCTTTTGCGATGCCGGAGGAAAGAGCCAGCACGGAGACCGTCAGTCCGCCGGGATTAGGTGCGGGGTTCGTGGCGGTTGATAGCGAAATGAGCCCGGAGAGATTAACCCGCCTGTACAACTGCGGCAGGGTCAGCCCAAGCCCGGCGGGGCCGACATAGGCCGCGCTGGACACGGGGATATACCCGGCCAGCCGCGCGTCGATAGTGTAGGTGTCCAGCGTGACCTCGAAGCTGAAGCGCGTGCGCGTTACGAACTGCTGCAGCGAGGAGTTCCATTGTCCCCCGTCGTCAAAAGTGGTAGTCCCGGCCGGCAGCCTTATCGGCTGCTGGAAGTTCCTGGCCCAGCCGGCGTTATACACTACCAGCTCGCCCCATTGCTCGTAAGGCTGCGTGGCACCGGCCTGCAGGGTCGGCGTCACCTCGAGGACGGGCGCGCGCGAAAGCGGGATATTCAGGATGGTGGACGTGCTTGCTACGACGGTCCTGGTAGAAACGGAAAGATACTGCCCCTTTGAGAAGGCGAAGGTATATGTTCCCGCGGAAAGCCCCGACATCAGGTAGCGCCCGGCTGAATCGGTGAGCGCCTGGGCAGCGACAGGCCCGAAGGCCTGCACTTTCACGTCCGGCACCGGCACGGCGGGGGTGATGCCCGGATCCGTCACCTGGCCCGAAACCTGGTTCACAAGCACGCTTATCCTGAGGGTATCGGTCGACGCACCTCCCGCTGAGATGAGCACGTAATAGCCGCCGGACGGGACCGTGCGCCCGGCATCAGCGCCGAGGTTCACCCTTCCGTCCCAGGCCACCCGCCCCGGCAGCGCGCTGCCGGAACCACGGGATTGCCAGAGGGCAGTACCGCCCGCGTCGAGCGGGCTGGAAGCGATCTGCACTGTCCAGGAGAGGGCGGGATCGGCAAGGTTGAAGTTTATGAAGGACATGTCGCCCACGCCGTCGCCGTCCGGGGTGATCGTCATGGAGGCGCGGCTGGTTATAAATGCGCCGCTTGACAGGTTGACACTCGAGAAGGGGTCGCCCTGGAGGACGTTTACCGCGCAGTAGGCGTAGCGGGTAGTTCCGGTGAGCAGGTACTCGGCCTGGATATGCTTTGAGCCGGTGGAGAAGGCCGCAGCGAACAAGGTCGCGGACGACTGGCCGGCCGCAAATGTTACCGTCACGGGAGTGGAGAAGCCGTCCGCCGGGGAGGCGGCAAGCTGCAGGTCCGCGGCGGGGGCGAACAGCCCCGTGGAGAAGTTGTAGACCCTGCCGGAAACAATAACGTCGGTGGAGCTGGAAACGGCAGCGAAGCCTCCGCAGAGGTCCTTACCTGAAAGCAGCAGGGCCTGGGAGGTGGTGAACTGCGTGAGCGTCAGGCTCAGCGGAGAGAAAGCCAGCGTAACGGCCCCGCCCGGCTGTACCGAAATGGCTGGCGAACCGGAGGCGAGCGGCAGCGCAGCCGCGCCGGTTTTCTGGGCCGCGGTAACGGTGAAGATGCTTGTGCGCGCCTGGCAGGGAGCGGGGAGCTGTGAAATAGTGAACTGGACGGTGTCTCCCGGATTCAAGGAGCCGGCCGTCACCCTGGCCGTGGCGGAGAATTGCCCTGACGCATCCAAAGCCACCGTCCGGGTATTTGTGCTTGTCACCGTCAAAGCGATGTTCTGCGCGGCGCCCCAACCTGCGGGCACGCCGAACCCGGCCAGGCCGCCGACCTGCATTCCGGAAGGCCCGACTATGAATCTAATATTGAAATCATTCAGGCTTCCCGCCGTAGACACCGACAGGGACGCGCTGGCGGTTCCCTGGCCGGAGCAGCCTGCCGCGGAGCAGCCGGGATCGTAGATAGTGACATTCTTTCCCGGGGCGGTCCCCTGTTTGGGAACGAAGATAGATTCGGCGCCCTGGTTCAGCGGCCCGTAGAGCCCCGCGGCTTCCCCGGTGTCAAAAGCGATGTTGGCGTTCTGGTCTACGAACGCGCGCATGAAATAGGCTACATCGCCGGGGACCAGGAACGAATAGGCGCCGGCGGAATTTGTGGAGATGGCCGCCACCGGCTGGCCCGAGAAGGCCTGGTTATTGAAAACCTCGATGCGCAGGGACCCGGACTGAGCGCCAGTGTAGAGAATAGTGCCGGAGATAGTGCCCAGGTGCGCCGTGGAGGCCACGAGGACCGAGAAGTTGATCCCGGCGGCGGAACCGCCGGAAGTTAAATTAAAAGGAACGGGAGTGGCTCCGCCGTAAAAACCGTAGTCCTCGCCGCTCTCGAATTGCAGGCTCTGGTTCATATCCACAAAGCCCGCGGCGTAGAAGGTGGTCCCCGGCGGGATGCCGGTGACACTGTAGGCGCCGGCCCGGACGAGCTGGGTGGCGGAGAGGAGGTTCGCTGTTGTGAAAATACGGGTGGAATCAAAAACCGCGACCATGATCTTTCCGCCCTGCGTGCCGTAGTAGTCCACCGTTCCGGCTATGCTCACGGGCCCCAGCACATAGGCCGCGGTAGAATTCGAGACGTAGCCCCTGTTGCCCGCGGGCTCGATACCTTTAACCGCGAAATAAACCGTGGCGCCGTAGGGCAGCCCGCTCAAAAGCCGGCTCTCCGTCGCGCCCGCGGTAAGCGGGACAAAACTCTGGGAGTAGACCGCCGCCGCATCAAACCCTATCTCGGAGGTTATAGGCCCGGCTGTTGAATAGGCTATCCTGTAGCCCGACGCCGTTCCCGCCATCCCGTCGGCTCCGGGAGCCGTCCAGGTCAGGCTGGCCTCGCCGTGCAAAGTTCCCGTCCGGGCGCCGAGGTTGAGTATCGTAGCCGGGTAGTACCTTATGGCCTGGTGTCCCCTGCGTATCTTCTTTGACGTGCCGGCCGACATGGATATCGTGCCCTGCCCCGACATGGAGCTTAAAGCCTTCGTCGCGCCCGAGGAGCGTTTCCCCCCCATAGCAGCGGCATTGCGCTGCACCTTCTTGGTCGTTCCCACAAGTTCCGCGGCAAAAATATTCCCATGCAGCAGCCCGACGGCAACAAGGGCCGGCAGAATGTTCCTTGCAAAATATTTAGCGCAAAGGCACAGCGTAACTTTCATAATTAAAAACTCTTAAGCTTAATTTATTACCCTTACTTCTTACGACTAATCCTCCATTCCCGGACCAGCGCGGACGCAGCGGACGGAATAGCTGGAAGTCTTAAAGTCGAGGTTTACAATGCCACTAACGAAGCCAACTTCCCACGCAAAGAGATTATCCTGCACATATGAGGTAGAGGACCAATAAAAAGCGCCCACTGGGTTTAAAAAATATGCGGTATTTATAGCAGGGCTGACATTCTGGTAATCCACAATGCTCATAAGTTCCCTTATATTCGGCAGACGCCAATCATTATACCCGGCATAAGTGCCTGCGCTCCCGATCAACCCTTCACAGGCGTCTATCGCGTCCTCCCAGAGATAAGTACCGCTTATCGCTGCGTCAACGGGGTTTGTCACCCACATTAAACCTGTGCGATTATCTATTGTCACAGATGAAATCCCCACAGGGTTTTGTATCGTATAATTGGGCTGGTTAACAGGAGACGCATAATCGCTGTCCTCTCCGAACCTGGCGACGTAATCGCCCGTCTGCCCGGTGTCCGGGAGCGCGTAACCGGTGGTGTAAGTCCCCAGTTTGCCGAATATGGTAACGCCGCTTTTAATGTTCCCCGCCGCCAGGTCCGCATCCACAGCCGACAGCGTAGTGGCTGAATAATACCCTGCGTTAACAGTATCGGTTCCCGTGGCTAAGGTTTGTTGCTTTGCTCCAAGAACATGCGTGCCGGCAGCGTCCGCTTCCACGGAAAGCCCCATTATCCCCGTCATTAAGCCTATAGAAAATATAAATGTCTTCATAAATTTATCTAATCCTTAACTACTCGACCTTTTTGCTTCCTGACTTTCTTACCTCTTCACCGAAGATTCATAATTTCAAGATCCCAGATTATTTTTACCTGCCGCATCGGAACCCGAAGTCGACGGTCCAGTAGGAAGGGACGGTGTAAGCGAAGAAGGCGAACACCCCGGCGAACGCACCATCGGCCCAGCCGCCGCCCCAGGTCACCGCGTTGGTTGTTGCCCCCCCGCCATAGTACACACCCACTCCATGAAGGCGGGTGTAACTACTGTTTGAAGGGCCAAGAACCGGTCGCTCCTCATTTAGGACCGCATTATTCCACTCGTAAGTACCCCCAGTATCAAAAGTAACCCCGCCGGGGGTACCCTGCGTGCCATTGGCGCCGGCGCCATAAACCCATTCCCGCACATTCCCCGACCAATCCCAAAGTATTCCCCCATTGGAAAGAACATGCGTTCCCTTTACATCTCTGCTGGTACCAAATTCTGGGTCAGCGCCGTCATAACTTGCGCTGTCGGTAATCCCGACATTACCGCGCTTTAAACCGCCGCCGTCAGACACCAGACTGCCGATTGTTCCATTGGCCCAGTTGGCGGTTTGGGCTTCAATGTTTCTGTTGATGGTTTGCACTTCAGGTATGGTGAGCAAATGATAACCATCCCCGAGAGCGGAACAGGCCGCTATTGCATTCGTTTGGTTAATGTTTGCCCAAGGAGTTACATCGGCCTGAGAGGTTGCCACACCACCCACACTCTTTGCTTCATACTTCATAACATAAAAATCAGTGGTCCCAAACGCTAAATTCCCCGGAACAAGCACCCATTCTCCCCCAGCGGTTGGAGTGGAAGGAGGAGCAATATACGTACCCATTATCCCAAATATCGTCACTCCGTTCTTTATATTCCCCGCCGCCAGGTTAGCGTCCACTACATGCAGCGCGGTGGGCGAGTAATATCCCGCGTTTACCGTATCGGTTGACGGACTTAAGGTCTGCTTGTTCGCCCCCAGGACATGCGTGGAGGCGGCCTCCGCTCCAGCGGAAAGCCCCACAATAGTGGTTAGCAGTAATATCGGAACTAAATATGTCCTCATATAATTTACATCAACACCCTGACAGCCAACCTTAATTCGTGGTCCAGGAACCGTTGCCGCCTGTTATTATCCACTTCATAGCGCTTGCCAGCCGCAGCGTTATGCTTGCATAATTTTCGGCGGAGACATTATTGGTGATATTCCCGCCGGAGACGGAATCAGCTATTGAAACGCCGGACCCCGTCACCTGGATGGTCACCTGGGCCGCGCCCAGCTTGATGACCGTTACCTGCGCGCCGATATCGGCCGCTGTTACATCGGGCAGCGTAACGGTCTGCGGCGTTGAGACGCTGTTCACGGTAATAGTTTTACCGAAATCAGAGGAGGTAAGCGTTACCCCGTTATCGCTGGCCTGGGTGGTATACCTGGGAATCGTGGCTGTTTTAGCGGACAAGTCACCGTAAATCACCCCGCCGATGTTCAGGGTATTGGAGGTGGTGGTTGATGAGGCAAGCAGGTTGTAGCCGATTATTATGTTGCCGGCACCGGTGGTTACATTACTCCCCGCGAAGGAGCCTACCATGATGTTCGTTCCGCCGGTCGACAGCGCATAGCCTGCCCTGTAACCCAGAAGCGTATTGTCAGAGTAGTTTGTCGGGTTTTCCCCGCCCCCGGCCAAGTTACCCAGAGCCGTATTCCGGCTGCCACCCGAGTTTTTACCAAGAGCGTAATTTCCCACTGCCGTATTTTCATTGCCGCTCACGCTCATGAACAGGGCGTTCTTGCCCAGGGCCACGTTATCCGTTCCGCCGATATTGGCATACCCCGCCTGGTGGCCTACGAACATATTCCAGCCGGCCGTAGTCTGGTATCCCGCCCGGTAGCCGAGCATCGTGTTGTAAAGAGTATCGTCAAAGTTTACGTAATCCACCACCTGGAGCCTGTTATTGGGATTCGCCGTCCCGATGCCGACGCGGCCGTTTACCGCGATGGTTGAAACGCCGACGATATCAAAAGTCGCCATATTCAACGCGGTCGTCGCCGTGTGGTTCCCAAGGTCGTCGCCCGCGACGGCGCTCTTCGGATACAGTACGCCGGTTTCGGTCATGGAGGAAACTATGGTCCCGACAGCATTGCGCCAGATCTGCGCGTAAGTGCCCGCGGAAACCACATCCAGGGCCGCCTGCGGCGAGCCGGTGGAAATACCCACGCGGCCGTCACCGGTTATAAAGACGCCGCGGTTCATCGTACCGGAGATCGCGGTATCGGTCGAGCCCGTGATCAGGAAGCCGCCCCGGTTCTTGAATACGGTGCGGTCAGCGACATTGTTATCCAGCGGCTGGCCCTGCGAGTCCGACCAGGTAAAGGCGCCATAAGCGTTTGAACGGGCGTAAAAACCGCCGGCAAGCGCGTAGAAGCCGTTGCTGACTGAATTATTGGAGCCGCCTAGTATGACGGCCTTATCGGAAAAAGTATCTATGGTATTCGTAAAACCGCCGGTTATCGAGGTATACTGCGAACCAGCGATGTTGCTCATGCCGCCCGGAATGGAGATATAGGCGTGGTTGGCCGCATTCCCGTAACCGCCGCCGATGAACGCGTGCGAGCCGCCCATAATATTATTGTATCCGCCGACGATAACCGAATTCTGTACCCCGGCGGTAAAGGTATTCCGGTCTCCGGCGCCGATAAAGCTGTTGACCGTCCCGGCTATTATTTTATTATCGATACCGCCGGCTATGGTCGAGTAAGTACCGGCAGCCACCCTGTCCGCGCCTAATACGCGGTAGCTCTGCAGGTCTACAGAACCGTAGCCCCTGGCGGCCGGAAGATACGTGCTGCCAGAGCCGCCGTAGCCAAGCGTATACAGCCCGCCGGTATGTGTAATATAAAGACCGTTGGAATTAGCGGAAACACCGGTTGAAATAGTCAAACCGGTGCCACCCATGGTAACAGTAGAAACATTTGCGATCGGGAACCAGGCCATATTAAGCGTGGTGGTAGCGATATGGCTGCCCAGGTTGTCGCTGGGAATGTTCTTCAAGCCGGAGCCGTCGCCCACGAATCTTGAGGCCGCTATTACGCCGGTGGCCGAAACGGACGACACTATCGCTCCGGAAGAGTCACGCCACAGTTGGGCGTATACGTCGGCCGCCGTGCCGGTGGAAACAACGTCCAGCATCGCCTGCGGGTCGGAGGTCCCGAAGCCTACCGCGCCGACACTGGAGATCCGCACGCGCTCAGCCATCCCGCTGCCGCTGGCCTTTGTGAACAACGCCAGGTACGACTGGTCCATCGGGTTCCCCACGCCGGACTCGATCGTCGCGTTATTGAAGCTTATCCGGGCTGTCACTGCGCCGGAGGTGGCCGGGCCGGAGAGGCCGATTTCGGCCGTGCCCGCGGCGTTCTGTATCTGAAGGTCGGCCGAGGGAGACTGCGTGCCGATGCCGACTTTGCCGGTCGCAAGGTTACCGTAGATCACACCGCCGATGTTCAGGTGATCGTTTGTTGTAGCCAAAGGAGCGTTCTGCTCGTAGCCGATTATTATGTTCCGCTTCCCGGTGGTTACATTACGGCCCGCCATAAAACCGACGAATATATTATCGGCGGAGCCGGTACCTAAGTAATAGCCCGCGCCGTAGCCCATAAGAGTGGAACTGGAGAAAGAGCCGGAATTACTGGCGTCGTTATAACCGCCGGCCTGACTGCCGAATATGGCATTGGCCGAACCGCCGGTAAAGAGGCCCGCATAACTGCCCACAAAGGAGTTACCATCCCCTGTGGTGTTGCTCTGGCCCGCATTAGCGCCCACAAAGGTGTTGCTTGCTCCCGTGCCGTTGTTCACGCCCGCCTCGTTACCCACAAAGGAGTTATCACCACCCGTCGTGTTGAGGTAGCCTGTATATCTGCCTATAAAGGAGTTACCACCCCCCTCGGTGTTGTTATTGCCCGCGCCTGCGCCTATAAAGGAGTTGTACTCGCCTGTGGTGTTGGCTTGGCCCGCACCTGCGCCCACAAAGGAGTTCGCCGCTCCCGTGTTAACGCTGCCCGCATTAACACCCACGCCCAAACTGCCGCCCGGCAATACCGCAAGCACCGGCGAACCGGCTATCTGATAACGCGCGGCGGCAATATCGCCAATGGCGGTGATGCTGCTGACATTATTGATGGAGAAATTAGCCATGTTCAGGCTGCTGGTGGCGATATGGTTGCCCAGGTTGTCGCCGGACACCGTCTGCCAGGCCGCCAGGCCGGCTGAGTCGGAAGTTAAAACCTTGCCCGCGCCGGGCGTGCCGCCGGTTATCTTAACCTGCCCGGCGACTTCGAGCTTCGCCCCCGCGGTTGTAGTCCCGATGCCGACATTGCCGGTTGAGAGGTCGCCGTAAATCGCGTTGCCGATATTGAGGTGATAGTTTGTCCCGGCGCTGGGAGCAGTATTGTTGTACCCGATAATTATATTGCCGGTGCCGGTGTTGATATTGTAACCCGCCCGATAGCCCAGCAGAATATTATCGTTGCCGGTAGTTAATCCGTAACCGGACTGGTAACCCATAAGCGTTGCTTTGGAGAAGGAGTAGCTTGTGCCGGCGCCGCCGGCGGCCTGGTTGCCGAATATGGCATTGGCTGAACCCGTCTGATTCCAGTGGCCCGCCATATAACCCATAGCGGAGTTGTCCACGCCCGTGGTGTTGTTGTACCCCGCATTAGTACCCACAAAGGTATTTTTATTCCCTATGGTGTTCTGGATGCCGGTGTAATAGCCCAAAAAGACGTTCTCGGTCCCCGTGGTGTTCTGCAAGCCCGCCATATTACCCAAAAATGAGTTATAGCTCCCCGTGGTGTTGGCGCCGCCAACGGATACGCCGACAAAGGTGTTCTCTTCTCCCGTGGTGTTGGTCCCGCCCGTGTTTGCGCCCACAAAGGTGTTAAAGTTTCCCATTGTGTTGCTTTGCCCGGCCTGTACACCTACGAAAGTATTCCTGGTGCCTATGTTGTTTGCCGCACCGCTATAGTAACCCAGGAAAGTATTGCGTTCAGCAGTGGTGTTGGCAAACCCCGCGTGACCCCCCACGAAAGTGTTATACGCGCCAGTGGTATTCTGGTAGCCGGCGGTATACCCTACATAAGTGCCGCCCTCACCGGTACTTACTTTACCCGCTTCCCTGCCCACTGAAACGCCCATATTGTCCGGAGAAATAGCCAACACTGTATTGCCGCCTATCTGGTATCCGGCCGCGCTAATGCTGTTGACCGCCGTAATGGTGCTTACATTATTGATAGGGAAATTAGCCATATTCAGGCTGGCGGCGGCCGTATGGCTGCCCAGGTTGTCGCCGGTTATACCGGTAAGCATGGACCCGTTGCCCTGGAAAGCTGCGGCCGACATAGTTCCGACCGCGGTCATTGTCGCAACCACGGCGCCGTCGTACCTGCGCCACAGCTGCGTAGGAGAACTCGGAGAGGCATTCGTCGTCATCACATCCAGCGCCGCCTGCGGGGCGCGGGTGGAAATACCTATGTTTTTGGCGGACAGGTCGCCGTAAAGCACGCCGCCGATGTTGAGCTGATTGTTCGCTGTCGCCTCCGTAGCGTTCTGGGCGTAACCGATCACTATATTGCCCATGCCGGTGGTGATATTGTAACCCGCCTGATAACCCATAAGAATATTGCCGCTGCCGGTGGTCAAGCCGTAACCGGCCTGGTAACCCATAAGCGTTGAATTAGAGAAAGAATTGGATGTTACGCCATAGCCCGCCCCATAGCCGAAGATAGCATTGGCCGACCCGGTTTGATTATTGCGACCCGCATACATGCCCACAGATGTGTTCTGGTTCCCTGTGTTGTTGGCATTGCCAGCATAAAGACCAAAAAAGGAGTTGGACGCGCCCCCGGCGTTATAGTAGCCCGCGCCTTGGCCCACAAAAGTGTTGTTAGACCCCGTGTTATTGTAGCCCGCGATCATGCCCACGATGGTGTTAGCATTACCTGTGGCGTTGAGGTTGCCTGCCCCCTGGCCTACAAAAACATTGTTCGCCCCGGTGGTGTTGAAGGCACCCGCACCGGCGCCCACAAAGGCGTTGTTGTTCCCGGTGCTATCGTTGCCGGCGGCAACGCCCACGCTCAAACTGTTATTCGGCAATATGGCAAGCACGGTCGAGCCCGCTATCTGGTACCGCGTGGCGTTTATAGCGCCCGCCATCATGGAACCCACGTTAAGGATAGAGTAATTGGACATGTTCAGGCTGGTGGTGGCGATATGGTTGCCCAAGCCGTCGCCGGAGATGCCGGTAAGCCCTGAACCGTTGCCGATAAACTTGGAAGCCACCATATCGCCCGCGGTGAAAATACTGTTAGTTGCGGAGATGGTGCTGACATTATTGATCATGAAGCCGGCCATATTAAGCGTGGCGGCGGCGGTATGGCTGCCCAGGTTGTCGCCTGCGATACCGTCCAACTGTGCCTTCAGCGAGGTTGTATCTATGGCAACCGTGCCAAACTTTGCGCCTAATGCCAGGTCGGCATTGCCGCGGCTGGTTGCCTCAGTTACAAGATTGTTCGCTATGGTAGTGGTATCCATGGCTACAGCGCCGAACTTGCCGCCTAAAGCCAGGTCGGCATTGCCGCGGTCGGTTACCTCGGTTACAAGATTGTTCGCTATGGTAGTGGTATCAGCGGCTACAGCGCCGAACCTGCCGCCTAAAGCCAAGTCGGCGTTGCCGCGGTCGGTTACCTCAGTTACAAGATTGTTCGCTATCGTAGTGGTATCCATGGCTACGGTGACGAACCTGCCGCCTAAAGCTATATCGGCATTGCCGCGGTCGGTTACCTCAACTAAAAGATTATTCGCTATCGTAGTGGTATCCGTGGCTACAGCGCCAAACTTACCGCCCAAAGCCAGGTCGGCATTGCCGCGGTCGTTTGCCTCAGCTACAAGATCGTTCGCTATGGTAGTGGTATCAGCGGCGACCTGGACTGCCTGCCCGGAGTTTACATTAGTAAGGGAGGAGCCGTCGCCGTAATACCTTGCCGCGGTAATATTGCTAGAAGTAATAACGCCGTAAACGCCCATGTTAAGGTTCTGCGTCGCCGTGTGGTTCCCCAGGTTGTCGCCTGAAATACCGCTGAGCCCGGCACCGTTGCCGTAAAAGTTCGCCGCGGTAACGCTGGTTATATTGTTGATGTTGAAACCCGCCATGTTCAGGCTGGCGGTGGCGATATGGTTGCCCAGGCTGTCGCCCGGCTTGCTGTCCAGCTGCGCCTTCAGCGTGGTCGTGTCGGCGGCTACGGTCGCGGCAGCAGCCTTCGCCGCAAGAGACGCGGTCAAGCCGTTTACCATGCCCTGCGCTATCGAGTCCGCGTTGAACACGGGGTTGGCGCTGAATGTCTTTATACCAGCTATCGTCTGGGCCGTGGAGGTGTCCACGAAGGCGTCATAGGACTTTCCCGCCAACTGGTAGGTGTTCATTGAATAGAGGACGGAATTGAAAGGCTGGCGGGGGCTCAGGACCTCGGCACCCACCTGTATCTGTAAATAGGCGGAGGAGGAGGCCGCCACGGAATAGGGAATGGGCGTGACGGAGCCCAGGACCGACTCTACGGCGCCGTTTTCTACGGAAACCCCGGCCTGGGTCTCTGTCCAGAGGGCCGTCCCGCCTGTCGGAACGTTATATAAGGAGAAAATAAGGGTGAAAGTTCCGTTCAGCGGATTGTTGGAGAGGTCCGTGAGCCGTCCCTGGAAGTTGACCCTTTGCGGAGGATTCGCCTGGGCGAAGCCCGCCCCGTACCCCAGAAGAATGAGGCAGAAAAAAACGGATCTAAAATTCCTGAATAGCTGGTTCATAACGGTCTCCTAAATGCGAATAAGACGAATGCTTGCGAATGAAACAAATAACAGCTGTTTATATGAATAACTGCGAACATATTCGTGTTATTCGCTACTATTTGTTATCCTTTTGTACTCGATCCTTGCCTTCGAAAAATTAACCAAAATCCCTAATCTATATTCTATCGCTTTCAGATAAGATAGCAACTGCGCCTTATGATGAACGGAAAAACATTCCACCGCCTTTAGCTCTAAAATTATTTTTTTCTCCACAACCAAATCAAATTTATGACGACCTACTTTTTTACCGTTATAGATAATATCAATTGTTTTTTGATGTTCAAACGCCAGTCGTTTTCCCTTTAACTCCTCTATCAGCGCGTTTTCATATACCGCTTCGACAAAGCCGGGGCCTAGTTGGTTATGGACAGCGAACACCGCATTCATTATCTGGTATGACAATTCCGGGTAAATAATATCCGCCATCTCTCTATTGCGAATAAGGCGAATAGCGTCCTGTTCTTTACCATTCGTCATATTCGCCACCATTCGTCCCATTCGCTACTAATACTGATACCCAAAGCCGATCCTGTAGTTCGTCGTCGTAAAGTTGTATCTGTAAAGCCTCTCGAAATTCTGGTTCGAAGACTGCCGGCCGTAGCCGAATTGTGAAGTCCAGACGAAGTGCGGGGCGATGGGATAGCTTACCCCGATGCCAACAACCGCCTCGTTCTGATAGATCTTGTCGCCCAGGTAGAGCCCCGACGGATCCTGGGCCTGCCGGCCGAGGTAGCCCACCCGGCCCAGGGTAGCCGAAAGGTTAAGTTCCAGCGTCCGGTCTTCCTTTCCTCCGGAGTGCTGGGCGGGCAGCTTGTGATAGAAGTTGAGGTCCACCCCCGCCCTTATCGAAGTAGAGTTGTAGTAGTCCTTAAGGAATGTAAGCCGCTGGGCGTCGTAGCTGTTCTGGTTGGATCTGTTATAGCCCGCCGCCAGCCTCACCCCGCCCACGCCTTTCCAGCTCCCCGAAATTTCGCGCGGGACCCTCCAGGCAAGGGAGAGCTGGTTGGAGATGTCGTTGCGGGTAGTATTTCTGTACTCCCCCGTCTTGTTGACCACGTGCTGGTCCGGGAAGAGGCGGAAAGTCGCAGCCAGGCTTCCCTCAGCGTAGCTCCGCCACGGGCCCTGCACCGTTCCACCGAATGAAAAAGAGTGGTTGTTCGAATCCAGGACCGAGCTTCCCGCCAGTTCCCGGGCCATGGAATTGCCCTGTGAATCCTTTATTATGGACTCAAGGGAAACGAAATTTACAAACCCTATGTGGTAGAAGTCATAGCCTATTCTTAAGGAAAACGGGTCTTTGTAGGCGTATTCTCCCTCTAGCGAGAAACTTGGGCGGCGGTAGTCGAAAAGGCCGTTCCCCCAGGATTCATCCCGGGTTTCCTTCAGGAACTCCCATTTGTAGCCCAGGCCGGGCTTCAGCTTCCATTTAGGGGAGAGCTGGTAGACCCCGCGAACAGCTATAGAGTGCGCCATCCTTTCCTGGAAGAGCGTTCCTCCCCCTACGAGGTCGGTCACCTGCTTTGTTCCCTGATATTGCGAAGAAAGCACGGGAACGATCGCCCATTTGGGCCCCAGCTTTTCATGCTTTATCACCACGGAAGCCAGCGCGTTCAGGTTGCCGGAAAGATTGCCCTTCTCCCGCTGGAAGAAATGCTGTCCGCCGTTGAATTGGAACGCCAGGTAAGGCAGGAAATTCGCCTGCGCCTTGGCGGCTTCATATTCCTCCAGGCCCGCAAAGGGCGCACCTTGAGGTTCCTCGGCTGCCGGGGTTTCAGTAGGCGGCACAGGCTGGGTGGGCGTGGGCACAACGGCTGCCGGGGCTTCGGCAAGCGGCAAAGGCTCGGTGACCGTAGACTCAACGGTCGCCGGGGCTTCAGTAAGCTGCTCAGGCGTCAAGACAGCTGCCGTCGGGGCAGACGGCTCGGACCCTGCAGCCGGCTCTTCTATAGGGCCCACGGGCTCGCCGAATTTCATACCCAGGGCCATAGGTTCGGGTTGTATGAAATCAACAGCCGGAGTTCCCGCCTTCTTTTCCACCGTCTCGTCAAAAGTCCAGCCCTTGAGCTCCAGCTTCTGTCCCTTTTCCTGTCCCTTTGCCACGAACACTTTTACGGCGGCCTTCCCCGGTTCGATCTGTTTCACATTAACAAAATCCGCCTGGCTGACCTTCGCCTTGGAATACAGTGTCATCCCCTGGGAGCCCTCAACCTCTGTACCCGCCGGATTGGACAGGGTCACATT
>JAUSCK010000310.1 GCA_030651035.1 Elusimicrobiota bacterium
GAAGCGGTTTCCATAGATAAATCAGGCGGACAGAAATATTCTGCAGGATTCCCCGCGAAGCGGGCGGAGGGCCAAGCGCTATGCGCGACAGGCCCGACGAGGTGTATACCTCCCGAAGGGCGCCCGCTATGCGGGCGGAAAGTTGCAACTGCAACTTTCAGGTTAATAATAGGCGCCTAATCCAGATTATACTCTGGTATCCTGTCCCCGGATGGGGCGCCGGCGATCACCAACCTGGCCTTCTCCCTGGCCAATACCAGGAGCTCGGGACGCGAGGCTATATCAGAGGGGCCGCGGAGGCGCCCTCCCCTTACGAGGTGCAGCGGCTTGAAGCCGAAGGCTGTGAAGATGGCGCTGTAGCGCTGGAGCATATCGTGGAAGACCCTCTCCGCGCCGCTCTGCGCTACGACGAAGACCAGCTCTTTGCCGGGCTTGAGGCGGCCCATGTCCTTTTTCTTGTACCACTGGGGGGTGAGGAAAGAGAAGCCCCTGTCGATAAAGCCCTTCAGCTGGGAAGTGACGTCGAAAAAATATACCGGGGTCGCGATGACTACCACGTCGGCGGAGTGAAGGCCCCTGAGCACCGGGGTAAGCCCGTCACGGAGCACGCATTCCTCGTGTCCGGTCTTGCAGCCCATGCAGCCGCTGCACCCTTTATAATCCAGTTCGTTCAGTCGCCAGCGGGTTATGTCCGCGCCGGCGGCGGCGCATTCGGCCAGGAAAGCTTCTGCCATGGTCTCGGTGTTCCCCTTGCTTACCGGGCTGCCAAATATAGCGGTGATCTTCATATTCGTAATGGGGTCAGGTCTTGAATTTTAGCATTTTCAGTGTTTTTGAACCCGACAGGCAGTTGTCGGGGTGGTCTGCTATGCTTTAAAGTATCACTTCATTTCGCAGGGGGGACCTATGGCCAGACCGCTGAGAATAGAATATCCGGGAGCCGTCTACCACATAACTACGCGCGGGAATAGGCGCGCGCAAGTGTTTCTTGACGACGAAGATAGGAAAATGTTTTTTTCCGTTCTTGATGAGGTAGTGCGCAGATTCAATTTGCTGTGCCATGCCTACTGCCTGATGGGCAACCATTATCACCTAATCATCGAAACCCCAGAAGGAAACCTTTCCAGAACGATGCGGCATTTAAATGGAGTATATACCCAACTATTCAACCATAAACACCGGAAAGTAGGACATCTGTTTCAGGGGCGCTATAAGGGAATATTAATAGAACGCGGCGAACATCTTCTTGAGGCCTGCCGCTATATTGTCTTAAACCCGGTGAGGGCCGAGATGTGCGTAACCCCGGAAGCCTGGCCATGGAGCAGCTACGCCGCAACTGCCGGCCTTGCAAACCCGAAGTCGTTCCTGCATATAGGCTGGGTTCTGGAGCAGTTCGATGAAAATCAATCAATTGCGGCGGGGAAATACGCTGCTTTTGTCTCGGATGGACGCAAGTCGAATATCTGGGCCGATCTGGTTGCTGGAATAGCCTTAGGCAGCCAGGAGTTTACAGCCGGGCACCTTCTTGACGCGCACGGTTGCGGTGACATGGGTGAGGTTCCAAAGATACAGCGGTATGCCAACCGGCCGCCACTCGAGGAAATTATGGGAGCTCCGGGATCCAAATGGGTAAACGGGCTAAAAGCTGTGGATAGTTTTGGCTACACGCAGAATGAAATTTCACTACACCTTGGAGTCCATTATACGACGGTCAGCAGAAACTTGCGCCCCAAATTGCTAAATTTCAAGACCTGACCCCGTTACCCGACCCCGTTACCCCTCAGGGCTTCAGAATTCAGGGCAATGAGGTTACCCATTTAAAGGGCACGAGTCAAAGCAAAAAATTCTGGCCCTTTTCCCTTTTCAGGCCGGCACCACACACCGAAATCCGGCCCAGGGGTATCCTGAACCGGGGGCATTCCCGGTGCGGGAAGCCGAACGCAACATATCATGGGAAGTGTTGAACGCCCCCCCTCGCAGGACACGGCAGGTCCCGGAATCCGGACCTGCCGGATTCTTTTCAGGGCTTCTCGTGTAGTAATCCTCGTTATACCAGTCAGATACCCACTCCCACACATTCCCGTGCATATCAAATAATCCATACTCATTGGGTTTCTTTTCGCCTACGGGGTGCGCCTGGTCTTTCGAGTTATCCCGATACCAAGCGTATGCGCCAAGCTGGCTTATATCGTTCCCGAAGCAATAGTTCGGGAGTGCTGCTCCACGCGTTGTACGGGAGCGGTATATCGGGTGTTGATTAATGGGGGTTATTATCCCGCGCGAAGCTTTCTCCCACTCGGCTTCCGTTGGCAGGCGGCCCCCCGCCCATTTGCAATAGGCGGCTGCTTCGTCCCAATTAATCCCCATAACAGGATGCTGGGCTGTGCTCCAATCCGGCTGCTTCGATATTTCAAAACCGGCGTCCGCACAAAACAACTTATATTTCACTACTGTAACCAGATATTTATCTATATAGAAAGCCTCAAGGCATACTTCATGCTGGGGGTGTTCATTTAGCGCCCCTTCTCCCTCGGGGGAACCCATCAAAAGTCCTCCCGCAGGGATCAACACCATTGACTCAGCTTTCATGGATTCTATACGCTCTTTTTCCAATCGGGCATGATCGTTAATAATTTCAGAGCTGCCACAAAAACCACAAACCCTGGCTTCAGGACTGTTTTGCTTCTCACAACCCATGCAGATCCCCGGCCGAACAAATGAATGGCAGTATTGACATTTAATCGCCCCAAACAAAATTTTATTGCAACAAAATGGGCATTGCTTCGTTTTTTGATATTGAACCGCTGCTGACACTGTAGGAGAAACTTCTGCGGGCGCAGGTTTCGAGTGTGTCTTCATCGCGGATATGATTTCCTGGTGCTGTTCTTCTTGTCTATCTTGTTGCGCATGACGCGCCCGCTCTTCACTCTCAAACCGGGATCTTTCCTGTTTCTGCTGATCCCAGCGTTCAGTCTGTTCATGCTCAAGCCGCCCCTCTTCTAAATAGCGGTGTTGTTCCGCCATAAGCTTTTCATATTCTTCGTCCGCCATATAACGCCTCCATAACCCGCCCCCTGTACAACTAGCCGACTTGAAATTTACCAGGGACTTTCAACTGGTCAGGCTTCCAGCTGTTGAGAATCGGGTTCAGGTCTTGAATTTTAGCATTTTCAACATTTTATATCCGATATACAGGAAAACCTCCTGTACCCCTTTCCCCATAGAATCCCCGAGCGGGCGACACGCGAGCGTCAGCGAGCTTCCCCGTATGGGATATTCCCATCACCCGCATATGGAAAAGGCCATCCCGAAGGGATGGCCTATACATTAAATTTGGAGCGGGCGATGGGAATCGAACCCACATCTCAACCTTGGCAAGGTCGCGTACTACCACTGTACGACGCCCGCATTTGCCACAAAAGCCTTAGACTTCAAGGCACCATACTATTTTACCAAAAAAAAGCGTTTTTTAAAACTTATACGTCATTGCCGCGCCGACCGCGCCTTCGGGGGAGAGGTAAGGAGCGAAGCTGGCGGCGGAGGCGGCGGCGGGCCCGGAGCGCCGCGCGGCGGTGCGGCCGGAAGCCGCGATAGCCCGGCCCACGCCGTAGCCGACCGCCAGTCCCAGCGGGTAGTCGCTCGCCCAGTGCACGCCGTTATTCACCATCTGGAAGGCAAGCGCGGTCAGCAGGGTATAGCCGATAGGCTTAACATACTTATTGTCGGGGTAGTTTGCCGCTATTACGGTTATGGTCATCATGCCGGTGGCCATGTGCCCTGACGGCACCGCGTCGTAGCGCGTGCGGTGCGCCTGGAAATCCTTGAAGGACGGGAACATCCGCCAGACGCCGCCGCGCGCCGTGGCCGCGCGCGGGGTTTCGCGCCCCGTCACGCGCTTAATGACCTGCGTGGTAAAGCCGGTGACCAGCAGGCCCTCCGCCAGCTGGTGGCCGGTCTGCGCGGCGCGCCAATCCTTCTTAAGCCAGCCGTAGGTTTCGAAATAACCGAACAGGCCTATGTTCACCCAGCCGTCGCCCAGAAAATACATCGCCGAGCCCACGTCGCTGGGGCCGCGGAAACCAGAGACGCCGCCTATTTTAAGATAGGTCTTCGTGTTGTCTTTGCTGGAGATCCTGAGCTTCCTGCCCAGCCTCTTCGCGTGGCTATAGATCTTCTGGTCGTGTTCCGCCAGGACGAATGTCGAGGCTCCAATGAAGGCCAGCCAGGGCAGGTTGTCTTTTTTAAAACTTTCTTTTACAAAAACGCCCCAGTCCGACGGGCCGGCGCCTATGGTGCGCCAAAGGCCGGACTTGGCGTAGGTCAGCGTGGAGCCGTCCTTAAGGGTGTAGGTTTGAGACGGAGTTTCCTGGGCGCGCAGGCCGGCGGCGCAGAAACCGAGCAAGAGCAATGATGCGAGTATTTTCCTCATCCACGAGCCAGCTTCCACGTGGTGCCTTTCGGGGTGTCTTCTATCAGCACGCCTTTGTCGGAGAGGGCCTTGCGCAGTTCGTCGGAGCGCTTGAAATCTTTGGCTTTGCGGGCGGCTTCCCTCTCTTTTATCAGGGCGGCCAGTTCGGCGGGCAGTTCCTCCGCCGCTTTTTCGGCGAACAGCTTCAGGCCCAGTACTTCCTCGGTCGCCAGCGCGAAAGCCAGGCGCTGCGGAGCGGGGATGGAGGAGTCTTTCAGCGTTTCCCACAGCACGGCCAGGGCCTCGGGCATATTCACGTCGTCGGCCAGCGCCCCGGAGAAATCCATGAAATATTTCGCGTTCCGGTCAACTGCCGGCGCCGCTCCGGGAACCTCGGCCATGACCCTGCCGGCCAGGGAGCGCAGGCCGTCGAGGCCCCGCGCGGACGCCTCTACGGCTTCCCAGGTGAATTCCAACTGCTTACGGTAATGCGTCTGCAGGCAGTAATAGCGGTAGGCCAGCGGGTCGTAGCCCTTCTCCGGCAGGACGGACGCGGTGAGGAAGCCTCCGGCGGATTTGGACATCTTGCCGGAGTCACCCAGCACGAGGAACCGCACGTGCATCCAGTAATGGGCGAAAGGCTTGCCGGTGGCGGCCTCTGACTGGGCGATCTCGTTGGTGTGGTGGATGGCCACGTGGTCTTCGCCGCCGCAGTGGATGTCCATGGTCTCGCCGAGGTGCTTCATAGCCATGGCCGAGCACTCCATGTGCCAGCCCGGGAAGCCTTTGCCCCAGGGGGAGTCCCATTCCATCTGGCGCTTTTCCTCCGGCGTGGAGAATTTCCAGACGGCAAAATCGGTAAGGCCGCGCTTCTGGGCGTTGGCCTCGATGCGCGCCCCTTCCCTCAGGCCCTCCATATGGCTTTTGCCGGCCAGCTTGCCGTAATCAGGCAGCTTCGCGGTATCGAAATAGACGCCGTCGCCGGGGATGACGTAGGTGTACCCCTTCTTCTCCAGCGCCAGGCCCAGGTCCACCATTTCCCTGATGTAATCAGTGGCCGGGCAGAGCACGTCCGGGGCCAGGCAGTTCAGCGCGTTGAAATCCTTGAAGAAAGCCTCTGTATAGAATTTAACTACGTCCCAGGCGCTCTTTCCCTCGCGGCGGGCGCTGGCCTCCACCTTGTCCTCGCCGGTGTCGGCGTCGGAGGTGAGGTGCCCCACGTCGGTGATGTTCATCACCCGTTTTACTTTGAAGCCCAGGAACTTCATGGCGCGCACCAGGCCGTCCTCGGCGATATAGGTGCGCATGTTGCCGATATGGGCGTAGAGGTAGACGGTGGGACCGCAGGTGTAGATCCCTGCCTCGCCTTCTTTCAGCGGCTTGAAAATCTCTTTCTGCCTGGTGAGCGTGTTGTAGATCCTGAAGTCCATAGCTATTTCCCGCCGACCGCGCTTTTTATCCTGACGCCGAGATCCAGGAAGAAGTCCCCGCAGATTTCCGGCCCGCTGCGTCTCGCGTATTTTTCCTGCATTATACAGGACACTTCTATCTCGGAAAAAGGGTAAACGGCGCCCTTGGGGGCCAGGGAGTAGGTGAAGCCTATCTCCATCGGCTTGTCTCCGACGTGGTTCTTAACGGCGGTATCGTAGCTGCCGGAGAGTATGCCTTCCAGCGCCGCCTCGAGGTCGGGGTCGGGGGTTTTCACCAGCTTGAAGGTCCGCTTCTCGAAAACTATGGCCGCGCCGGGCCCGGAAGGCTTCTCCTGCTGCTGCCCGGCCGGCCCGGGCGCAGCACAGGCGCAGAAGAAAGGGACGGAAAGCAAAAGAACGCCGCGCAAGGCCCCTCGGTTATGAGTGTTCATTTCAACACGCTCACAGAAGCGTAACAGACCATGGCCTCGCCGTGGCCGATATCGCCCAGGCCTTCGCGGCTTTTGGCTTTAATACTTACGTCCGCATGATCCATTTTAAAGATCTTCGCCACCGAGTTGCGGATATTCTCGTAATGGGGCTTCAGCTTCGGCTCCTCGGCCACTATAGTGGCGTCAATATTTATTATGCGGGCTTTTTTAGAAACCAGGATCTCAAGCGTCTTCTCCGCTATGACCACGCTGGAGATGCCCATCAGGGTGAGGTCGGTGGGCGGGAAGTAGACGCCTATTTCCCCGGCGGAGATAGAGCCCAGGAGCGCGTCGCAGATGGAGTGCAGCACCACGTCGCCGTCCGAGTGGCCGAGCAGCCCCTTGGTGTGCTCTATTTTAATGCCGCCCAGTACCAGCGGGCGGCCCTCCACCAGGCGGTGGATGTCGTAGCCGAAGCCGGTCCGCGACAGCTGGACCTTTGAACGCGCAGCAACAGTTTTTTCATCTTTCATAAAGGCCTCCGCTATAATAAGGTCCTCGGGGGTGGTCACCTTGATGTTGCGGAAGGTTGACCGCACCACCGCGGCTTTTATCCCCAATTTTTCCAAAACCTGGGACTCGTCGCTGTAATCCTTGCCGCTCCCCGCTGCGTCCAGTATGGCCGAAATGACTTCGCGCCGGTAGCACTGCGGGGTCTGCACCGCCAGCAGGGAGGAGCGCTCCGGCGTGCTCTCAAAAACTTCGCCGCCGGGGGAGACCTTCTTGACCGTATCCTTCAGCGGCACCGCGGGTACCGCGGCGCCGGCTTCCGCCGCCTTTTCAAGGCAGGCTTTTATCAGCGGCGCGTCCACCAGCGGCCTTGCCCCGTCGTGCACGGCTACCAGCCCGGCGCCGGGACTGACAAGCTTAAAAGCGTTCCTGAGGGATTCCGTGCGGGTAGCGCCGGCCGGGGCTGTCTTTACGCCGGCCTTTTCCCAGGCGGGCCCGTATTTTTTAAGATTTTCCGGGCCAAGCGCGAGGATAACTTTCGAGAACAGGCCGCTCGAGGTAAATGCCTCTACCGTCCACTCTATCATGGGGCGGCCCGCAAGCGGCAGGTACTGCTTTTCCGCCCCCATGCGCGCGCCGGACCCGCCGGCCAGTATGATGGCCTCGGCCCCGCCCGCAATTTTCTTCTTGTTAGACACGCTCATTCCTGCCTGAGATCCGGGACCGCTGTGTTGTTTACGGCTGCTTCGGCCCCTGCTGGGCGGCCTTGCCCTTGACCCTGGTGAAGATTATGCGGCCCTGCGAGGTCTGCAGGATGGACTGCACCACGGCGTCCACCTTCTTGCCCACGAAGTCGCGGCCGTCCTCTATCACTATCATCGTGCCGTCGTCAAGATAGCCCACGCCCTGCTCTTTTTCCTTGCCGTCCTTCATGACGAACACGGACATATCCTCGCCGGGCAGCACCACCGGCTTCAGGGCTATCGTGAGGTCGTTTATGTTCAGCACGGTCACGTTTTCAAGCGCGGCCAATTTATTTATGTTGAAGTCTATCGTTATGATGGAGGCGCCCAGCTCTTTGGCTATGGTCACCAGCTTCATCTGGTTGTCGACGGCCTCCTTCAGGTCCCTGTCTATCACGCGGAACGGGATGTCGCGGGACTCCTGCAGCCGCGCCAGGATATCAAGCCCCCGGCGGCCCTTGGCCCGGCTGATCGGGTCGCTGGATTCAGCCAGCGCGTGCAGCTCCTGCACCACGAAGCGCGGGGTTATCACGCCGCCGGTGATGAAGTGGGTGTCGCAGATATCCAGCACGCGCCCATCCACTATAGCGGAAAGGTCCAGCACCTTCATATTCTTGCCGCCGCGCTTTCCCATCGAAAGGATGTTCTTATCCAGGTCGTCGATCTCGGGGATCTTTTTTATGCTCACCATCACGCCCAGCAGGGCCAGCGCGTAGCGCACGATGGGGGTGTACTTGAGCCAGATGTCGTTGAAGTCGACATTGCCTATCTGGAACACCGTGTAGTCCAGCAGCTTGGACAGGATGATGCCGACCACCGCGCCTATGATGCCGATGATAAGGGAGAACAGGCTGATGTTCTCGAAAACGTACTCCACGCCTATTATCACCAGGCCGATAAGCACGCCGAAGGCCAGGCCCTTGAGGTCCTTGGAAACTGTAAACCAGGTCAACACCGGGGTGCCTATTAAGGCGACGGCCCTGAAGATCCAGACTATCATGATTGCTCCTTGTTCTTTCTACTTCCCGGCTTTCACCGGGGTTAATTTTGCCAGGGCGGCGTAAAGCCCGCCCATATCCTTCACCACCTCAAGCCTCAGGGTCTTAAAGCGCCCTTCGTCTTTTTTCGGCAGCCGGGGGACAAAAGCTGTTTTAAAGCCGAGCCTCTCGGCCTCGGCCAGGCGCCGGTCCATGAAGCCCGGGCTGGAAACCTGCGCCAGGATGCCCACCTCGCCGATGAACACGCAGTCGGGCGGCAAAGCTATGTCTTTGGCGGAACTGATAAGCGCGGCGCAGAAGGCCAGGTCCAGCGCGGGGTCCTTGAGCTTAATGCCGCCCTGCAGCGAGGCGAACACATCCATCTCGTCGAAGCGCAGCCCGACGTTCTTTTCAAGCGCGGCTATCAGCATCTGCGCGCGGTTCAGGTCCATGCCGGTCACGGTGCGGCGCGGGTACGGCAGGTAGGATCTGGCGGCCAGCGCCTGTATCTCGGCGAGTATGGGGCGGGCCCCTTCAAAAGCGACGGCGAAGGCGCGGCCGGCCAAAGCCCGGTCCCGGTCCGAGTCCGCGGATAGCAGCCCGACGTCCTCGACGGAACGCAGGCCGCGCGAGGTCATTTCAAAAATACCGGTTTCGTCCACCGGCCCGAAGCGGTTCTTGTGCGGCCGCAGCACCCGGTAAACGTTGTTCTTCTCGGCGTCGAAATAAAGCACCGTATCCACGATATGCTCCAGCACCTTGGGCCCGGCCAGCGAGCCCTCCTTGGTGACGTGCCCGAGCAGGAACACCGGGGCGCCGGCGGCCTTCGCCATCTTGAGCAGCTCCGAGGCGCATTCCCGTATCTGCCCGACGGACCCTGGGCTGCCCACGAAATCCGGGTGGTAGACGGTCTGTATGGAATCGATGACGAGGAACGACGGCTTGAGGTTGCGGAACTCCTCGAGGATGCGGGCGAGGTTGGTCTCCGACATCAGGTAGACGTTTTCCGACTTCGCGCCCAGGCGCTCCGCGCGCGACCCCACCTGCGAGATGGATTCCTCGCCCGAGACATAAAGTATTTTCTTGCCGGCGTAGGCGCCGGCGGCCAGCGCGGCGCAGCTTTCAAGCGTGAGCGTGCTCTTGCCTATGCCCGGGGGGCCCGCCAGCAGCACCACCTGGCCTTTAACCAGCCCGCCGCCCAGCGCGCGGTCCAGCTCGGGGATGCCGGTAGAGGCGTGCTCGGCCCTCATAGCGCGGGCCTCTGAAAGTTTCACGGGGGGCTCCGAGAAATCCGTCAGCCCGCGGGCCTTGGCCGCGGCCCTGGTGAGAACCTCCTCGGCTTCCTCCACCAGCGTGTTCCAGCCGCTGCAGCCGGGGCATTGCCCGGCCCATTTCGGAGAGGCCAGCCCGCACTGCTGGCAGCGGTAGATGGTTCTTAATTTCATTTCTTGAGCGAGCCCAGGCTGGCGAAGCCGAAAAGATAGGCGATATCCTTGTCCTCGAAGATCAGCCGCGTGGTGTAATTTATGCGCTTAGTCTCGGCCATGTCGTTAAGCCGCACGCCCGCCGAGACGTACTTGTTGACCGCGATGTCCACGCCCGCGTCATAGCGCGGCTCGTCGAATTTCCTGCCTTTTATCCTGCGGTTGCGGGTGAATTCAGAGGCTTCCGCCAGCACGCTGAGGCGGTCCCATTTGGAGTTCCGGTAAAAAGGCTTCCAGCGGGCGCCGAAGCCGCCCGAGCCGTGCAGCACGCCGGCGTACAGGTCGAAGGCGGCCACTTCCCAGCCCAGTTGGGCGTCCACGGTATTGAGCACCTCGTAGTCGGTTCCTTTTGCCGTGTCTTTGACGTTCACCAGGTTGGCGCCGCCCAGGTAATAATAGCGGTTTTCCCGCGGATAAATTTTAACTCCGAAGTTATTTTTAGAGGAGCGGGCCAGCGGCTCGTACTTGTAGTCCCACTTCAGGTAGGTGTGGAAGCCCCCGATCCGCCCGAGTGCGTCCTTCACCGAGGTGCTCGCGTCGCGCAGGTTGGTGATGGCGGTCGAAACGTTGTCCTTCATCTTGGCGTCGGACACCAGTGCCCCGGCCACTCCTTCTCCTCGCTCTATTTTACCCACTATAGCGTCGGTTTTCGTGAGCATGGAGTCGAGCTTGGCGGTGATGGAATCCATCCGCTCCATGATCTTTTCTGCGTGGGGCTGGGAATTGGACACCAGGTCGTTAACGTTGCCGGTCACTTCGCGCAGGTTAGTAAGTATCTCGTTGAGGTCGCGGGCGAGGCTGCCCTCTCCCCGGATATCGCCCACCAAGGCTTCCAGGCTTGTGACGGCCCTGGCCAAAGCGCGGTCGAGCTGCAGAGCTTCCTCACCGCGCACGGTGTCGCCGTCCTTTATTTTACCGGCTGCGGGAGTGCCCTGGTCTATCTGCAGGAACTTTGAACCTATCATGCTGGTGGAGCCCACCTGGAACTTGGCGTCCCGGTAGATCCTCACGCCCTCGCGGACGGCCAGCTGAATGAAAACCTTGTCGTTTTTAAGAGAGATCTTCTTTATCTTGCCCACCTCTACTCCGGAAAGCTTGACGGTGGCCTTGTCGGGAAGGCCTGCCACGTCGGTGAATTCCGCGTAGACGGTATAGTATTTCTGGAAGGAGTAATCGCCCAGCAGGAAGATGGCCATGCCGAAAAGCACGGAACCAATAAGGACGAATATCCCAACTTTCATCTCGCCGTTCATTAAATCCTCAACCCGCAGCGCTTACTATGGGAAAAGCCAGCCAATACCCGATCTTGGCGGATATTGATATCTATATTATCCGCAAGTATATAAAATAGCAATTTTCGGGCCTCTTTTACAGTAGAAAGAGGGCGGAGCGGTGTGAGGCCTTTGGATCAGTGACCGCGAGATGCACAGTTGGGTGCGGCCGGGGAGGGGCGCTGCGCACCCTTTAAGATGGAAATCCTGTGTGGTAGCGGAGCTGGACTATCAGGTCGGCGTGGAGGACGGAGGCTATTTTACCCAGGGTTTTCAGGGTGAGATTTTGATTGGCACGCTCTATGCGGGAGATCACGGACTGGGTGGTGCCTATAGCTTTCGCTAATTGTCCCTGGGTCATGCGGGATTTTGCCCTGGCTTTAGCGATCTGGATAGCCAGGCGGACTTCAATGCCGGCCTTCGCGTAGGCGGCTTTCCACCGCGGGTCCTTTTCAGACCACGCAAAGACCTCGTCAAGAGAAACGGACGCTTTATTTTTCTTCATAGATCTTCCCATCCCCTCCGCGCCTTCCAATCAGCTATTGCCTTGATGGCTTTTCCGATCTCACCACCGGGAACTTCCTGGGACTTCTTTAAGAACGCGTTCGTCACAAGCACAAGATTTTCACGGAACGAATACAAGAAACGATGCTGATGACGCAAAGTAATAATACGAAGCTCCCATACCCCATCGCGAAGATACTTGCCGTATTCCTCCGGCAGCTCCGGCCCCATTTCCGCAAGGGCCCTGAACCACCTTTTTGCCTTAGCTTGGTGGTTTATGTCCATGGCCCGGGCATAATCACAGGCTTGACACCTCCCCCCTGCCGTGCGGTAAAAATAGATCCTGTATTTAGCTCTACCCATATTATAGCACATATGCTATGTTTGTCAATAGCAATGCCCCCCGAAAAGCCAACCAGCATTTCCTATACAAAGATAGCTTAGCAGACCATCCCGACAACCGCCTGTCGGGTTCAATATGAGGATTTTTTTCTCGCTGGAGGGTTACAAACCGAAGAAATGTAATCGGCGTTGGCTTTCCGGGAGGGGAGACCGCAGGGGCCAGGTTAGCAAAAGCCCCTCGGAGGGTGAGGCTTGCGTAAGCGCCGAGCCCGAGAGCGGCAGGCGCGCGCACGGTGTGCGCGACGCCGATTTTGCGTTCTGGCCCCTGCGGTAGGCCCCGACTTCACATCTCGCGGTCTTCAATAAATTATCAATCTGGAATTGTTATTTGCGGGAGAGGTGGGAGATTTCCATAAATTCTTTTACGCAGGCGTTTTCGGACTGGCGGAATTTGGCGGGCTCCGCCACCTCGACGAATTTCCCCTCGAAAAGCATCGCCACCCGGCTTGAGATCTCGAGGGCCAGAGTCAGGTCGTGCGTAACCACCACTGAGGTTATCTTCAGCTTCGCGCGCATGTCCGTGATAAGGTTCTTGACCATGCCGGTGGTGACCGGGTCCAGCCCGGTGGTAGGCTCGTCGTAAAGCATGTACTTGGGCTCGGCCGCTATCGAGCGGGCCAGCGACACGCGCTTCTTCATGCCTACCGACAGCTCCGAAGGCTTTAAATGCTCCACCTTCTCAAGCCCTACTAAAGCAAGTTTCTCCTTAACGATCCGGGGGTACTCGCCTTTCGGGATATCGGTAAGGTATTTAAGGCCGAAAGCGACGTTCTCCATGACGGTAAGCGAATCGAACAGTGCACCCTCCTGGAACAGGTAGCCGAAGCTGCGCCGCACGCGTGCCAGGGTAAACTCGCTCGACGTAGAGCCGATATCCTGCCCGTCGACGATGATCTGCCCGCTCTCCGGCTTAAGCAGGCGTATGAGGCATTTAATAAAAGTGCTCTTGCCCATGCCCGACGGGCCGATAACGCTGAACAGCTCGCCGTCCTTAATGTCCACGGAGATGTCCTTAAGGATGACCTTCCCCCCGAAGGCCTTGTTCAGCTTTTTAATCTCTATCATATGCCCACCGCCACCAGCAGCGCGCTGATAAAATAATCCATGACCATCACCAGCACCATGCTGGCGACGACGGCCTCGGTGGTGGCTTTGCCCACGCCCTCGGCGCCGCCCCTGGTATTAAGCCCCTTATAGCAGGACACGGTGGCTATCATGAAGGCGAAGAAAAAAGTCTTGATAAAGCCGTGCATAAAGTCCCCTACGTCAAGATAGGTGAAAATATCGTCCATGTAGACCGACGGAGAAACTCCCAGTTTCGTCACCGCGACAAGCCAGCCGCCCAGTATCCCCAGGAAATCGGCGAAGACCGTAAGCAGCGGCAGCGTAACCATAAAAGCTATGTAGCGCGGCACCAGCAGGTAGCGCGTAGGGTTGGTGCCCAGCGTGTAGAGCGCGTCTATCTGCTCCGTCACCTTCATGGTGCCTATCTCCGCGGTAACCACCGCGCCCGCGCGCCCGGCCACCACTACGGAGGTCAGCACCGGCCCCAGCTCCTTCAGCATCGTGAAGGCGACCATGGTACCGACGTACATCGGCTCGTTGAAAAGGTTTTTCATGGACCTGCCCATCTGCAGGGCCAGCACCATGCCGGTAAAGAAACTGGTCAGCACGGTCACGGTCATCGAATCCACGCCGATCTTAACCGCCTGTTTGGCCGTCTCCCCGAACTCGAACTTAGAGCGGAATATCCAGACGACCACTGATTTAAGCGTCAGCGCCGCCGAGCCCAGGGCCTCGGCCAGGCTCAGGAATTCTCGCCCGATATTTTCAAGTATCGGGTGTTTCATTCCACGTACACCCTCGGCACCCTGGCGGAGATCAGCGTAACTATCTCATAGGTTATCGTGTCGGCCAGGGCCGCCAGCTCAGCCGCCGTTATTTCCTCCGCGCCCTGGCGGCCCAGCAGCACCGCCTCCGACCCGACGGCGGCGTCCTTCACGGCGGTCACGTCCGCCATGATCATGTCCATCGTGACATTGCCGAGCACGCGGCAGCGCCGGCCCCCTATCAGCACGTCCGCCCTGTTGGAGAACCGGC
>JAUSCK010000002.1 GCA_030651035.1 Elusimicrobiota bacterium
TTCGTCGCCCTGGGCACCATCTGCGCCTACCCCAAATTCGCCCCCATCCCGTTCAAAGAAGAAGACCTCTGGAACGGCTACCCCGAAGAAACCAACGCCCCCTACGGCCTGGCCAAAAAGATGCTGCTGGTGCAGTCCCAGGCCTACCGCCAGCAGTATGGCTTCAACTCCATCTTCCTCCTGCCCGTAAACCTCTACGGCCCCCGGGACAACTTCAACCCCGGCTCCTCCCATGTGATCCCCGCCCTTATAAAAAAATGCGTGGAAGCCGTAAAAACCGGCGCTAAAGATATCCCCGTCTGGGGCACCGGCTTTGAAATATCCATAAAAGACCTGGTCGAGCTCATAGCCAAACTCACCGGCTTCAAAGGTAACCGTAGCTGGAATGCCGCCAGCCTCGCCGTATGTTAGTACAGTTTGATTTGTAGGTGAAAAGTCAGTTCATTAAAAGTAAATATGCTGAAAGTCCTTGAGGGACTAGAATAGATAAGCGGAGCCTGAAGCGATTCCGGGCAAATAAAATGCGGGCCATCGACACAGTCAACGCCCGCATTTATATTATAACACACACATCCCTATCTATCAATGATACGCAAAAAAATTCGGTTTTAAATCCACCACAGATTTTGAACCCGGCCTGAAAAAACAATAGAGTTGTATAAAGCGGTTTACAGCGAAGAAGTCAGTTCTTTATGACGCCTCAGGAACTTAAAAAACTAATAGCCGCCGGCGAATCCCAAACGCTGGAGTTTAAAACTTCATTCTCCAATGAGGCCGTTGAAGCTATTGCCGCTTTTTCGAACACTAACGGCGGAACAGTGCTTTTAGGCGTTGCCGACAACGGCCAGATCACCGGCCTTAATTTAACGCCTGAAAAACTACAGCAATGGGCAAACGAAGTAAAAACCAAAACCACACCCGCCATCCTGCCTGAAACTGAGGTCGTTACCTTGGACGGCATGACCGTAGCCGCCCTCCGGGTAAAAGAATACCCCATAAAGCCGGTTGGCGTAAAAGGCCGCTACTACAAGAGGGTGGGGAACGCCAACCACCTTATGACTCCGGATGAAGTCGCCCAGGCGCACTTCAGAACCTTTAATTCGAGCTGGGACTACACCACCGATCCAGAGCATACCCTGGAAGATATTGCTCTGACCAAAGTAAAGAAATTCATAAGCCGGGTGAATAAAGGCCGATCAGTAAAAATAAAAGACACCCCGCTAAAGGCGCTTGAAAAATTAGATCTGGTCCGCGGAAAGCATATCTCACGGGCCTGCTACCTGCTTTTCTTAAAGAGGGAATCTCTCTTCACCGCCGTGGAACTAGGCCGCTTCCAGACCCCGACCCTTATAAAAGACGGCGACAGGACAAAGTCTGACCTGTTCACCCAAGTGGACGCCGTATTTAATTTCATCCTTAAGCACATCAACAAGGAGTATATCATCACCGGCAAGCCGCAGCGCGATGAGCGCTGGGATTATCCTTTGGACGCCCTGCGGGAAATAATTATCAACTCCATCGTGCACCGGGACTATTCCGGTCCAACCGGCGGCATCGTTAAAGTGTACGACGATAAGATAGAGATAAGCAATGCCGGCCGCCTGCCGCCCGGGTTAACCGTGGCCCAGCTTGTCAGTGGAGAATACATCTCCGAACCGCGTAACGCCCAGATAGCGGAAATGTT
>JAUSCK010000005.1 GCA_030651035.1 Elusimicrobiota bacterium
TGAGAAGTTTGAAAAAGTAAAAAATTCTATCTACGAAAAAGGGGAAGAGATTCATAAATACGTCGAGATGCTGCCCGATGTTTCGGAGCTGAAGAATAAGAACCCGCTTGAGACCTCCTTCATGCGCATCAAGGAAAAGCAGGCAAGAGCGCAGGGGAAGAAGCTGGGCCGCGACATGACCTGGACCGGCTGGGACGGCATTTCCGAAAACCTCAAGCACGCAGTGCTGGTGGCCGAGGACGACGGGTTTTACCGGCACGGCGGCGTGGACTGGGAAAGCACCCGCAAAGCCCTGGAGACCGACTGGAAGAAAAAGCGCTTCGCCAAGGGCGGCAGCACTATAACGCAGCAGCTGGCGCGGAACCTCTACCTTTCCCCCTCCAAGAACCCGCTGCGCAAAATAAAGGAACTGCTGATAGCCCGCCGGCTCGAGAAAGAGCTGGGCAAGCGGCGCATTTTTGAGATCTACCTGAACGTAGCCGAGTGGGGCAGGGGCATCTACGGCGCAGAAGCCGCCGCGCGCGCCTATTTCGGCAAGAGCGCGGCCGACCTTACGCCGGAGGAAGCCGCCGCGCTGGCGGCGGCGCTGCCCAGCCCGCGGCGCTACAGCCCGGTAAAAGGAACCCGCTTTATGGAGAGGCGCAAAAGTTCCATAGTGGCGAGGATGCGCGCCTCCGGCTACCTGCCCGAGGAAGCCGACGAGGAGGAGATGAGCGAATCCGTGGAAGTCCTGACCTCGAGCGCCGCCGCCGTCGAAGTCAGCACCGCGCCGGCCGAAGCTCTGTAGGAAACACAGGGCCTCTTAGCGCAGGTTCTTTTGTATTAACCTGAATTTCACGTTTACCCATTAAAACTTTTTCTTTAGCGTTATGCGCTGGATGCTGCCCAGGCTGCCTTCAGGCGACATCGCGTAGTCCAAATCAGCGTTCATCAGTTTTATCCCCGCCCCCGCGCTGAACGCCCCCACCGCGCTTTGGCCTGCTCCGCCGTTTACGCCGCCGCGCAGGCTCAGGCCAGACATGCTTCCCGGCCCGCCGAACAGGGCGTACTCGGTACCCAGACTGTAGGTTGTATACTTATCATACACATACCGTCTGGCGTCAAAGTTCAGCATGAACCCCGCCACCGGCATAAACATTATACCGGCGCTTACGCTTAAAGGCAATTGGTCACGCTGTGAAATATACTTAATACCGGGGCCGAGGTTCTGCACCGCAACACCCACAGACACAGGGATCCCTTTTAAACCGCGCTGTACCCCCATATCCACGGCGTAGCCGGTTCCCTTAACCCCGGCTATGGAACTCTCTATATATTTCACGGCCCCGCCTACGCTATACATTCCGTATTGCCTGGCTAAAGCGAGGCTCGCCGCCTGGTCGTAGGCGCTATAGCCGCCGGTTCTGGACCTTGAGGCCGTGCGGCCTTCCATGCTGCCGCTGGACAGCCTTGCGAAACTTAAACCCATTTTCCACCCCGCCGAACCGGGCAGGGCAAAGCCCGCCCCTGCAAAGTCATGCGCCGTGCCAAGGTATAAAGCGCTGTGGCTTAAAGCGGCCTCGCCGTGTTTTAGAGAGGCAAGCCCGGCGGGGTTATACGTTATGGCGCTTATGCCCATTGCGGAAGCGGCCCCGGCGGAAGACATGGCCCCCGCCCGGGCGTCCGTGTCTATACGCAGGAACTCCGCGCCGCTCTCAAGCGCCTGGCTTATTTTTACCGAAGGCGTAAAAATAAACACAAGCGCCGCGCCTAATACCCATGGCCTTGCCCACCAAACATCCTGGCGGGTCCGCCTCCGGCGGAAAAGCAGATAAACAATGCGGTTCAGCATGTGATGAGGGGTCGTTTTGTTTTTCATAATCCCTCCTACCTTACCACCGCGAATTTTCCGGTTTTCTTTAATTTTTGCCCGCCCTTCTGCGCCTCTATGTAGTAAAGGTAAACCCCACTAGGGATATGGCCTCGCCAGGTGTATTCATAGGCGTAACTTAAACCGTTGCCGTCATCCAGTTCAGTGGGAAGCCCTGTAAGCGTCTGTTCGTGCGCCGCCCTGCCGCTTACGGTGTAAATAGTTATTTTCACGCTATCGGCTATGCCGGTTTCTATATGGAATACCGGGGCTTCACTGCCTTTGGCCGGGTTCGGGAACACATAAACCTCGCCCAGCCTGAACTCCGGGTCGGGCCCGGCAAGGACGCTGAAGTTCCTGGCGGGCATAGCAGCCGCCTTGGTCTTTATGCCGCCGCCAGTCGGCGCGGCAGCCACAGGCAAGGCCTCGCCGGACTGGAGGATGTTGCTCGTGCCGCTCACGGTGGCGGTCTTCACAAAATAATGCCCGCCCAGCAACGCGTTGCCGGTCAGCTTCATATCTGAATACGGGGCGTAGACGCAGGCCGCAAGGGCGGCCCCGCCGTTGAATTTCAGCTCGGAAGATGTGCTGACGATTATCGACAGCAGGGAGGCCGCACCCGAGGCGTTCAATGAACTGCCGCCACTTATCGATATTCCGCCTTCTACTAATATATCCACCTTACCGGCGAGCGTAATACTGGAGCCGCCTGAAAGTTCCATGCCTTTGAAGTAATAGGTCCCGGTGGAAAGAACTATACTCGCCTTTGAGCCGAGTACCAGCTTGCCGTTCACAAGGCTGGAGGACACAAGGACATTATTATTCACGGCAATGGCACTTTGGATTATACCGGCCAGATTTATAGGCGCGGGATTAACCGGCGCAGCCCCGCTGACCTGCCGGCCGGTTATCTGGGCTTTGCCCGCCAGGGTTATAGTGCTGGCCGTAACATCGCCGAGTATCCTGGCATTGCCGCCAAGGTTTACTACAGCATTGGATTTTACAGCGCCTGAAATATCCGCGGTACCGGACATATCAAGCCCGGAGACCGCCACTAGGCCCTCTTCCCTCCAGGTTGTCACGGAAACAGGCATTTCTTTGGCCGTTTCGGTGTTGCCTGTATTGTCCCTGGACCAGCACCTTATTATGAATGTGCCCTGCTCAGGGATAGTGAACGGAGAAAGATAAGCCGTTACAGGCGTAAGGGCGCCGGTCTGCATATTCTCTATTTCGTAGAAAATACTGTTGAGGCCGGACGCGGCCCCGTTAATTACAGGGTCACCGGCGGATAAAGTAATTTTGGTCGCGGGCGTTAGCAAGGGCAGGCCGAAGGTTTTCGCCTTCGGCTCGCCGAAGCTGATGGTTGTAGCCGGAGGCGTATTGTCCACTGCCAGCTTTGCGGTCTTCATTGCCTCGGCATTTTGCACCCGGTCCATGGAATAATACTCGACGGTATGCAATCCTTCCGCCACTATGCTGAAGCTGTCCAAATACACCTGCCAATTGCCGCCGTCTATCCTGTATTTTGTAAGCAGCACACCGGAAGCCGTATCATTGATCAGCGGGTCGGCGGCTGCGAATGATAGAACGCTTCCCGGCGTTATATAGCGCACCCCCTCCGCGAGATAGAGCGGGGCGGAGATGTTAAGTGACGTAAGAGGACTTGTTCCATCCATATGGAACTCGGCGGATTTGGCGGACTCTATATTCCCGGCTTTGTCCCGCGAGCGGTAATAGACTGTGCGGATCCCCCCGGAGAGGCCGAACGACGAGGCGTAAACCATGAACGGCGCGGAATCAATGTAATATTCCACGGCGTCTATCCCGCTTGCTGTACCGCCGGAAACAGGGTCGGTGACGATTAAGGATATATTCGCCGCAAGGTTTAAGTAGATTTTCCCGGTTTCAGAAATATAAACCATCCCCTCCGGCCTATAAGCCGATATAGGCGCAATTTTATCTATATTTACACCGCTTACGGAAGCACTTGACCTGTTGCCGGCATAATCCAGGGCTTCGCCGGAAACACTCTGGTTTATACCTTCCCCGGCAAGGGTCTCCGCGGGCGGACATGACTTCACGCCGGAGAGCCCGTCGGTACAGACATAACTCGCCGTCACAGCCGTATTATTCCAGCCATACTCATTGGCAAGCGGGGACCTTTTCGCGCTTATAAGCGGGTCGGTAAGGTCTATACTTATAGTCGCTGTGGAATACCCTGTATTGCCCGCAATATCGCGGCACCAGCCGGCTGTTTCCTGCCCGGCCCCCTCGGCGGACACAATACCGAAGGAGCACTCTTCAACTCCGGAAACAGCGTCCGTGCCGGTGAATACCACAGAAACCGCGCTATTGTTCCAGCCGTCTACGTTCGGCGCGGGCATTGCCGCCGCACTAACCATGGGCGTGCTCTGGTCTATTTTGAGAACTAAACTGTTTTCAGGCTCAAGGTTACCGATGTTATCAACGGCATAATATTTAAGTTCATTAAAGCCCTCGGAGCTTAAGCTGAATGGCGCCGAGTAAACAGCGAAAGACGAGCCAGCCAGCGAGTAATACGCTCCGGCAACTCCGCTAAGGCCGTCCGTCGCTGCCAGCGTCACCATGACCGGCGAAACGAACCAGCCGTTCTGTCCGGCTGAGCCCGCTATAGCCGCGGTTGAAACCGGCGCGGCGCCGTCAACAAATACTACTTCGCTTTTTACCGCCTCAAGATTCCCGGCCTTGTCCGCCGACGCATAGCGGATAGTGTGGCTGCCTTCAGGCAGGCCGAACGGCTCCAGGTAAACATTCAATTGGGCGGTTGCGGTGTCCGCGTCCACAAGATAATAGGTGGTGGCAAGCCCCGCCTTTATCTGCCCCGTCACCTCCGGGTCCAGGGCGCTTAAATAGACCAAAACCGCGCCGGGTACTACTATATGCCCGTCTTCCGTATAGGACGGCGTGCTGAAGCTTATGGTGGTCACCGGTGGCATTGTATCGCCAGACGGACCCGACTCAACAGGCTGCACAATGAAATTCACATCTATCACCGCCGCTTGGTTGCCCGCATTGTCAAAGGCCGTGTAATAGACCGTGTGCGTACCGACAGGCACCGTGAATGGAACTATGTACGCCACAGCGGTCTGCGTGGAGAAGACGGCGTCAACCGCGTAAAGGATCTCCTTCACGCCGGAAGCGGTGCCGTCCACAATCGGGTCCGCCGCCGTTATAGTGACGGAATCCGTTCCGGTAATATATACGGTTTCGCCGGGAACCGCTTCCGAACCGCGGGCGCTAATGCTTACCGTCGGAGCACTGGTATCGTGTTCTATGCCGAATATGCCGAACAGGGACGCTATCCGGCTTACGGACGCTGTTATCCTGTGTGTTACGGGATCAAGAGTCTGGTCGGGCAAGATCTCCCACAGGCCGGAGTCTGAAAAATACTCATAAACCGCAAGCTCCGATTCCAAAACACCGCCGAGCGCCGCAGTTGAATAAACGAATGTCAAAACAGCCGGCGGGTAATAATTACCGTCCGGGAGCACTTCGTAAAGATTGCTCACAAGAACCAGGCCGCTTCCGCGCGCAGCTACAACAACGCTCCCTTTTTCTGAAACCGTGCTTATCTGGGCTACTTCCATTCGGTTATACGAAGTTAATACCAGTTCCGGTTCGCCATTTACGGTAGTTGTGCTGGCGAAATAACTTTGCTGGCTTTCGTAAGCGCCCATATCCACCACGGCGTTTCCATCGCTGTTGCCGTCATGCAGCCTTGGTGAGCCGTTAAGGTCCGTTGCCGGCAGGCCGGCCGTGGTATTGACGCCCGCGTCTATACAGGGCGAACCGGAACTTAAACGGAGGTCCCAGGGCGGGCCCATAAACAAAGGATCCGCGTGCATATTCCCTACGCCGGGCAGCAGGCTTTCCTGAACATCGGAGTAAGTCACCTGGGCGGTTCCGGACTGGTCGTTTAAGTCATCATTGTTGTTCCACAGTATGGAGTTCGTTATAGAAACACCGGTGCATGCGGGAGAAATAGTTATGCCGGTATTGTTATAAGCAAGCGTATCATTCAGGATCTTGGTGTTGCCACAGTTGCCTTCCAGTTTTAGGCCGAAGTCCCAGTTGGAAGTCAGGGTATTCACGATATTTATGCCGGTAGAATCCGTGAAACTGAGCCCGGCGGAGGTGGAAGGCAGCCAGTCGTAAGTGCCCCACAGGTAGATATTTTCAAGCGTGGTATTCCGGCTGGCAGAGACCGCTATTCCAATGTTTTGAGCTGAAATATAGGCATTGGTTATCCGAGTATTAGAGCTGTCCGAAACCCTGATACCTATTGAATAACCACCCGGACCGGTCCCGTCTAACACAATATCCCGGCTATTAGAGATATCCAGACCGATCTCGTCGTATCCACTGTATATCAACACATTATTGAACACAAAGTTGCTGGCATAAAAAACCTTCACCGACCCGTTGTAGATGGTAGAGTTGGAAATAACAGAATCTGAAATATTTTTCAGCGTCATCTCGCCGAATGTATTACCATCCGCAGACAACCCCTCCACCATATCGGCGTTAACCGCATTACCATCCCAGGTAAATCCATTGAGATTAACCCCTGACAGACCAACCAGTTCGAGACCACCGGATATATTACAGCCGCTCACTGTTGTATTGGTGCTGTTCGCCACCCTGAAGCCGAATAGCCACCCATACCGCGGCATCACATTATTGACCTGCATATCGCTGCTGTCTGATATCTCCAGTTGCTGTAAATGCCCGTTATTAACCGCGAGGTTCCTGGAGTAGGAAATGCTCATCCAGGGAGGCATGACAGTATACGGATTGTCAATAACGGAATCAGTTATACTGTTGAGCGTTACGGTGTTAAAGTCATTATTAGAAATATATAAATCATGCACATTGTCCGCGTTCAGGCTTGAAGGCCACCCAAAAAAGCTGGAAAGGTTATTCCCCGTGATGGTTATGCTGGAACCGCCTCCGATATAAACACCGGCCGGGTAACCGTCAATGTAGTTGCCGGTGATAGTCACATCGCTGTTCCCGTACGGCATTTTCAGGCCGTATTCGCGCCCCGTGGCGGTTATGCCCTGCACCAGGACGCCGCTGCTGAAGCTGATATCCACGCCACTGCCCGCACCGAAATAATTTTCGTCGGAGACATCCACATTTATTACGCTTATATTGCGCCTGCCGGAAGCGTAGATAACCGTATCGGCATCCGGCGCTATTATTTTATACCCCCTGCCGTCAAAGACGATATTATCCGCCCCTATGGTCAATATCGCGCCAGTATAGCCGGAGCAATCAAGGTCGCCTTCCAAGAAAGCGCTTTGTGTAAGCACGCCTCCGCATTCGACATACACCTCCGCTGAGATAACATTAAGCAGGGCTGTTTTCACCGCCGCCACATTCCCCACGTTATCCATGGCGCTGTAATACACGGTATGCGTACCAACAGGCAGGGAGAACGGCG